>NZ_CP013362.1:2424267-2727301 GCF_001718315.1 Burkholderia diffusa | reverse complement strand
CCACCGCAAGCGCTATCAGCCAATGCACGACGATGACGAGATCATCGCCTGCCTCGCCGTCCCAGAATCCGGGAACGTGCGTGAAGAGCCAGGCCCACGTGCGCTCGGGAATCGGTAGTGCGAACGATTCGTGAGTGAGGCACAGCCTTGCCAGCGACACGGATGCCACGAGCGCCCATGCGATGACTGCGGCTCGGTACGCGACTCGCTTCATTTGACTGCAATCGTGCCGTATGCCTGCGCGGAGGAACCGGGGATCGGAACCGGCTTCTGCGCGATCAGCAAGTCTCTCAGCCGCGCGTAATCGATCGTCGATTCGATGGTTACGCATCCACGGCTGATTCCCTGCACGCCTTTGGGGTGAAGCCGGAAGTTGCCGCGCCTGACGTCGTCGCAAAGTACGTAATCGTCGATGCTGTCGTCGGCGGCGTAGAGCGCAAACCAGTCTCTTCTGTCGCTGAATAGTTCTCGCAGCGGGCCCAGCATACCGCCGGTTGGCCGATCAACGATGTAGTAACGACCTGGCGGAATGGCACCTTCGCCAGCGAGGCACGACGACGAGCGGCGATTGCAGTGACGCGCGCTGCCCGAAAAGGCGGGAAAGGACATGGCGCCGCATTGCAGGCGACTCATGTCCTGATCGTTCAGTTCGAATGTGCATTCGAGCATGGCAGGCATGGTTCAGTCGAAGTGGAGGCTAAACATGCTGCCATGGCCAATGCGGCGCGCGCGATCAGACCGGTCTGAAAATATCGGGTGCGTCGACATCCGAGGTTACGCGGCTTGCCGAGAGCCGGCCGACCGTCATGTGCGTCGCCGCAACAGGCTCGCCCCATACACGAGCGCCGACAGCGCGGTGATCCAGAAGCTCGTCGGCCAGTCGGTGTGATACGCGAGCGCGATGCCGGCCCACGCTTCGAACAGCGCGAACAGCGCGGCGAGCAGCACGCCGGTCGACAGCCGCGTCGATACGTTCTGCGCGGCCGCAGCCGGCCCGACCAGCAGCGTGAACACGAGAAGCACGCCGACGATCTGCGTGGCCGCGGCCACCGCGAGCGCGCATACCGCGAGGAACAGCATCGACACCGTGCGAAGCGACACGCCCTTGGCTTCGGCCAGTTCGGGCTGCAGCGACGCGAACAGCAGCGGGCGCGCGATCAGCGCGAGCGCGACGAGGCTCACCGCGCCGATGCCGGCCAGCACCGCGAGCGTGTCGTGGCTGACCGCGAGCACGTTGCCGAACAGCAGTGCGGTGACTTGCGTCGCGAACGACGTGAAGAAGTGCAGGAACAGCAGGCCGAATCCGAGCGCGCCCGACAGGATCACGCCGATCGCGACGTCACGGCCCGCGAGCCGTTCGCCGAGCGCGCCCATGCCGATCCCGGCCGCGAGCGTGAAGCCGACCATCCCCCAGATCGGCGAGATACCCAGCAGCACCGCGCCCGTCGCGCCGGTGAAGCCGACGTGCGACAGCGCATGGCCGGCGAAGGTCTGTCCGCGCAGCACCAGGAAGTAGCCGACGATGCCCGCGAGCACCGCGACGATCCCTGACGCGGCGAACGCGTTGATCATGAAGTCGTATTCAAACATCGTGGGAATGCCCGGAATGAGCGTGTCCGTGGTGATGATCGCCGTGGCCGCCGCCACCGCCGTGCGAGTGGCCGTCGTCGTCCTCGTGTTCGTGATCGTGCTTTTCGATTTCGACGTCGCCCGACATCACGAAGATCTTGCCGTTCACGCGCATCACGTCGATCGGCGAACCGTAGAGCCCCGACAGCACGGGCTTGGTGATCACCTCGTCGACGGTGCCGAGCGCCGCGACGCCGTTGCCGAGATACAGCACGCGATCGAGCGCGTTCAGCAGCGGATTCAGTTCGTGCGCGGAAAACAGCACGGTGATGCCGAGCTCGCGCTGCACGTTGCGCACGAGTTCGACGACGCCGCGCTGGTGGTTCGGGTCGAGGCTGATCAGCGGCTCGTCGAGCAGCAGCAGCTTGGGGCTGCCGAGCAGGCACTGCGCGAGCAGCAGGCGCTGCCGCTCGCCGCCCGACAGCTCCGACAGCGGCCGGCGCGCGAGCGTCGGGCCGCCGACGAGGTCGAGCACGCGGTCGACGTCGCGTCGCGTCGCGGCGTTGATGTGCGGCAGCCCCCAGCGATGGCCGTCGGCGGCCATCGCGACGAAGTCGTAGCCGCGCATCCGGCGATTCGCGAGCCCGCTCCTGATCTGCGGCATGTAGCCGATCGACGCGTTGCCGCGCGCGACCGGCACGCCGCCGACCGACAGCGTGCCGCCCGTGACGGGAACGAGACCGAGCACCGCGCGCATCAGCGTCGTCTTGCCCGCGCCATTCGGCCCGAGCACGCCGACGAATTCGCCCGGTTCGATCGAGAAGCTCACGTCGCGCAGGATCGTGCGGCCGCCCAGTTCAAGCGTGACGCGATCGAGTGCGAGTGCGTGGGGAGTGGCAGTCATGTCGTTGCGCGGGTCATTTCTTGCTGGCGGAAAGCGCGGCCGCGAGCGCGTCGAGCTGGCCGGCCATCCATTGCTGGAAGGTCTTGCCGGCCGGCTGCGTCTCGGTGACGCTCACGCTCGGCACGCCGCCTTCGCGCGCGATCTTCAGCAGGCGCTTGGTCATCGGCGCTTCGGCCTGGCTGTTGTAGATCAGCACGCGCACCTGCTTCTTGCGCAGGTCGTTCTCGAACGCGGCGACGTCCTGCGCGCTGGCTTCGGTGTCGTTCATCGTCGCGAGCTGGAAGCGCTGGTTGCGCATGTCGAGGCCGATCGCGTCGGACATGTAGCCGAACACCGGCTCGGTGGCCGTGACCGGCACGCCCTTGTATTGCGCGCGCAGCGCGGCGACCTTGTCGTCGACGGGCTTCAGCGACGCGACGAACTTCTGCAGGTTCGCGTCGTAGTCGGCCTTGTTCGCCGGGTCGGCACGGCCGAGCTCGGCCGCGATCGCGCGCGCGGCGGCCGGCATGGTCGCCGGGTCGTACCACAGGTGCGGGTTGTCGCCGGCCTTCTTGCCGACGAGATCCGCGACGACGATCGTCGTGCGCTTCGCCTGCTTCGACGCGCCGAGCAGCTTGCCCATCCACGGATCGTAGTCCGCGCCGTTGTAGATCACGACCTGCGCGTGCTGCAGTGCGCGTGCGGTCTTCGGGCTCGCTTCGAACAGGTGCGGATCCTGGTCGGGATTGCTGAGGATGCTGGTCACCGCGACGTGGCGGCCGCCGATCTGCGATGCGACGTCGCCATAGAAATTCTCGGCGGCGACCACGTTGACGGTCGCGGCCTGCGCGAGGGCGGGGGCGGCAATCGACAGCGCGGCGGCCGCGGCGGCAAACAGACGGGCAAGCGGCAGGGCGCGCCGCGGCGCGCGCTTCAGGGAAATGGACATGAAACTCCTCGTTGGAAGGGGCGGCACCATGCGCCGCGGGATGCAACGTCAGCGTGGCGCGGGCTTGCCCTTGCAGTGTCCGCACAGGCCGTTCAGCTCGACGACCTGGTGGTGGACTTCGAACCCGTGCGCGGGCGCGCTCGCCGACAGCTGTTTCGCGAGGTCGCTGCCCGGAATCTCGACGGTCTCGCCGCACGCGTCGCAGATCAGGAACTGGCCTTCGTGCGGCACGCCGATCTCGCAGCACGCGAAGAACGCGTTCTTCGATTCGATCCGGTGGATGAAGCCGTGCTCGACGAGGAAATCCAGCGCGCGATAGACGGTCGTCGGCGGCACGCGGCCGCGCTGCGGCTCGAGCTCGGCGAGCAGGTCGTATGCGCCGATCGGACGCTGCGCGGCCAGCACGCGTTCGTAGACCTGGCGGCGCAACGGCGTCCACGCGAGCCCGTGCTCGGCGGCGAATGCGTCGGCCCGGGACAGCCGGGCGTCGATGGGCGATGAGGTGGCCATGGCGTGAAGCAGGCAATGTAACGAAGTATCGCGATGATATAACGTATCTTTCCGACGTGCAGCCCGAATTCCTCCCGCGCACCGGCTCCGTCCCCTTCACCGCCGTTTCAGCCGCGCCGCACCCGAGGCGCCGCGCCTTGCCGGACGTGGTTCTCCACTCGATGCCCGGCGCGAGCATGCCGCAGCGCATCATCGAAAGCCGTCGCGTCGCCTTGACAGCATGAATCGCGTATCCGATCATTCGACCAACAACAGAGCAATTGATCGGCTGGCGAGCGTTCGCTCACCTCGCGGCCTTCGTACAGCAGAACGAACCGGAGACAACCAGTGAGACTGGAAGACAAGGTCGCGATCCTGACGGGCGCGGCAAGCGGCATCGGCGAAGCGGTCGCGCAACGCTATCTGGACGAAGGCGCGCGCTGCGTGCTGGTCGACGTGAAGCCCGCGGGCGGGTCGCTCGCACGGCTGATCGAGGCGAACCCGGGCCGCGCGGTGGCCGTCACCGCGGACGTCACGCGCCGCGACGACATCGAGCGCATCGTTTCGACCGCCGTCGAGCGCTTCGGCGGCGTCGACATCCTGTTCAACAACGCGGCGCTGTTCGACATGCGCCCGCTCCTCGACGAATCGTGGGACGTGTTCGACCGGTTGTTCGCGGTCAACGTGAAAGGATTGTTCTTCCTGATGCAGGCCGTCGCGCAACGGATGGTCGAGCAGGGCCGCGGCGGCAAGATCGTCAACATGTCGTCGCAGGCCGGGCGTCGCGGCGAAGCGCTCGTTTCGCACTACTGCGCGACCAAGGCCGCGGTGATCAGCTACACGCAATCGGCCGCGCTCGCGCTCGCGCCGCACCGGATCAACGTGAACGGCATCGCGCCGGGCGTGGTCGACACGCCGATGTGGGAGCAGGTCGATGCGCTGTTCGCGCGCTACGAGAACCGGCCGCTCGGCGAGAAGAAGCGGCTCGTGGGCGAAGCCGTGCCGCTCGGCCGGATGGGCGTGCCGGGCGACCTGACGGGCGCCGCGCTGTTTCTCGCGTCGGCCGATGCCGACTACATCACCGCCCAGACGCTGAACGTCGACGGCGGCAACTGGATGAGCTGACATGGTTCCGCTCGCACCCGCAACCCGGGCGTGCGCGCCGCGCGCGGCCGCCGCCGCACGAGGGCACGCGTGATGGCCGAGATCGTCGTTGCCGGCGAACTGCTGGCGGAATTCGTCGCCGCCGAGCGCGGGCAGGGCTTCGACGCGCCGGGGCTGTTCGCAGGTCCGTTTCCGAGCGGTGCGCCGGCCATCTTCGCCGATCAGGCCGCGCGGCTCGGCGCGCGCGTCGCGTATGCGGGGTGCGTGGGCCGCGATGCGTTCGGCGACGCGATCGTCGCGCGGCTCGAGCGCGACGGCGTCGACATCACGCGCATTCGCCGCGTCGCGCGTCCGACCGGCACCGCGTTCGTCGCCTATCGCGACGACGGCTCGCGCAGCTTCGTGTTCAGCCTGTCGACCAGCGCGGCCGCGTGCGTCGACGCATCCGACGTCGACACCGCGATGTTCGACGGCTGCCGCTACTTCCACGTGATGGGCTCGTCGCTGACGAGCGAATCGGCGATCGCGGCGGTCCAGCGCGGCGTGATCGAGGCGGCGCGCGTCGGCGCGAAAGTGTCGTTCGACCCGAACGTTCGGCCCGAGATGCTGAGCTTCCGTCCGATGCGCGCGGCGCTCGACACGATGCTCGCCGCTTGCCATCTGTTTCTGCCGAGTGAAGCCGACCTGCCGTTCTTCTGCGGACCGCAGCCGGCCGAGCGCGCGATCGCGGGGCTGCTCGCCACCCATCCGCTGCTCGAACGCGTCGTGCTCAAGCGCGGCGCGGCGGGCAGCGCCGCGTTCGACCGTGCGAGCCGGGTGGACGCGCCGGCCTGGCCGGTCGACGAACTCGATCCGACCGGCGCCGGCGACTGCTTCGGCGGCACGCTGGTCGCGGGCCTCGTCGCCGACCTGCCGATCGATGTCGCGCTGCGCCGCGCGAACGCGGCCGGTGCGATCGCGGTCACGCGGCGCGGCCCGATGGAGGGCAACAGCAGCGCGACCGAAATCGACCGCTTCCTGACCGAACGAGGTATCGCATGTCCGGCCTGAACTCCGTCGCCGAACGCCCGCGCAATGCGCACGCCGACACCGTGCTGCGGATGATCTTCGACGCGAACCGCGCGGATGCGCAGCGCGGCATCTATTCGATCTGCAGCGCGCACCGGCTTGTGCTGGAGGCCGCGTGCGAGGCCGCGCGCGCGGACGGCTCGCCGCTCCTGATCGAGGCGACCTGCAACCAGGTGAATCATCTCGGCGGCTACACGGGCATGACGCCCGCCGATTTTCGGCGCGACGTCGATGCGATCGCGCTGCGCTGCGGGCTCGCGCCGTCGGCGCTCGTGCTCGGCGGCGACCATCTGGGCCCGAACCCGTGGCGGCACCGTCGCGCAGCCGAGGCGATGCGCGAAGCGGCCGCGATGGTCGCCGCATACGTCGAAGCCGGGTTCCAAAAGATTCACCTCGACGCGAGCATGGCATGCGCGGACGATCCGGAGCGACTGGACGACCGGACGATCGCCGCCCGCGCGGCCGAGCTGTGCCGCGCGGCCGAGGGCGCGGCGGCGCGCGCCGGCGTTGCCCCCGTCTACGTGATCGGCACCGAGGTGCCCACGCCGGGTGGCGAAGTGGCCGGCGGCACGGGCGGCGATGCGATCGCACGGATCGCGGTCACGCGCAGCGACAGCATCGCCGCGACGCTGGACGCGCATCGCAGCGCATTCGCGGCGGCCGGGCTCGACGACGCATGGACGCGCGTGATCGCGATCGTCGCGCAGCCGGGCGTCGATTTCGACGATCGCCACGTGCTCGACTACGACAGTGCGAAGGCCGCGTCGCTCGGCGCGAGCATCCTGCGCACGCCGCGCCTCGTGTTCGAGGCGCATTCGACCGACTACCAGACCGAAGGCGCGCTCGCCGCGCTCGTGCGCGACCATTTCGCGGTGCTGAAGGTCGGGCCCGCGCTGACCTTTGCGTTGCGCGAGGCGCTGTTCGCGCTCACTTTCATCGAGGACGCGCTGATCAACGGCGTCGCGCAGCGCTCGCGGCTGCGCGATGTCGTCGACGCCGCGATGCGCGCGCAACCCGAGCACTGGGCGCCGTATTACCGCGGCGACGAAACCGAGCAGCGGCTCGCGCGCCAGTTCAGCTACAGCGACCGGATCCGCTACTACTGGCTGCAGCCGGCCGTCGCGGCGGCGGTCGAGCAGCTGTTCGACAACCTCGCGCGCCAGCCGGTGCCCGAGACGCTCGTCGCGCAGTGGCTGCCGGACGTGTACGCGGCGTGCCGCGCGGGCGGTCTCGCGAGAGAGCCGCGCGCATGGGTGCGCCACCGGATACGCGACGTGATCGCGCACTATGCGCGCGCGTGCGGGATGCAGCGGCCGGCGTGACGGGCCGCGAAGGAAGCGAGGCAATACGAAACACGCAATGCGCAGTACGTAACACCGACGACAGTTCGAACAATCACAGGAGACATGCCATGCAACGAAAGATGCTCGATGCCGCCGCACGCTGCTTCGCTACAGCCGCGCTCGCGACGGCCGCGTGCGCGGCGTCCGCCGGCACGCTGACGATCGCGACGCTGAACAACCCGGACATGATCGAGTTGAAGAAGCTGTCGCCGGCGTTCGAGAAGGCGAACCCGGACATCAAGCTGAACTGGGTGATCCTCGAGGAGAACGTGCTGCGCCAGCGCGCGACGACCGACATCACGACCGGCAGCGGCCAGTTCGACGTGATGGCGATCGGCACGTACGAGACGCCGCAGTGGGGCAAGCGCGGCTGGCTCGCGCCGATGACGGGCCTGCCCGCCGACTACGACCTGAACGACATCGTGAAGACGGCGCGCGACAGCCTGTCGTACAACGGTCAGCTGTATGCGCTGCCGTTCTACGTCGAGAGTTCGATGACGTTCTACCGCAAGGACCTGTTCGCGGCGAAGGGGCTGAAGATGCCCGATCAGCCGACCTACGACCAGATCGCCGAATTCGCGGACAAGCTCACCGACAAGGCGAAGGGCACCTACGGCATCTGCTTGCGCGGCAAGGCCGGGTGGGGCGAGAACATGGCGTACGTGTCGACGGTCGTGAACACGTTCGGCGGGCGCTGGTTCGACGAGAACTGGAACGCGCAGCTCACGTCGCCGGAGTGGAAGAAGGCCATCAATTTCTACGTGAACCTGCTGAAGAAGGACGGCCCGCCGGGAGCGAGCTCGAACGGCTTCAACGAGAACCTGACCCTGACCGCCTCGGGCAAGTGCGCGATGTGGATCGACGCGACGGTCGCGGCGGGGATGCTCTATAACAAACAGCAGTCGCAGGTCGCCGACAAGATCGGTTTCGCGGCCGCGCCGGTCGCCGTCACGCCGAAGGGTTCGCACTGGCTGTGGGCATGGGCGCTGGCCGTGCCGAAGACGTCGAAGCAGCAGGACGCCGCACGCAAGTTCATCGCGTGGGCGACGTCGAAGCAGTACATCGAGATGGTTGGCAAGGACGAAGGCTGGGCGTCGGTGCCGCCGGGCACGCGCGCGTCGACCTACCAGCGCCCCGAGTACAAGGCCGCCGCGCCGTTTTCCGACTTCGTGCTGAAGGCGATCGAGACGGCCGACCCGAACGATCCGTCGCTGAAGAAGGTGCCGTACACGGGCGTGCAGTACGTCGGGATTCCTGAATTCCAGTCGTTCGGCACGGTGGTCGGGCAGGCGATCGCGGGCGCGGTGGCCGGCCAGATGACGGTCGATCAGGCGCTCGCCGCCGGGCAGGCCGCCGCCGACCGCGCGGTGCGTCAGGCCGGCTACAGGAAGTAACGCGGGGAGTCACGCGGCCCGCGCCGCGCCGTTGCGCGCGGCACGGGCCGGAGAAGCAGCAAGGCGGGCCGGCCGTTCACGCCCGCGCGTCAACCGGAGGAACTCCGATCATGCGTCATTTACGTCTTCCCCTGAGCCATGCACCGTCGGTCGGCGAAGCGTCGTCGCCGCCGGGCGCGCCGCGCCGTGCGCGCGGCGGCGCGAGCTGGCTCGTGTCGCCGTCCGTCGCGGTGCTGCTGCTGTGGATGTCGATTCCGCTCGCGATGACGATCTGGTATTCGTTCTCGCGCTACAACCTGCTGAATCCGGACGTGAAGGGCTTTGCCGGGTTCGACAACTACCGCTTCCTCGCGACCGATCCGTCGTTCCTGCCCGCGATCGGGCACACGCTCGTGCTGATCGGCGCAGTGCTCGCGATCACCGTGGTCGGCGGCGTGCTGATGGCCGTGCTGTTCGACCGCAAGTTCTACGGGCAGGGCGTGGCGCGCCTGCTCGTGATCGCGCCGTTCTTCGTGATGCCGACGGTCGCCGCGCTGATCTGGAAGAACATGATCCTGCATCCGGTGTACGGGCTCGTCGCGAACGCGATGCGCGCGCTCGGGTTGACGCCGATCGACTGGTTCGCCGACTACCCGCTCACCGCCGTGATCATCATCGTCGCGTGGCAGTGGCTGCCGTTCGCGTTCCTGATCCTGTTCACCGCGATCCAGTCGCTCGACCAGGAGCAGAAGGAAGCCGCGCGCATCGACGGTGCGGGCCCGATCGCGATGTTCTTCTACATCACGCTGCCGCACCTGAAGCGCGCGATCGCCGTGGTCGTGATGATGGAGACGATCTTCCTGCTGTCGATCTTCGCGGAGATCTACACGACGACGGGCGGCGGCCCCGGCAACGCGACGACCAACCTGTCGTACCTGATCTACGCGCTCGGCCTGCAGCAGTTCGACGTCGGCCTCGCGTCCGCGGGCGGGATCATCGCCGTCGTGGTCGCGAACGTCGTGTCGTTCTTCCTGGTGCGGATGCTCGCGCGCAACCTGAAGGGGGAGTACGAGAAATGAGCGACCTGACTTTCGAAGGGCGGCGTGCGTCGGCTCCGCTCGACCTCGTGCGGCGTGCGCTGCCGGGCGCGCTTGCGTGGCTCCTCGCGCTGCTGCTGTTCTTCCCGATCTTCTGGATGGCGATCACCGCGTTCAAGACCGAGCAGCAGGCGTACGCGTCGACGCTGTTCTTCATGCCGACGCTCGACAGCTTCCGCGAGGTGTTCGCGCGCAGCAACTACTTCGCGTTCGCGTGGAATTCGGTGCTTATCTCGGCCGGTGTCACGGCGATCTCGCTGCTCCTCGCGGTGCCGGCGGCCTACGCGATGGCGTTCTTCCCGAACCACCGCACGCAGAAAGTGCTGCTGTGGATGCTGTCGACGAAGATGATGCCGTCGGTCGGCGTGCTCGTGCCGATCTACCTGCTGTGGAAGAACGCGGGGCTGCTCGACACCGTGTCGGGTCTCGTGATCGTGTACACGCTGATCAACCTGCCGATCGCGGTGTGGATGACCTTCACGTACTTCAACGAGATCCCGAAGGACATCCTCGAGGCCGGGCGCATCGACGGCGCGTCGACGTGGCAGGAGATCGTCTACCTGCTGATGCCGATGGCGCTGCCGGGGCTTGCGTCCACCGCGCTGCTGCTCGTGATCCTGTCGTGGAACGAGGCGTTCTGGAGCATCAACCTGTCGAGCTCGAACGCCGCGCCGCTGACCGTGTTCATCGCGTCGTACTCGAGCCCTGAAGGCCTGTTCTGGGCGAAGCTGTCCGCCGCTTCGCTGCTCGCGGTCGCGCCGATCCTGATCGTCGGCTGGCTGTCGCAGAAGCAGCTCGTGCGCGGGCTCACGTTCGGGGCGGTTAAATGAGCGCGGCCGGCAAAGGCGCGGCCGGTCACGGGACGAACGTGCTGATCTGCGATTGCGACGGCGTGCTGATCGACAGCGAGGCCGTCGCCGCCGACGTGATCGTGCGCGAGCTGGACGCGCGCTGGCCGGGCATCGACGCGCGGCCGGCGGTGATGCCGCTGCTCGGGCTGCGCATCGAGCGCGTGCTGGCCGGAGCGAGCGAGGCGGTCGGCCGCGCGCTGACCGCCGACGACGTCGACGCGATCCGCCGCGCGGTCGAGGCGGCGGCCGTGAATGCGCCGATGGTCGACGGCATCGACACGGCACTCGCCGCGATCGGCATGACGACCGCATGCGCGAGCAACAGCTACCGCGCATACGTCGAGGCGGCGCTCGCGCGCACCGGTCTCGCGCGCTTCTTCGGCGACCGGCTGTTCTGCGCGGACGCCGTCGCGAGGCCGAAGCCGGCGCCCGACGTGTATCTCGCGGCCGCCCGCGCGCTCGACGCGGTGCCCGCGCAATGCCTCGTCGTCGAGGACAGCGTGACCGGCATCACCGCGGCCGCCGCGGCCGGCATGACCGTGCTCGGCTTCGTCGGCGGCGGGCATGCGTCGGCCGCGCAGATCGACGCGCTGCGCGGGATCGGCGCGCGTCACGTTTTCGACGACATGCACGAGCTGCCCGGCTACGTCGCGCGCTGGCAGGCGACCGGCGCCGTGCTGCCGAACTAGCAACCACGAACGATCGCGCCGCGTCGGACGTGGCGCATCACGAACGAACGGAGACAGATCATGGCAAGCGTGCTCCTGCGCAACATCGCGAAGCGCTACGACGACACCGAAGTGCTGCGCAACGTGAACCTCGACATCGCCGACGGCGAATTCGTCGTGTTCGTCGGGCCGAGCGGCTGCGGCAAATCCACGCTGATGCGGATGATCGCCGGGCTCGAGGACATCTCGAGCGGCGACCTGCTGATCGACGGCGCGAAGGTCAACGACGTGCCGAGCGCGAAGCGCGGCATCGCGATGGTGTTCCAGTCGTATGCGCTGTACCCGCACATGACGCTGTACGACAACATGGCGTTCGGCCTGAAGCTCGCCGGCGCGAAGAAGCCCGAGATCGACCAGGCGGTGAAGCAGGCCGCGAAGATCCTGCACATCGATCACCTGCTCGACCGCAAGCCGAAGCAGCTGTCAGGCGGCCAGCGGCAGCGCGTCGCGATCGGCCGCGCGATTACGCGCAAGCCGAAGGTGTTCCTGTTCGACGAGCCGCTGTCGAACCTCGACGCGGCACTGCGCGTGAAGATGCGGCTGGAATTCGCGCGGCTGCACGACGAGCTGAAGACGACGATGATCTACGTGACTCACGACCAGGTCGAGGCGATGACGCTCGCCGACAAGATCGTCGTGCTGTCGGGCGGCGCGGTGCAGCAGGTCGGCACGCCGAACGCGCTGTACCACGCGCCGGCCAACCAGTTCGTCGCGGGCTTCATCGGCTCGCCGAAGATGAACTTCCTGACGGGCACGGTCGAGTCGGTCGATGCGACCGGCGTGCTGGTGCGCTTCGGCAGCGGCGAGACGCAGCACGTTGCCGTCGATGCGGCCGGCCTGCAGCGCGGCGCGGCGGTGACCGTCGGCGTGCGGCCCGAGCATCTGCTGGTGGGACAGGCGGCCGACGGTGTCGCCGCACGGACGATGGCCGTCGAATCGCTCGGCGATGCCGCGTATCTGTACGCGGAGTCGGCCGTCGCGCCGGACGGGCTGATCGCGCGGATTCCCCCGCTCGACACGTACCGCACCGGCGAGGCGCTGCACGTGCATGCGCAGGCCGAGCACTGCCACCTGTTCGACGACCGGGGGCAAGCGCTGCGCCGGCTGAGCCCGCACGCGAAGGCGGCGTGACGCGCGCGGGAACGATGCCGGCGGCGCTCGTTGCGCTGCTGGCGGCGGCCTGGATCGGCGCGTGGCGCGTGCGCCGGCACGCGTTTCCCGCGCTTCGCGCGGCCGCGTGAGCGTTCGGCGGCGTCAGCCCGCCTTCGCGTCGAGTGCCGCGCGCGCGCAGGTTTCGTCGGTGACGAGCCCCGACAACCAGCCGCCGCGCAGCGCGGCGATCACGGCGTCGCGCTTTTTCGGACCGCCTGCGAACGCGATCGTCGGGCGCTTCGGCGGCGTGTCGAGCGCGACGCTCGTCACCCGCGCGCTGGTCGACACGTCGACCAGCTTGCCCTGCGCATCGATCGGCACGCCGAGCAGTTCGGCCACCGCGCCGAGCGCGGTCATCTCGTCGCGTTCCTGTTCGGTGATGAAGCCGTCTTCGTAGAGCGGGCAGTGCGGGCCGATGTTGCCGATCCCGACGAACGCGACGTCGGCTTGCGCCGACAACGCGTCGACGATCCGATACAGCCGGTGATTGCACCATTGCGCGCGCTCGGCGTCGCTGTCGGCGAACAGCGGCGCGGGCAGCAGGAAGTGCTTGCCGCCGGTTTTCTCGGAGATGTACTGCGCGACGTCGTAGCGGTTCGACGAGCCGTCCGCCGCGATCGCGCCGACCATCGACACGAGCCGGTGCTGCGGCCGCTCGATCTGTGCGATCTGCGCGACCGCGGCCTTCAGCGTCCGGCCGCTGCTGACGGCGATCACCATCGGCCGCGTTTCGTTCAGGTAGCGCTCCATCACCTGCGCGCCGGCGACCGCGAGCTTGCGGTCGATCCCTTCGGGCGCGTCCGCATCGACGGGCACGACTTCGCACATCGTGAGCCCGTAGCGCTTCGACAGCTGCGCGCCGAGCTCGAGACAGTCGGCGAGCTGATGATCGACGCGCACGCGGATCAGGTTCTTCTCGACCGCGAACGCGACGAGGCGTTGCGCGACCGGGCGCGACACCTGCAGCTTCTCGGCGATTTCGTTCTGCGTGTCGCCCGCGACGTAGTAGAGCCACGCGGCGCGCGTGGCGAGATCGAGTTTTTCTGAGGACTTGGACACGATAGCGGTTCGGTTCGGATCTGGGCCGGCCGTCGGGCGGCGCAACGGTATGCACTGTAACGCATGCCGGTCGTACGGCCGCGGCGGCGCTTACGCGAGGCGCGCGCGCGACGGTTCGTAAAGCGGGCGCACGTGGCGATACAGCGCGCGGAACGCGTCGAGGCGCTCGCGCAACCGCGCATGACGGCCGGCGTCGGGCGCGTATTCGGCGCGCACCGGCGGCTTGGCCAGCACCGCATGCGGATCGCCGCCGACGGCGAGCCAGCCCAGGCGAGCGGCGCCGAGCGCCGCGCCGGTTTCGCCGCCGCCGTGCTGGCAGGTGCGCACGTTCAGCGCGTCGGCGATCAGTTGCGCCCAGAATGCGCTGCGTGCGCCGCCGCCGATCAGCGACAGGCGGTCGGTTTCGACGCCGGCCGCATGTAGCGCGTCGAGGCCGTCCGCGAGGCCGAGCGTCACGCCTTCGAGCACCGCATAGCCGAGGTGCGCGCGTTCGGTCGCATGCGTCATCCCGAAGAACACGCCCTGCGCATACGGATCGTTGTGCGGCGTGCGTTCGCCGGACAGGTAGGGCAGGAACAGCGGCGCCGTCGCGAGCGCGTCCGCGTCGAGCGCCTCGATTTCAGCGAGCAGCGCCGGCTCGTCGGTGCCCGTCAGCTTGCAGACCCAGCGCAGGCAGCTCGCCGCCGACAGCACGACGCTCATCAGTTGCCAGCGATCGGGAATTGCGTGGCAGAACGCATGCACGGCCGATGCGGAGTTCGGCATGAAGCGGTCGCCGACTACGCTGAGCACGCCCGACGTGCCGAGCGACACGAAGCCGTCGCCCGCGTGGATCGCGCCGATGCCGAGCGCGCTCGTCGCGTTGTCGCCGCCGCCGCCGGCCACCACGACGGCCTCCGACAGCCCGAGCTCGCGCGCGAGATCCGCGCGCAGCGTGCCGGACGGCGCGTTGCCTTCGACGATGCGCGGCATCTGTTCGCGCGTCATGCCGCACGCGGCGAGCAGCGCGTCGGACCAGTCGCGGCGCGCGACGTCGAGCCACAGCGTGCCGGCCGCGTC
The DNA here is from genome assembly GCF_001718315.1 of Burkholderia diffusa. Taxonomy (NCBI): domain Bacteria; kingdom Pseudomonadati; phylum Pseudomonadota; class Betaproteobacteria; order Burkholderiales; family Burkholderiaceae; genus Burkholderia; species Burkholderia diffusa. Next base: position 2,712,577 of record NZ_CP013362.1, on the reverse strand, counting down.
GGACGGGTCCGACACCTTCGCGCCGGTCAGACGGAAGCGCAGGTAGTCCTTCGGCATCAGCACGCACGCGGTCGCCGCGAACACGTCCGGCTCGTGCTTCGCGACCCACAGCAGTTTCGGCGCGGTGAAGCCGGGCATCGCCAGGTTGCCGGCCAGCGCATGCAGATCGGGCGCGCGTTCGGTGAGCACCGCGCATTCGTCGGCGCTGCGCATGTCGTTCCACAGGATCGCGGGGCGCAGGACGCAGTCGTCGCGGCCGAGCAGCACCGCGCCGTGCATCTGGCCCGACAGGCCGATCCCGCGCACCTCAGCGAATGCCTGCGGATGCCGTTCGCGCAGCGCCGCGAGTGCGGCGAGCGTGCCCTGCCACCAGTCGTCCGGATGCTGTTCCGCCCAGCGCGGGTGCGGCCGCGACACGCTGAACGGCGTGCCTGCGGTGCCGATCACCGTGCCGTCCGGGGCAAGCAGCAGCACCTTCACTTCCGAGGTGCCGAGGTCGATGCCGAGATACATGAGCGATCCGTTGCGTCAGTGAGGAGTCGCTACTTTAGCCGCACGTGCGCGGCCATGCCAACGCAGGTTCGCCCGGATGCGCGGCCGCTCGCGGGCGGCCGGCTGGCAGGCCGCGGGGCGCTGCGTGTCAGCGCTGCGCGAGCCATGCGTCGACGCGTGCGAGCCCGGCGCGCAGCGCTTCGAACAGCGCCGCGTTGCCGGCGAGCGAGCCCCATAGCGCACGACTCCTGCACAGCGCGACGACCGGGTCGTCGGCTTCGACGATCGCGCGCGCGACGCCGTCGTCCATTACGCCGTCCTGGTATGCATACGGCAGCAAGCCGCGCGCCCAGCGTTCGAGAAAGCGCAGGAACAGCGCCGGCAACACGGCCGTGGCGACCGGCGCCGCGCCGCGTGTGAGCGATTCGGCGAGCGTCGGCGCGATGAAGCCGGGAATCTTCGAGAAGCCGTCGGCCGCGACGCGCTGGTTCGTGTCGAGCACGTACGGGTTGCCGAAGCGTTCGAGCACGACGTCGCGGTAGCGTTCGAGATCGAGCGGGCTCGGACTGAGACACGGAATCACGTCCTGCGTCACGTAGTCGTGCGCGAACCGGCGAATCGCCGCATCGTGCGTACCCTCATGGATGTACGTGTAGCCCGCGAGCGTGCCGGCCCACGCGATGCAGCTGTGCGTTGCGTTCAGGATGCGGATCTTCGCTTCTTCGTACGGGTGCACGTCGTCGACCAGCTCCGCGCCGGCCAGCTCCCAGCGCGGCCGGCCGGCTGCGAAGCGATCCTCGATCACCCACTGGATGAACGATTCGCCCATCACCGGGCATGCATCGTCGACGCCCGTGGCCGCGCGCACGCGTTCGCGCACGTCGGCGGTCGGGCGCGGCGTGATGCGGTCGACCATCGCGCTCGGCGTCGCGACGTTCGCATCGAACCATGCAAGCAGGCCGTCCTCGTCGCGCCGTTCGAGGAATTCACGCATGCCCGCGCGAAAGCGCGCGCCGTTGTTGCGCAGGTTGTCGCAGCTCTGCAGCGTGAGCGGGCCCGCGCCGCGCTTCACGCGTTCGGCGAGCAGCGCCGCGAGCGCGCCGTACAGCGTCGTGCGCGCGCCCTGCAGGTCGGCCGCGAGATCGACGTTCGCGACGTCGAGCCGGTTGTGTTCGTCAAGGTAGTAGCCGCCTTCGGTCACGGTGAACGACACGATCCGGCAGGCCGGATCGGCGCCCGCGTCGATCAACGCGGCGAGGTCGATCGACCACGGCAGCACGCGCGAGATCGCGCGGACCGTCTCGTATGCGCGCTCACCCTGCGGCGTGACGGTTTCGAGCGTGTACGCGCCGTGCTGCGCGGCGAGCGCGTCCATCGTCGCGCGCATGTCGTCGCGGATGTTGCCGACGGTCAGCGACCAGCGTTCGTCGGCCGGCACGGCCGCGTTCACGCGATGCAGATACCACGCCTGATGCGCGCGGTGGAACGAGCCCGCGCCGATGTGCAGCAGCACGGGCGCGCGGGCGGAGGACGATTCGCTCATCCGGTGTCTCCTGTTCGTGCCAGTCTTTCCTGTCGAATACGATCATTTGCTCTTTATGTGAGCGAATGATCGTATTCGGGCGAGCGAAAGTCAAGGCGCGGACATGGCATTTCGATGGTGCGCTGCGGCGGCGCGCTGGCCGCGCGGAAGCCGGGCCGGAAGGGGAAAGGCGTCAGCGCTGCTCGCGCGTGAGCGCGACGAGTTCGTCGAGCAGCTTGCCGGCCGGTCCGGGCAGGATCCCGTGGCGGCGCCGGAACGCGGTGAGCGTGCGCACCGCGACGACCTCGCGCACGGGCAGCGTGTCGATCGTGCCGGCGCGCTGTTCGGCGCCGTACATCGGCTCGGCCATCCAGCTCAGGAAGCCGGCATGCGCGACGAGGCTCTTCAGCGTCGTGACCGAGCGCGTTTCGACCGCGATGTCTGGAAGGGCGAGCCCTTGCGCGCCGAAGGTCGCGCGCATGTGGTCGAACGGCGCGGTGCCGCGTGGCGGAATCGCCCAGCGCGCGTGCAGCGTGTCGGCGAGCGTCGGTGCGCGGCCGAGCATGCGCAGCGGATGGTGCGGCGCGGCAACGATGTGGCTGCGATCTTCCCAGCGGCACTCCGGAATCGCGACGATCTCGTCGGTGTCGGGCCCGTGCGCGGACAGCGCGAGATCGATCTCGTGCTTGTTCAGCCCTTGCGCGAGCCGGTCCCACACGCCTTCGAGAATCTCGACGCGCAGGTTCGGCCAGCGGTCGAGCACGCGGCCGACCGCGACCGGCAGCACGAGGCTCGCGATGCTGCCCACCGTGCCGACCTTGATCGTGCCCTTCGCGAAGCCGCGCATCGCATCGAGTTCCTCGCGCGCATGCTCGGCCTCGTGCTGCAGCAGCGTCGCGTGCGGCAGCAGCGCGTCGCCGAATGCCGTCAGCTGCACGCCTTTCGAATGGCGCTCGAACAGCGGCGCGCCGACCTGATCCTCTAGCCGCTTCAGGATCCGGCTCAGCGCCGGCTGCGTCACGTGCAGTGCGTCGGCCGCGCGGCCGAGGCTGCCGCACGCGACGATGGTCGTGAAGGCGCGCAATTGTCGGAGATCGAAAGTCATGCCGAACCGTAATGGCTTTTCGCAAAAAATACAGTATCGGTGAATGACTCGCGCTTCGATACTGTGGAAACCGCCAAGCCACCGAGGAGACGCCCGAGCATGACCGGCACCCCGTCCCATTCCGCCGCAACGGCCGCCGCGATCACCGTCCGCGATGCCGTCATCGATTTGTTTCGCCAGTTCGGCATCGATCGCGTGTTCGGCAATCCCGGCTCGACCGAGCTCCCGATGTTCCGCGATTTCCCCGCCGATTTCCGCTACGTGCTCGGCCTGCAGGAGGCCGTCGTGGTCGGGATGGCGGACGGTCACGCGCAGGCCACCGGCAACGCGGCGGTCGTCAACCTGCATTCGGCGGCCGGCGTCGGCAACGCGATGGGCAACCTGTTCACCGCGTTCAGGAACCGGACGCCGCTGATCGTCACCGCGGGCCAACAGGCGCGCGCGATCCTGCCGTTCGATCCGTTCCTCGGCGCGACGCAGGCCGCCGAGCTGCCGAAGCCGTACGTGAAATGGAGCATCGAGCCCGCGCGTGCGCAGGACGTGCCGGCCGCGATCGCGCGCGCGTACCGGATCGCGATGCAGGAGCCGCGCGGGCCTGTGTTCGTGTCGATTCCGGTCGACGACTGGGATCAGCCGGCCGAGTTGCTGCCGCGCCGCGCGGTAAGCAGCGTCGTGCGGCCCGATCCCGAAGCGCTCGCGCGGCTCGGCGACGCGCTCGATGCCGCGCGGCGCCCCGCGCTGGTGGTCGGCGCGGCCGTCGATCGGGCCGGTGCGTGGGACGACGTCGTGCGGCTTGCCGAGCGGCACCGGGCCAGCGTGTACGTCGCGCCGATGTCGGGCCGCTGCAGTTTTCCCGAAGATCACCCGCTGTTCGCCGGCTTCCTGCCCGCGATCCGCGAGAAGATCGTCTCGCAGCTCGACGGGCACGACCTCGTGTTCGCGTTCGGCGCGCCCGCGTTCACCTATCACATCGAAGGCAGCGGCCCGCACGTGCCGCCGGGCGCCACGCTCGTGCAGCTCGTCGACGATCCCGGCACCGCCGCATGGACGCCGTCGGGCGACGCGGTCGTCGGCAACCTGCGGCTCGCGGCACGCGACCTGCTGGCGAGGCCGGCGCCGCCCGAGCGGCCGATGCCCGCGCCGCGACCGCCGCGCCCGCGCGCCGAGGCGCCGGCCGCCGGCGAGCGGATGTCGGTGGCCTTCGCGCTGCAGACGCTCGCGGACGTACGAGACGCGCATGACATCGTCGTCGAGGAGGCGCCGAGCGCGCGGCCGGTGATGCAGGCACACCTGCCGTTCACGCGCAGCGGCACGTTCTACACGATGGACAGCGGCGGGCTCGGCTACGGGATGCCGGCCGCGGTCGGCGTCGCGCTCGCGCGGCCGGGGCGGCGCGTGATCGGCCTGATCGGCGACGGATCGAGCCTCTATTCGATCCAGGCATTGTGGAGCGCCGCGCAGCTGAAGCTGCCGATCACGTTCGTGATCCTGAACAATCGGCGTTACGCGGCGCTGCAGGATTTCGCGCCCGTGTTCGGCTTCGGCCCCGACGATCCGGTGCAGGGCACCGATCTGCCGGATCTGGATTTCGTCGCGCTCGCGCAAGGGATGGGGTGCCGCGGCATCCGTGTCGCCGATGCCGCGCGCCTGCATGACACGCTGACGGATGCGCTGCGGGCCGGTACGCCCGTGGTCATCGACGTCGAGGTAGCCTGACGCGCGTGTGCGCGTCGTTCCGGAGAATCCATGCAAACCGTATCGATGCTGATCGGCGGCGAACGCCGCCATTCGTCCAGCGGCGCGACCTTCGTGCGCCGTAACCCGCTCGACGGAGAAGTCGCGTCGGCCGCGCCTGCCTGCACGCTCGACGATGCGCGCGCGGCGGCCGACGCGGCCGCCCGCGCGTTTCCCGAATGGGCCGTGCTCGGCCCGGGCGCGCGCCGCGCGCTGCTGCTGAAGGCTGCCGCCGCGCTCGAAGCGAAGCACGATCAGTTCGTCGCCGCGATGGCGGCCGAGACCGGCGCGTCGGCGCTGTGGGCGGGCTTCAACGTGCACCTGGCCGCGAGCGGGCTCGTCGAGGCTGCGTCGCTGACCACGCAGATCGGCGGCGAGCTGATCCCGTCCGACGTGCCCGGTTCGCTCGCGATGGGCATGCGGCAGCCGGCCGGCGTGGTGCTCGGCATCGCGCCGTGGAACGCGCCGGTGATCCTCGCGACGCGTGCGCTCGCGCTGCCGCTCGCGTGCGGCAACACGGTCGTGCTGAAGGGCTCCGAGCTGTGCCCCGTCACGCACGGACTCATCGTCGAGGCGCTGCAGGAGGCCGGGCTGCCGGCGGGCGTCGTCAACTTCGTGACGAACGCGCCCGAGGATGCGGGAGCCGTCGTCGACGCGTTGATCGCACATCCGGCCGTGCGCCGCGTGAACTTCACCGGCTCGACGCGCGTCGGGCGGATCGTCGCCGAAGCGTGCGCGCGTCATCTGAAGCCGTCGGTGCTCGAACTCGGCGGCAAGGCGCCGTTCGTCGTGCTCGACGATGCGGATCTCGACGCGGCGGTCGCGGCGGCCGCATTCGGCGCGTTCGCGAATTCCGGACAGATCTGCATGTCGACCGAGCGGATCGTCGTCGATGCGTCGATCGCCGACGCATTCGTCGCGAAGCTCGCGGCCAAGGCCGCGTCGCTGCCGCTCGGCGATCCGCGCCAAGGGCCGGTCGTGCTCGGTTCGCTGATCGACATGAAGGCCGTCGAGCGCTGCAATGCGCTGATCGACGATGCGCTCGCGCATGGCGCGACGCTGCTGTGCGGCGGCAAGTCGGACAGCACGCTGTTCCCCGCGACGCTGCTCGATCACGTGACGCCCGCGATGCGGATCTACGCGGAGGAATCGTTCGGGCCGGTGAAGGGCATCGTGCGGGTCGACGGCGAGGCGGCTGCGATTCGCTGCGCGAACGACAACGCGTTCGGTCTGGCGTCGGCCGTATTCAGCCGCGACGTCGCCCGTGCGATGCGGGTCGCGGCGCGCATCGAATCGGGCATCTGCCACGTGAACGGTCCGACCGTGCACGACGAGGCGCAAATGCCGTTCGGCGGCGTGAAGGACAGCGGCTTCGGCCACTTCGGCGGCAAGGCCGGCATCGCCGCGTTCACGGATCTGCGCTGGATCACCGTGCAGACCGCGCCGCGCCACTATCCGTTCTGAGAGGCCGCCGACGATGAAGATCGCGATTCTCGGCGCCGGCGCCATGGGCTCGCTGTTCGGCGCGCGGCTGGCCGAGCACGGCGAGGCCGTCACGCTGATCGACGTGAACGATGCGCATCTCGATGCGATCCGGCGTGACGGATTGTGTATCGACGACGATCGCGGCGAACGCCGCATCCGCGCGTTGCAGGCCATCCGGCCGGAAACGGCGAATGCGCAGGCAAGCGCATCGCCCGACATGCCGTTCGATTTGCTGATCGTTTTCACGAAATCGCTGCACACGCGTGAGGCGCTCGAAGGCGTGCGCGCTTTGCTGACGTCGCGCCCCTACGTGCTGACGCTGCAGAACGGGCTCGGCAACGTCGAGACGCTGAACGCGTTCGTGCCGCTCGAACGGATTCTGGTCGGCGTCACGACGTGGCCGGCCGACTTCGCCGGCGCCGGGCACGTGCGCTCGCACGGCGCCGGCACGATCCGCATGATGACGGCCGACGGCACGGCGCGCCCGTTCGCGGCGGCCGTGGCCGACGCGTTCTCGCGTGCCGGCCTCGCGTGTTCGCTCGATGCCGACGTGTGGGCCGCGATCTGGGAAAAGGTCGCGTTCAACGCGGCGCTCAATACGCTGTGCGCGGCGACGGGTTGCACGGTCGACCAGCTTGGCCGCGAGCCCGGCGGCCCGCGGCTTGCACTCGCGATCGCGGCGGAGACGGCCGCCGTCGCGCATGCGAAAGGCATCGCGGTGGACGGCGAGCGCATCGCGCGCAACGTCGAGCATGCGATCCACGCGCATCGCGGCCATCGGCCGTCGATGCTGCAGGACGTGCTCGCGGGCCGCCGCACCGAGATCGACGCGATCAACGGCAAGATCGTCGCGGCTGCGCGCGAGACGGGTATCGCGGTTCCGCACACCGATACGCTGCTCGCGCTCGTCAGGCTGATCGACGCGCGCGGCGACTGAGCATCGCGCCGGCGGGAGATGCGGGCGCGCCGCATGCAGGCGACGTCGCCGGATCGGAGACGGACTGGACAGGATGCGGGGCCGGCCACGATGCATGAACGCCGGCCGACCATGCAGCATGAGATCCGGGCACGCGCCGGCGCGCCAGCCCGGACAACTGGAGACGCCATGAAAGTCATCGAATGCCGTTGTCTTGCCGCGCGCCGTGCGCGCACCTTGCCGCCGACGCGTGGCGCACGGGAGGTCGCATGAGCACGCGCGACGGATTGCAGCCGCCACCGGTCGACATCGGCGCGACGCTCGACGACGGACCGTTCACGACGATGCAGCGTTGCGTGGTGCTGCTCGCCGCGCTCGCGATCGTGCTCGACGGCTTCGACGGCCAGCTGATCGGCTTCGCGATTCCGGTGCTGATCCGGGAATGGGGAATCACACGCGGCGCATTCGCGCCGGCGGTGGCCGCCGGGCTGATCGGGATGGGCATCGGCAGCGCGTGCGCGGGCCTCGTCGCGGACCGTTTCGGGCGCCGCCAGGCCCTGATCGGCAGCGTGTTTCTGTTCGGCATCGCGACCTGCGCGATCGGCTTCGCGCCGAATGTCGCGACGATCGCGATGCTGCGCTTCTGCGCGGGGCTCGGGATCGGCGGCGCGCTGCCGACGGCCACGACGATGACGGCCGAATACACGCCCGCGCGGCGTCGCACGATGATGGTGACGGCGACGATCGTCTGCGTGCCGCTCGGCGGCATGCTGGCCGGGCTGTTCGCGCACGAGGTGCTGCCGCGCTACGGCTGGCGCGGATTGTTCTTCGCTGGCGGCGCGCTGCCGCTCGTGCTCGGCTTCGTGCTCGTGCGTGCGCTGCCCGAATCGCCGCGTTTCCTGGCGCGGCGCCCCGCACGCTGGCCGGAACTCGGCGCATTGCTCGCGCGCATGCAGCGGCCGGTCGCGCCCGGCACCGCGTTCACCGATCTTCGCGACGCACGCGCACCCGGCGCACGCGCCGGCTTCGGCGCGTTGTTCGCCGGCGGCCAGGCGCGCGACACGATCGCGCTGTGGTGCGCGTTCTTCATGTGCCTGCTCGCCGTATATGCGGCGTTCAGCTGGCTGCCGACGATGCTAGCCGCGAGCGGGCTGAGCGTGTCGGTCGCGGGTTCGGGACTCACCGCGTACAACCTCGGCGGCGTGATCGGTGCGCTGCTGTGCGCGTGGACGATCGCGCATGCGGGTTCGCGCTGGCCGCTCGCGCTGTGCAGCATCGGCGGCGCGGCGAGCGCAGTGTGGCTGCTGGGTGTCGATGCGGGGCGCCACACGGGCTGGCTGATCGTCGGGCTCGGCGTGCATGGCCTGTTCGTCAACGCGGTGCAGTCGACGATGTATGCGCTGTGCGCGTACATCTACCCGACGGCGGTGCGCGCGACCGGCACCGCGAGCGCGCTCGCGTTCGGCCGGCTCGGCGCGATCCTCAGCGCGTTCGTGGGCGCGATTGTCATCACTGCGGGCGGTGCGACGGCGTATTTGACGATGCTGGCCGTCGCGATGAGCGTGGTGTGCGTCGCGCTGCTCGCGATGCGGCGGCACATTCCGCGGCTCACGCGCGAACCCGCGTTGCCGAGCGAAGGGGAGGAGCTGGCCCGCACGTCGTCGTGACGCGCGGGCGCACGACGCGCGCGTCCGTTACAGCGTGGTGCGCACGTGCCAGAGCTCGGGGAACAGCACGACGTCGAGCATCTTGCGCAGATACGGCGCGCCGCTCGTGCCGCCCGTGCCCTGCTTGAAGCCGATGATGCGCTCGACGGTCGTCACGTGACGGAACCGCCACTGGCGGAACGCGTCCTCGAGATCGACGAGTTCCTCGGCCATCTCGTAGAGCTCCCAGTGCTGCTGCGGATGACGGTAGACCTCGAGCCACGCGGCCTCGACGGTTTCGTCGTGCCGCATCGGCTGCGTCCAGTCGCGCTCGAGCCGCTCGGGTGCGATCGGGAAGCCGCGTCGCGCGAGCAGGCGCACGACCTCGTCATAGAAAGACGGCGCCTCGAGCGTCGCACGCACCTGTTCGAGGATGTCGGGCCGGTGCGCATGCGGCTGCAGCATCTGAACGTTCTTGTTGCCGAGCAGGAATTCGAGCTGCCGGTACTGGTACGACTGGAAGCCCGACGACTGGCCGAGGTACGGCCGCATCGCCGAATACTCGGACGGCGTCATCGTCGACAGCACGTTCCACGCCTGCACGAGTTGCTCGAGAATGCGCGACACGCGCGCGAGCATCTTGAACGCGGGCGGCAGCGCGTCGCCGCGCACCGCGTCGAGCGCGCCGCGCAACTCGAACAGCGCGAGCTTCATCCACAGCTCGCTCGTCTGATGCTGGATGATGAACAGCATCTCGTTGTGATCGGGCGACAGCGGATGCTGCGCGTCGAGGATCGAATTCAGCGACAGGTAGTCGCCATAGCTCATCGACTTCGAGAAATCGAGCTGCGCGTTGTGCCAGCCGGCTTCGCCCGACGCATCGCCGGGCACGTGCGGGGCTTCGTGTGCCGATTGGGCCGCGCGTGCGCCCGAGAACGGGCAGCCCGCCGGCGCATCGTCGCCGGGTGGCTGCATATGACCAGAATTCACGACTCTCTCCAGAATTGAATGACGGGGCGCGGCGCGCAATGCGCATGTCAGCGCGGCGCGCGCCGGGCAAAAACCGGTCAGGTCACCGCGCCGCGCTCGGCGAACTCGGGTGCCTTCCACGCATCGGTGGCCAGGATGTCGCGCAGCGTCTCGACGGCGTCCCACACGTCGACGAAGCGCGTGTAGAGCGGCGTGAAGCCGAAGCGCAGCACGTACGGTTCGCGGTAGTCCCCGATCACGCCGCGCGCGATCAGCGCCTGCATCACCTCGTAGCCGTGCGGGTGTTCGAAGCTCGCCTGCGAGCCGCGCTGATGATGCGCGCGCGGTGTGACGAGCTTCAGCGACAGGCCCGCGCAGCGGGCCTCGACGAGTGCGATGAACGCGTCCGTCAGCGCGAGCGACTTGCGCCGGATCGCGTGCATGTCGGTCTGCAGGAACACGTCGAGCCCGCATTCGACCATCGACATCGACACGATCGGTTGCGTGCCGCACAGGAAGCGCGCGATGCCCGGATCGGGCGCGAAGCCCGGCTGCATCGCGAACGGCGCACGGTGGCCCCACCAGCCCGACAGCGGTTGCGAGAAGTGCGCGTGATGGCGGTGCGGCACCCACACGAACGCCGGCGAACCGGGGCCGCCGTTCAGGTACTTGTACGTGCAGCCGACCGCGCCGTCCGCATGCGCGCCGTTCAGGTCGACCGGCACCGCGCCGGCCGAATGCGCGAGATCCCACAGCATCAGCGCGCCCGCGTCGTGTACGAGCTGCGTGACGGCCGGCATGTCGTGCATGTAGCCGGTGCGGTAGTTCACGTGCGTGATCATCGCGACGGCCGTGTCCGCGCCGAGCGCGCCGGGCAGGTCCGCCGGATCGTCGATCAGGCGCAGTTCATAGCCGCCGCCGAGCTGTTCGATCAGCCCTTGCGCGATGTACAGGTCGGTCGGGAAGTTCGAGCGCTCCGACACGATCACGCGGCGCTCCGGCGCGCGCTCGGCCTGGTGGCGCAGCATCGCCGACAGCAGTTTGAACAGGTTGATCGAGATGGTGTCGGTCACGACGGTCTCGCCGGATGCACCGCCGATCAGCGTCGCGAGCTTGTCGCCGAGGCGGCGCGGCAGCGCGAACCAGCCGGCGGTGTTCCAGCTGCGGATCAGGCCTTCGCCCCATTCGGCGCCGATCACCTGTTGCGCGCGGGCGGCCGACGCGCGTGGTTGCGCGCCGAGCGAGTTGCCGTCGAGATAGATCACGCCGTCGGGCAGCGCGAACTGGCCGCGCAGCGGGGCGAGCGGGTCGTCGCGGTCGAGGGCGAGCGCGTCTTCACGGGTCTTGATCATGATGTCGGGTCAGTGGTTCTCGGGTCAGTGGTTCGGTGAATCAGGCGGACCGGCCGGGCAGCGCGCGCAGCACCGCACGCACGGGGCTCGCGTCGAGCGTCGCGAGCTTCAGCGGCAGCGCGATCAGCTCGTAGTCGCCGGGCGGCACGTCGTCGAGCACGATTCCTTCGAGGATCGCCATCCGGTGCGCGCGCACGCGGTGATGCGCATCCATGGTCTTCGATTCCTGCGGGTCGAGCGACGGCGTGTCGATGCCGATCAGCTTCACGCCACGCGCGGCGAGCAGGTCGATGGTTTCGGGCGCGACCGCGCAGAAGCCGCTGTCCCATTGCTCGACGCTGGCGCGCGCATAGGTGCGCAGCAGCACGCGCGCCGGCACGGCGTCGAGCGCCGCCTCGATGTCGGCCGGGCGCACGACCGGCGACGCGCCGATGCAGTGAATCACGCGGCACGGGCCGAGATACGTATCGAGCGGCACCGCGCCGATCGGAGCGCCGTCGGCGTCGTAGTGGAGCGGCGCGTCGCAGTGTGCGCCCGTATGCGGAGACAGCGTCAGGCGCGCGACGTTGACCGGCGAGCCGGCCTCCATCCGCCATACGCGTTCGACGGAAACCGGCGTGTCGCCCGGCCACACGGGGGTGGCGGGGCTGACGGGCGGCGAGATGTCCCAGAGTGTGTCCATGGCATGACGAACCGGTGAATCGATCCTTCGAATGATAGGTGGACGCTCGCAGAAAGTGCTTGCGAAATAAACATGGACAATCCGCCCGATTGGCAGATAATTCGACTCAGAGGGAAAACGGGGACCAAAAATGCACGCGATCACGCTCGATGCCACCGACTGCCGGATTCTGGCGGTACTGCAGGAGGAGGGCAGAATCAGCAATCTCGACCTGGCGGAGCGGATTTCGCTCTCGCCGTCCGCCTGTCTGCGCCGCATGCGCTTGCTCGAAGAGCAGGGCGTGATCGAGCACTATCGCGCGTGCCTGAGCCGCGAGAAGCTCGGCTTCGAGCTCGAGGCGTTCGTGCAGGTATCGATGCGCAACGAAGAAAATCAATGGCACGAGCGCTTCGCGGAAGCGCTGCGCGAATGGCCGGAGGTGGTCGGCGCGTTCGTCGTGACGGGCGAGAGTCACTATCTGCTGCGCGTGCTCGCGCACAACCTCAAGCACTATTCGGATTTCGTGCTGAACCGGCTCTACAAGGCGCCGGGCGTGATGGACATCCGTTCGAACATCGTGTTGCAGACGCTGAAGGACGAAGCGGGCGCGCCGGTCGGGCTGGCCCGCATGGGGGCGATCAAAGCTGTGTGAGGCCGTGGAAGCCGCCGCCGTGGAACACGAGCGGCGCTGCGGCATCCGATGCGGCCCGCACGCCGCAGCGTTCCACTTCGCCGACGAAGATCACATGGTCGCCTTCGTCGTAGCGGCTGCGATTGTGGCATTCGAACCACGCGAGCGCGCCGTCGAGCACCGGCATGCCCGAGTTGCCGGCCGCGTGCGCGATCCCTTCGAAGCGGTCGCCCTTGTACGTCGAGAAGCGCTTGCACAGGTCGAGCTGCGACGCCGCGAGCACGTTCACCACGTAATGGCTGTTGTTGCGGAACACCGGGGTCGACGCCGATTTGTGCGCGAGGCTCCAAAGCACGAGCGGCGGGTCGAGCGACACCGAGTTGAACGAGCTCGCCGTGATGCCGATCAGCTGCCCGGACGGCGCACGCGTCGTGATGACCGTGACGCCGGTCGCGAATTGGCCGAGCGCCTGGCGAAAGGCGGCCGAGTCGAAATCCGGCGGGGTGGCGTGGTTCATCGGGCGGCGATCCGGGACGGAACGGACGGGCGCGGCGCGCGGCGGATGCGAGGGGCGCGGCGGACGAAAGGCGGCAAGGCCAGGGCGGTCGGTTGGGAAGTGGTGCGCATGGCCCGATTTTAGCGGAATCGCGACCGCCGGGCCCGTGCGGGCGGCCCGTCGAGGGGCGAGCGTGCGGTAACGAACACTGTCGCGCGACGCCGGCGTCGTGCTGGAGCGGTGGTTCGCGCATCTTTCGTCGTGGTGCCGTCGGCGGCGCGCTTCGCGCGCGAGCCGGGCGCTATCGCGCCGCCAGCCCGAACGACACCGCACCCGTCAGGATCAGGCTGGACGCCCACACCGCATCGAGATTGAACCAGCTCCGCGCGACGAACTTCAGCCCGAGATAGCGGTACACGAGCCACGCGAGCACGCCGCCCGCGCCGATCATCGAGGCTGCGTGCACGGCCGCGACGACGAGCGCCATCCCGAGATGCGCATCGACGAGCGCGGCCGCCGCGCGATGGCCGGCGTCCCGGTCGAGCCCGCAGAGCCCGAGATAAATCGGCACCAGCATCAGCCCCGCGCCGTGTGCGAGCGCAACCGCGAACGACCAGAATCCGAGCCGCGCGGCCGGAATCCGCGCGAGCGCACGCGGGTGTCGCCGCCGGATCAGCAGCGCCGCGCCGAAGCCGATCACGAGGGCGCTCGCGCCGATCCGGATCGCCGACTGCCACTCAAGCAGCACGGCAAGCAGCCCGAACGGCAGCATCACCGTGAATACCGCGAGCGCATGGCCGAGCGCGAGATAGCCGAGCGCCGCGACCAGTGCGCCGCCGCGGCGCGTCATCAGTGCGTTCGACACCGCGAGCGGCCAGCCCATCGCCGGATTGAGCCCGTGATAGACGCCGCTCGCGAGTACGGCCGCCCACAGCACGAGCGGCGCGGAGAGGCCGGTGCTCAACGCCTGACCGACGGATAGCAGAACGAGTCGGTCGAGCAGTCGCCGCCTTCGAGCCGGATCTGATGCGCGCGATAGCCGTCGGGGAACTCGACCCAATAATCGTCGGCGAGCGCCAGCCCGCCATCCGGCCCCGCATGCGCGAGCACCTGCGCGGCCGGCACGCCGTCCGGATAGAACTGGTCGTCCCACGTCGAGTAGAGCGAGTTGGTCCAGTACACGCGGCGGCCGTCGCGGCTGATCTCGACCATCTGCGGGCCGCCGGCGAACGCGCGGCCGTTCGTGTGCGGCGCGCGGCGCACGATGCCGCCGATGCGCACCGATCCCGCGAGCACCGGACGATGCGGATCCGACACGTCGTACTGGCGCATCTCACCGGTGCCCCAGCACGACACATACAGGAAACGGTCGTCGAGCGACAGGTCGATGTCGGTCACGAGCGGCGGCACGGCGCCGAACCCCTTGAGCAGCGGCGGCAGTTCGTCGGCCGCGGCAGGCTCGGGCGGAATCGTCGCCGTCTTCTTCACATGAAACCGGCCGTCCTCGCGCCACCAGGTCCAGATCGATCCTTCGAGGTTGCTCGTGTCGACCACGACGCCGACGAACCCGTATTCGCGTACCGGATCGTGCGCGGGCCGCACCTCGAGCGCCATCTGGTGCTGCGCGCCGAGATCGATCGTCTGCACGTTGCGCCGCGCGCGCAGGTCCCAGAAATGCAGCCGGTGGCCGTAGCGGTTCGCGAGCAGGTCTTCCGGCACGATGCCGTTCTCGAATTGCGGCGGCAGCGCCCATTCGCTCGACACCATGTAGTCGCGCGGCAGGTTCCACCAGAAGTCGTAATGCTTGTCCTGCGGGCCGCGGTCGATCTCCCAGCGGCCGAGCACGTCGAACGTCTCGCAGTCCATGATGAAGATGCCGGGCGCGCCGTCGGTGCCGTCCTTGCCCGCGCCGCCGAGCGTACTCACATAAATGCCTTCGGGGCCGCAATGAACCGTATGCGGCCGCGAATAGCCGGTCTTCGCGAAAACTTCGTCGGGCTCGATGATCTTGTGGATGCGCGCCTGCGTCGGGTGAGGCTTCGTGTCGATCACGTAGATCCGCGACGAACGCAGGCCCGGGATGATCAGGAAGCGGCGCTCGAGGAACGCGTGGCCGGTCAGCGGCGACAGCGACGACGAACACGCATTCCAGCCGAAGTGGTGAAATTCGTCGCCGGTGTTCGGCATCGTCACCGTATGCACGATCTTGCCGTAGCTCGCCGAGCCCGGTTTCACGTCGATCACGGCGAGCGCGTCGGGTCTGGAAAAATCGGGACTCAGCAACAACGTATAGGCAAATTCCTCCGCCGGCGCCTGCATCGCAAGTTCCGGCGAAGCGTGAAATGTCGGGTCGGGCCGCATGCTCATCGTGGTGCCTCTCTCAGTCGTATCGTATTGCGGGCGCACGGCCGTTCGCTGCGAACGTGCGGGTCGAACAGATTGCGTGACGGGAATGCACGGGCGGCCGCGCGCGATCGAGGACGCGCGGTGCTGGGCATCAGGTCGGGAAAGCGGGGAAACGCGGTGCGCCGGATCGCGGCGCAATGTGCGCACGGCGGCGCGAGGACGTGAAGGCGACGGCGCGCGGGCCGCCGGCGGTCGGGCCCGCAATGCGGGCGGTTTCTGTCAAGGCGTGCATATCGATGTTCCGGCAGATGACGTTGGCATCAGGGCGGGCAGGCATCGGACGCTGCGTGCAGCCGGACGGTGTGCCGTCGCGGCGAAGCGTGCCTAAGTGTAGTCGAGAAATGCGCAGCGAGTCGTGCGCGGCGCGCTTGCGGTTCTGCCGGATTTGCGCACGAGTGAGATACTTGAACGCACACGCCGCTGCGCACCGGGCAACCGGGCCGCGGCCATATGGACCGGCGGGACCGGCGGCGCCGGCGCGCGTCCGCGTGCGGGCCGTTGTCATCAACGAGGTAATGATTTCATGGTGAACGAGATGCTTGAAACCGCGACTGTGGGCGGCGGGTGCTTCTGGTGCACGGAGGCCGTGTTTCTCGATGTCGACGGCGTGACGGCCGTCCAGTCGGGCTATGCGGGCGGCCATACGCGCAATCCCGGCTATCGCGACGTATGCGACGGCGACACCGGTCACGCGGAGGTCGTGCAGGTGACGTTCGATCCGACGCGCATCGGTTATCGCGAGATCCTCGAGATCTTCTTCGCGACGCACGATCCGACCCAGCTGAACCGGCAGGGCAACGACGTCGGCACGCAATACCGTTCGGTCGTGTTCACGCATTCGGACACGCAGCGCGACATCGCGCTCGACGTGATCCGCGAACTGGAGCGCGAGCAGGTGTTCGGGCAGCCGATCGTCACGCAGGTCGTGCCGCTCGACGACAACTACTGGCCGGCCGAGGACTATCACCAGAACTATTACGCGCGCAATCCGGGGCAGGGCTACTGCTCGGTCGTGATCGGGCCGAAGCTCGCGAAATTCCGCCAGAAATTCTCGCACCGGCTGAAGTCGTTGCGCGGCGCGTAACCGTTTCGCCGGCGCGCGACCGGCGCCCGCGCCGCGATTCTTACGCCGCCTCGCTGCGCCAGTGCGCGCATACGGCGGCGATCTCGCGCGCGAGCGCGAGACACGACAGCGGCGCGGAGCCTTCCGCCTTGTTGTTGATCGTGATGATCACGGGCTGTCCGGCCAGCGCGTAGCGCGCGGCCAGCTCGGCGAGCGCCGCGCGCGTGGCCGGATCCTCGTCGACGAGCTTGTCGAACGGCTCGTATTTCGCTTTCGCCTGCTCGTACTTGAAGCCGCCATGCAGGCTCCAGCGCACGATCAACGGGCCCGGCGCATCTCCGTCAAGCAGCGCGAGCGCGGCCGCCTGACGCAGCGGGTCGGGCATTCGCGCATGCAGGCCGACGCAGTAGCGCACGCCCAGCGTCGCGAGCGCGCGGATAAAGCGCGGCGTGAGCAGGCTCGCGTCGCGGATCTCGATCGCGTAGCGCGTGCCGTCGGCGTCCGGCGGCAGCGTAGGAAGCGCCGCGAAGAATGCCGACAGCCGGTCGATCAGCGCGGCCGGTTCGGCGAGCAGTTGATCGGGCATCGGGGAAAACTGGAACACCAGCACGCCGGCCTTCCTGCCGAGCCCTTCGAGGCACGGCTGCACGAATTCGCGCGTGGCGAGCTGCGCGTCGAGAAAGGTCGGATTCGGGCCCGCCGGCTCGCCGCGCCGCCCGCGCACGACCGCGTCGGTGACGGACGCGGGCGCCTTCACGACGAAGCGGAAGTCGTCCGGCACCTGCTGCGCATAGCGCAGGTAGTCGGCCACCGACAGCGGCCCGTAGAACGATCGGTCGAGGCTCACGCTCTTCAGCAGTGGATGCGCGCCGTACGCCTCGAGCCCTTCGCGCGACAGCTTCGTTCGCGCGAAATCGCCGTCGTAGACGATGCCGTCCCAGCCGGGGAAATACCACGACGACGTGCCGAGCCGCACGTTCGGCGGCAGCGCGGCCGCCGCGTCGGCGACTTCCGCGGAAACCGGTGCGGGCGGCACGCCGCGCCGACGCCGGGCCTGCTTCGCCGGCGCAGTCGGTGGCGACAGTTCGTCCCACAGCAGGCCGGACGCAGAGGACGGTTCCACCTCCTGGTCGGTGCGAGGGCTGCGCGATGCGCGGTCGGCGCGGGGAGGCGCCTTCGCCGGCCGCGCAGTGTCGGGTTGGTCGGGCGTCGCGCATTCGCTGGCGCCTGCGGGGGCGTCGTCGTCCGCGGGCGCGGCCGCGCGCGCGTCGTCGGGCAACGCGCCGAACAGGTCGAACTGCTCGTCGGCGTGCGACCCGTCCGGTACGTCGCGCTGCTGTCGTTGCGGCGGTGTGTTGCGCCGCGTCCTGCCGTCACCCATGCATGCCCAGCGTGAAGTGCCGCCTAGCGCGGCAGCGTGTGTTCGTACATGTAGCGCCGCGACCACGGCAGCGTTTTCGCGCTGCGTCCGGCCTTGCGGCACACGATCTGGAAGATCGACACGTCGTCGTGCTCGAACGCGTACGCGCAACCGGCGAGATACACGCGCCAGATGCGGAATTTTTCGTCGTCGACCAGCGTGCGTGCCTCTTCCGCCTTCGCCTCGAAGTTCTCGGTCCAGATCTCGAGCGTGCGCGCATAGTGCCGCCGCAGGCTTTCGACGTCAATCGCCTCGAGGCCGCCGCGCTGCGCCGCTTCGAGCGCGAGGCTGATGTGCGGCAGCTCGCCGTCCGGGAACACGTAGCGGTCGATGAATTCGCCGCCGCCGAGCGCCGTTTCGCCGCTTTCGGCATCGG
Organism: Burkholderia diffusa; assembly: GCF_001718315.1. NCBI lineage: Bacteria > Pseudomonadati > Pseudomonadota > Betaproteobacteria > Burkholderiales > Burkholderiaceae > Burkholderia > Burkholderia diffusa. The sequence continues at coordinate 2,694,303 of NZ_CP013362.1, read as the reverse complement.
TCGACGTGATTCCGTGGTTCATCGCGATGCCGTCGTCGGTCAGCAGGTCGTGCACGCGCGAGAAATAGAGCGGCAGGTTCTTGCGGCCGACGTGCTCGAACATCCCGACGCTCGTGATGCGATCGAACTGCCCATCGATTTCGCGGTAGTCCTGCAGCCGGATCTCGATCTTGTCCTCGAGCCCGGCGGCTTTCACGCGCGCGGTCGCGAGATCGAACTGGTTCTGCGACAGCGTCACGCCCAGGCATGTCGCGCCGAACTTCTGCGCGGCGCGCAGCACGAGCGCGCCCCAGCCGCAGCCGATGTCGAGCAGGCGCTGGCCGGGCTCGAGCCGGATCTTGGTCAGGATATGGTCGATCTTCTTGATCTGTGCGGTCGCGAGATCCTCGTCGCCGTTCTCGAAGTACGCGCACGAGTACACCATGTTCTCGTCGAGCCACAGCTTGTAGAACGCGTTCGAGACGTCGTAGTGATACTGGATCGCCTTCTTGTCGGTGCTTTTCGTGTGATTGAAGTAGCGCTTCACGCGCGCGAGCTTGCTTGCGCTGGTGACCGTGCTGCGCGCGAGCGAGTAGCTGATGTTGATGATGTCCGACAGGCGCCCCTCGATGTCGATCTTGCCCTTCACGTACGCCTCGCCGAGATTGTCGAGGCTCGGTTCGAGCAGCAGCGGCAACGCCGACGCGCTGTTGACCTTCAGCGTGACCTGCGGCGCGCTGAAGGTGCCGAAATCGAGTTGATCGCCGTTCCATAGCACGAGTCGCGCCGGTATGTTCGCTTTCGCCCGTACTTCGTCCGCCCACTGTGCCAGCTTCTTTTCCCAGAACATTTGGATTCTCCGTTTGTTCGTTGAATCGAATACAGCCAAGTATCTTGACCGGCGCGCGCCCCTCGCGAGGCGGGCGCCCGGATGCAACACGAGACACGGCCGGCGCGCGCCGGCAGCGCGGCAGCCGCGCTTACGGCGACAGGCGCGAAATCGTCCAGCCCGACTTCGCCGCGGCGTCGCGCGTATAGAGCAGGCGGTCGTGCAGCCGCGACGGGCGGCCTTGCCAGAACTCGATCGCGTCAGGCACGACGCGATAACCGCCCCAGTGCGGCGGACGCGGCGGGTTCTCGCCGTAGCGTTCGCTCACGGCCTTTTCGCGCGCTTCGAGCGTTGCGCGGCTGTCGATCACGGCGCTCTGCTCGGACGCCCACGCGCCGATGCGCGAGCCGAGCGGGCGCGACGCGAAATAGCGGTCGCTTTCGTCGGCGCTGGTTTTCTCGATCCGGCCTTCGATGCGCACCTGGCGCTCGAGCTCGATCCAGTAGAACAGCAGCGCCGCGTGCGGATTGGCGGCGAGATCGCGGCCCTTGCGGCTTTCGTAATTGGTAAAGAAGACGAACCCGCGTTCGTCGACCCCCTTGATGAGCACGATTCGGGCCGACGGCCGGCCGTCGTCGCCGACGGTGGCGAGCGTCATCGTGTTGGGCTCGGGGAGTTTGGCGTCGAGCGCCTCCTTGAACCAGCGATCGAACTGGGCGAAGGGGTCGGGGGCGGCATCGGCTTCGTCGAGCGAAGCACGCGAATAATTGATGCGGAGATCGGCGAGAGTCGTCATGTTATGCAAACGCTTCAATCGGGGGCCAGTATAGCGAACGCGCGAGAATCGTGCGTGCACAGGAGCGCGTGTCGGCGAAGAGTTCAGGCAAAATAGAGGGCTGCACGACTTACGTTTACCTTGCTGCCATGCCCGCCGCCGACGCTGCCCCGCACAGTTCTTCTGATCTTACCCCGAGCCCGACAATCCAGCTTGACGTGGATCGCGAGCGCCGCTTCGGCGGCATCGCGCGCCTGTATGGCGCCCCCGCGCTCGCGGCGTTCGAGCGCGCGCACGTCGCCGTGATCGGCATCGGCGGCGTCGGATCGTGGACGGCCGAGGCGCTCGCGCGCAGCGCGATCGGCACGCTGACGCTGATCGATCTCGACAACGTCGCGGAAAGCAATACGAACCGGCAGATCCACGCGCTCGACGGCAATTACGGCAAGCCGAAGGTCGACGCGATGGCCGAGCGGATCGCGCTGATCGATCCCGCTTGCCGTGTGAACCGGATCGAGGATTTCGCGGAACCGGACAACTTCGACGCGCTGCTCGGCGGCGGCTTCGACTACGTGGTCGACGCGATCGACAGCGTTCGCACGAAGGTCGCGCTGATCGCGTGGTGCGTCGCAAAAGGGCAGCCGCTCGTCACGGTCGGCGGCGCGGGCGGGCAACTCGACCCGACGCGCATCCGCATCGACGATCTCGCGCTGACGATCCAGGATCCGCTGCTGTCGAAGGTGCGCGCGCAGTTGCGCAAGCAGCACGGCTTTCCGCGCGGGCCGAAGGCGCGTTTCAAGGTCAGCGCCGTGTATTCCGACGAACCGCTGATTTATCCGGAAGCGGCCGCGTGCGACATCGAGGACGGCGCGGAGCCGTCCGCCGCCGCGCATGTCGCGGGGCTCAACTGCGCGGGGTTCGGTTCGAGCGTATGCGTGACCGCGAGCTTCGGCTTCGCGGCCGCCGCGCATGCGCTGCGGGCGATCGCGGCGCGGGCCGCGGGCTGATCGGGGAACCGGTCGACGCGCAAGGGAATGTCGCGGCGCGGCAGAACCGCCACGCGCGAAACGTGATTCGGCCAGCCCATCGCGGCCGGCCGGTCGTTCGTCAGTTGAGCGCCATGCTCAGCTTGCGCCGCCATGCGGCAACGAGTTCGGGGCGATCGCCCGCCAGTTCGAACACCGAGATCATCGTGCGGCGGCCGAGATCGTCGCCATACGCGCGGTCGCGCAACACGATTTCCAGCAACTGCTCGAGCGCACCTTCGTATGCGCGTCGCGCGATCAGGCTCTGTGCGAGGTCGAAGCGTGCGTCGAGATCGGCCGGGTTCGCCGCGATGCGCGCTTCGAGCGCGTCGGTCGGCGGCAGGTCGGCCGTCGCGTCGAGCGCATCGAAACGGGTCTTGATCGCCTGATAGCGCGGATCGGCGCCCTGAACCGTCTGCGGCGACAGGCGCTCGGCCTCGGCGCGCGCGGCGTCCACCTGGTTGTTCGCGAGCAGCAGTTCGATCAGGTCGAGCCGTGCGTCGTCGAAGCCCGGGTTCAGCGCGAGCGCCGCTTCGAGGTGTGTGATCGCATCGTCGTGACGCGATTCGGCGATCGCGTATTGCGCGGCGCGGCGTTCGGCTTCGTCGGGCGCCGGCAGCAGCCGGTCGAGGAACGCGCGCAACTGGCCTTCCGGCAGCACGCCGATGAACTGGTCGACGGGGCGTCCGTCGGCAAACGCGATCACGTGCGGGATACTGCGCGTCTGGAAGTGCGCGGCGAGCTCCTGGTTCTCGTCGACGTTCACCTTCACGAGCTTCCAGCGGCCTTCGTAGTCGGCTTCGAGTTTTTCGAGCAGCGGGCCGAGCGTCTTGCAGGGGCCGCACCACGGCGCCCAGAAGTCGACCAGCACGGGCGTGTCCAGCGACGCCTCGATGACGTCTTTCTCGAAAGTGGCAAGCGTGGTGTCCATGTCGTTCTCTTCCGTTCGAATGTCGTCAGGGTGGGGGCTGCGTGCCCCTTTTTCAACGCGGCTTTGATGCGGGCAGCGGAATCCACTCGGTTTCGCCGGGCACCTTGCCCATTTCCTGGTTCGTCCATGCCTGTTTCGCGCGCTCGATCGCGTCGCGGCTGCTGGCGACGAAGTTCCATTCGATGAAGCGCTCGCCGTCGATTTTCGCGCCGCCCAGCAGCATCGCACGCGCGCCGCCGCCGCTCGCGAGCGTAACGGTGGCGCCGGGCGCGAGCACGGCCATCTGTTCGGCGGGCACCGGCGTGCCGTCGATCGAGAGGTCGCCGTCGACCACATAGACCGCGCGCTCCTCGTGCGATGCGTCGAGTTCGAGGCGGCCGCCAGCCGCGAATTCGGCGGCCACGTACAGCGTGCGCGAGAACGTCGTGACGGGCGAGCGCAGGCCGAACGCGTCGCCGGCGATCACCGTCAGCGACACGCCGCTCTCGTCGCGCCTGGGCAGCGTGTCGGCCGCATGGTGCTCGAATGACGGCTCGGTGGTCTCGTGCGCGATGGGCAGTGCGACCCAGGTCTGGATCCCATGCACCGTGTGGCCGCTCGCACGCTGCGCGTCGGGGGTGCGCTCCGAATGGACGATGCCGCGGCCGGCCGTCATCCAGTTCACGTCGCCCGGCACGATCTCCTGCAGCGAGCCGAGGCTGTCGCGATGCAGGATCGCGCCGTCGAACAGGTAGGTGACGGTGGCGAGTCCGATGTGCGGGTGCGGGCGTACGTCAAGCCCGGTGCCGGCCGGCAGCGTCGCAGGTCCCATGTGATCGAAGAAGATGAACGGGCCGACGAGGCGCGCGGCGAGCGCGGGCAGCGTGCGTCGCACCTGCAGGTTGCCGATGTCGCGGATGTGCGGCTTGAGCAGGGCTTTGATCGAATCGGTCATGGCGAGCCTCGTGGGCAACGGCTGGAATGCCGGTCATTGTACTGGCGGCGCGGTGGCGACGTGCGTGCCGGGGCGCGTGCGGGCGGGTTCGCGGTTCTCCTGCGATGCGCGCCTGCGGGCACGCGTCGTGCGCGCGCCCCGTCGTTGCATCGGTCGCCGATTCCATGTGCACCGCGCGGGTATCGGGCCGTGCGGCGAAATTCGGTAGACTCATCGGCTTTCCGGAAACCATCCGACAATTGAGGAGGCGCAGATGATGGCCCCGAAGGACTTGCTGCTCGCGCTGGTCGTGATCCTGGCGTGGGGCGTGAACTTCGTCGTGATCAAGGTCGGCCTGCACGGCATGCCGCCGATGCTGCTCGGTGCGCTGCGCTTCACGCTCGCGGCGGTGCCCGCGGTGTTTTTCGTGCGCCGGCCGCAGATTCCGTGGCGGATGCTGATCCTGTACGGCGCGACGATCCAGCTCGGCCAGTTCGTGTTCCTGTTTACCGGCATGTACGTCGGCATGCCCGCAGGCCTCGCGTCGCTCGTGCTGCAGTCGCAGGCGTTCTTCACGCTCGTGTTCGCGATGCTGTTCCTCGGCGAGCGGCTGCGTGTGCAGAACCTGATCGGGCTCGCGATCGCGGCGGGCGGGCTGGTCGTGATTGCCGCGCAGGGCGGCCGCGCGATGACGCTCGCGGGCTTCCTGCTGACCATCTGCTCGGCGGCGATGTGGGCGTTCGGCAATATCGTCACGAAAAAGGTCGGCAAGGCCGACCTGGTGTCGCTCGTGGTGTGGGCGAGCCTCGTGCCGCCCGTGCCGTTCTTCCTGCTGTCGCTCTGGTTCGAGGGGCCGCAGCGGATCGGGGCCGCGCTGGCCGGGCTCGACGGCGCGTCGATCTTCGCGGTCGTCTATCTCGCGTTCGTCGCGACGCTGGTCGGCTATGGCTTGTGGAGCCGCCTGATGTCGCGCTATCCGGCCGCGCAGGTCGCGCAGTTCTCGCTGCTGGTGCCGATCGTCGGGCTAGCGTCGTCGGCGCTGTTGCTCGACGAGCATCTGACGGACGCACAACTGATCGGCGCCGCGCTCGTGATGGGCGGCCTCGCGGTGAACGTGTTCGGCGCAAGGCTGGTGCGCCGCTTCGCGGCGTCGTGACGCGCCGGCACGCAATGCGTGCCGGCGGCGGGGAAGGGCGGCCGGTCAGGCCATCCGGCTCTTCGCGAGCGGCGGATTCGCGGCGAAGTAACGCTTGATGCCGCGGAAGATCGCGTCGGCCATCTCGTCGCGATAGCTGTCGTCGTTGAGCCTGCGTTCTTCGTCAGGGTTGCTGATGAACGCGGTCTCGACCAGGATCGACGGAATGTCGGGCGCCTTCAGCACCGCGAACCCGGCCTGCTCGACCGAGCCCTTGTGCAGCTTGTTGATGCCGCCGACTTCCTTCAGCACGTAGTTGCCGTAGCGCAGCGAATCGCGGATCTGCGCGGTCGTCGACATGTCGAACAGCGCTCGGCTGACTGCCGCGTCCTGGGTCTTGATGTTGATGCCGCCGATCAGGTCGGACGAGTTCTCCTTGTTCGCGAGCCAGCGCGCCGCGGCGCTCGATGCGCCGTGGTCAGACAGCGCGAACACCGACGAGCCATGCGCGGACGGCGTCGTGAATGCATCCGCGTGGATCGACACGAAGAGGTCGGCGCCGACGCGGCGCGCCTTCTGCACGCGCACGTTCAGCGGCACGAAGAAGTCCGCGTCGCGCGTCATCATCGCGCGCATGTTCGGCGCGCCGTCGATCTTCGCTCGCAGCTTCTTCGCGATATCGAGCGCAATGTGTTTCTCGTACGTGCCGCCGCCGCCGATCGCGCCCGGATCCTCGCCGCCGTGGCCCGGATCGATCGCGACGGTCAGCAGGCGCACGGTGCCGCCCTTGCCCGATTTCGGTGCGGTGAACTTGTAGGTGTCGCCGTCGTCTTCGCTGTCGTCGCGGCGTGCGATGACGGGCGGCGGCTTGACGGCCGGCTTCGCGGGTGCGGAAGGCGTCGCGGCGGCCGGCGGCGTGCGCGGGGTGGCCGGCGTGTTCTGCGCGAAGCGCTGGAAGAATGCGTCGCTGTTGTCGCCCGTGGCGGGCGGCGGCGCGGCGGGGCCGGCGAGCGCGGTCGGCGGCTGCACTTGCTGCGCGCGCGCGCTGTCGTTGAGCGCCTGTTCCTTGCGCTCCGTCTGCGCGATCAGGTCGGTCAGCGGATCGGGCGCGACGGCCGGATACAGGTCGAACACGAGCCGGTACTTGTAGGTGCCCACCGGCGGCAGCGTGAACACCTGCGGCTTCACCGAGCCTTTCAGGTCGAACACCATCCGCACGACGTGCGGTTGATACTGGCCGACGCGCACCGACTGGATCTGCGGATCGTTCGGCGCGATCTTCGACACGAGGTCGCGCAGCGCCTGGTCGAGATCGAGCCCGTTCAGGTCGACGACGAGCCGGTCGGGACCCTGCAGCAGCTGTTGGCTATTCTGCAGCGGCTGGTCGGATTCGATCGTGACACGCGTGTAATCGCGCGCGGGCCACACGCGCACGCCGAGCACCGATGACGCGTGCGCGAGCCGCGGCGCGACCAGGCCGAGCACCAGCGTCGACGCGCCCGCGCACAGGATCTGACGGCGCCGCCAGTTGTGCGTCGCGGTGGCCGCCGATTCGATCGAGCGGAACGGTTTGATCAACATCTTTCGAGACATGCCTTTCCTGAAGCGCTGAACGCCCTGACGGTGAGGACGCGGCCGTCGCCATCCACGTCGAGCGAGAAAACCAGATCGGGCACGCCGAGCAGGGTGCCCGCCTGTTGCGGCCATTCGACGAGGCAGATCGCGCTGGAATTGAAATATTCGCGAAAGCCGGCGTCGGACCATTCGGCCGGATCGTTGAATCGATACAGATCGAAGTGATAGACCTCAAGTTCCCCATCGTCGCGTGCGAATGCGTACGGTTCGACGAGCGTGTAGGTCGGGCTGCGTACGCGCCCGGGATAGCCGAGGCCGCGCAGGATCGCGCGCACGAGGGTCGTCTTGCCCGCGCCGAGGTCGCCGATCAGCTGGATCTGCAGCCCGTCGAACGCGTGTGCATGGGCAAGTTCGCTGCGTGCCGCGTCGAGCGCGTGCGCGAAGCGGGTGCCGAAGGCCTCGGTCGCCGCTTCGTCGGCGAGTGCGATCACGCGCTCCGCGAGCGGGACGGGCAGCGTGTCGGCATGAGGCGTATGGGACGTGGCTGGCATTCTCGTAAAATAGTGCGATGAACCGATTACCGGAACTCGCCGCATCCGACAGACCTTCGACACGTGCCGAAGGCGCGGCGCCGTGCGCGCTCGACGATGCGACGTTGACAGCGCTCGCCGCTCGCATCAGGGCGTGGGGGCGCGAATTGGGTTTCGGGGCGATCGGCATCAGCGATACCGATCTCTCGGATGCCGAAGCAGGCCTTGCCGCCTGGCTGGAAGCCGGTTACCACGGCGAAATGGATTATATGGCCAAACACGGGATGAAACGCGCGCGGCCGGCCGAACTTGTGGCCGGTACGCGACGCGTGATTTCCGCACGGCTCGCGTATCTGCCGGCCGAAACGCTCGCCGTCGACACCCCCGATGCGCGATCCGGCGCACTCGCGCCGCACGACTGGCGCGCACGCGAGCGCGCGCGTCTCGACGATCCGCAGGCGGCCGTGGTGTCGATCTACGCACGCGGCCGCGACTATCACAAGGTGCTGCGCAACCGGCTGCAGACGCTCGCGGAGCGCATCGAGCGCGAGATCGGCGCATTCGGCTACCGCGTGTTCACCGACTCGGCGCCGGTGCTCGAGGTCGAGCTCGCGCAGAAGGCCGGCGTCGGCTGGCGCGGCAAGCACACGTTGTTGCTGCAGCGCGACGCGGGTTCGCTGTTCTTCCTCGGCGAGATCTACGTCGACGTGCCGCTGCCGACCGACGCGCAAACCGCGCCCGACGTCGCGCCCGAGACGCCCGGCGCGCACTGCGGCAGTTGCACGCGCTGCATCGACGCGTGCCCGACCGGCGCGATCGTGGAACCGTATCGCGTCGACGCGCGCCGTTGCATCTCCTACCTGACGATCGAGCTGAAAGGCAGCATTCCGGAGCCGCTGCGGCCGATGATCGGCAATCGCGTATACGGCTGCGACGATTGCCAGCTCGTGTGCCCGTGGAACAAGTTCGCGCAGGCGGCACCCGTCGCCGACTTCGACGTGCGGCACGGGCTTGACCGCGCGACGCTGGTCGAGCTGTTCGGCTGGGATGCCGACGCGTTCGACACGCGGATGCAGGGCAGCGCGATCCGGCGCATCGGTTACGAAAGCTGGCTGCGCAACCTCGCGGTCGGGCTCGGCAACGCGTTGCGCGCGCCGGCCGATCGGCTTGCGCCCGATGCACGCGACGCGATCGTCGCCGCATTGCGCGCGCGGGCCGACGATCCGTCGCCGGTCGTGCGCGAGCATGTCGAATGGGCGCTGCGGGCTGCATGAAGGCGGCGTACAGTGTCGTCGGCGCGCGGCGACGCGCGCCTCACCGGTGAGGAGAAGTTCATGTTCAACGCAGTCATCGACGCACCGTTCGGCAAGGTCGGCATCCGTACCGATGCCGCGGTGGTGCGCGAGATCGTCTATCTGCCCGAGTCGGTGAAGTCGGTCGAGCCGGACTCGCCGCTCGCCAAGCGCGCGGTCGAGCAGATCGAACGTTATTTCGAGCGCGCTTCGGCGCGTTTCGATCTGCCGCTTGCCGACGTCGGCAGCGCATTCCAGCATCGTGTGTGGAACGTGATCAGCGACATTCCGCCGGGCACGGTGCTGACCTACGGGCAGGTCGCGAAGCGGATCGGCAGTGCGCCGCGTGCGGTCGGCCAGGCGTGCGGCGCGAACTATTTCCCGCTCGTGATTCCGTGTCATCGCGTCGTGGCGGCAGGCGGTCTCGGCGGTTTCGCGAACCACGACGACAATGGCTATTACCAGAAAGTGAAGCGCTGGCTGCTGGCGCACGAAGGCGTGCCGTACTGATGAGTGAACCCTTGCTTTCCTCCGACTCCGCGTCCGGTGCCGACGGCGACGAAGCCGCGGCATCGCCCGCGCTGCTCGCGAGCCGTGCGTCGATCGACGTGTTCTGCGACGCGCTGTGGCTCGAGCACGGGCTCGCGCGCAACACGCTCGACGCGTACCGGCGCGACCTGATGCTGTTTTCGCAATGGCTGGCCGCGACGCACGGCGCGTCGCTCGATTCGGCGGACGAAGCGATGGTGACCGGCTACATCGCCGCGCGCAGCGATGGCAAGGCGACGTCGTCGAACCGGCGGCTGTCGGTGTTCCGTCGCTATTACGGCTGGGCCGTGCGCGAGCATCACGCGAGCGCGGACCCGACGCTGCGGATCACGTCGGCGAAACAGGCCGCGCGGTTTCCGTCGACGCTGTCCGAGGCGCAGGTCGAAGCGCTGCTCGGCGCACCCGACATCGGTACGCCGCTCGGCCTGCGCGATCGCACGATGCTGGAGCTGATGTACGCGAGCGGGTTGCGCGTGAGCGAACTCGTCACGCTAAAGACCGTCGAGGTCGGGCTCAACGAGGGCGTCGTGCGCGTGATGGGCAAGGGTTCGAAGGAACGGCTCGTGCCGTTCGGTGAAGTCGCGCACGGCTGGATCGAGCGCTATCTGCGCGATGCGCGGCCGGCGCTGCTCGGCGCGCGCGCGGCCGATGCGCTGTTCGTCACCGGCCGCGGCGACGGCATGACGCGCCAGCAGTTCTGGAACATCATCAAGCGCCACGCGCAGCAGGCCGACGTGCGCGCGCACCTGTCGCCGCATACGCTGCGGCACGCGTTCGCGACGCATCTGCTGAACCACGGCGCCGACCTGCGCGTCGTGCAGTTGCTGCTCGGCCACAGCGACATCTCGACCACGCAGATCTACACGCACGTCGCGCGAGAGCGGCTGAAGACGCTGCACGCGCAGCACCACCCGCGCGGTTAGTGCGGCGTGTGCGGGCCCACGCGCGGGACGCGGCCCGCGCACGTGCGTCACGCGAGCTCGCGCAGCTTGTGCTTGAGCACCTTGCCCGTCGATGCGGCCGGCAGCGCATCGAGCACGCGGATGCGCGCGGGCCGCTTGTAAGGCGCGAGCCGTTGCGCGCACCACGCCTGCAGCGCGGCCTCGGCCTCGGTCGCGGTCGCACCCGGCACCAGCTCGACGAACGCGAGCACTTCCTCGTTGCCGTCGACAGCGCGGCCGACGACCGCCGCCTGCACGACATCCGGATGCGCGTTCAGCACCTGTTCGACTTCGACCGGATACACGTTGAAGCCCGAGCGGATGATCAGCTCCTTGCTGCGGCCCGCGATCGTCACCGAGCCGTCCGCTTCCTGGCGCGCGAGGTCGCCGGTGCTGAGCCAGCCGTCCGGCGATACGGCCGCGCGCGTGGCCTCCGCGTTGCGGTAGTAGCCGAGCATCACGTTTGGCCCGCGCACGCGGATTTCACCGACTTCGCCCTGCGGCACGTCGGCACCGTCGGGCGCGACGATCCGCATCTCGACCCCCGGGATCGGCACGCCGACCGAGCAGTCCGCACGCGGCGCGTCGAGCGGTGTCTGCGTGATCGTCGGGCTGCTCTCGGTCATTCCATAGCCGTTGTGCAGCGGCACGCCGTACACGCGCTCGACGCGCGCCTTCAGGTCGGCGTCGAGCGGCGAGCCGCCCGAATACGCGAAGCGCAGCCGCGGCGCGCGCCACGCGTGCGCATGCGTGTGCAGATGCTCGAGCAGCTTCGCGTGCATCGCGGGCACGCCCTGGAAGATCGTCACGCCTTCGTCGGCGAGCGCCACGCGCACGGCCTCCGGCGAGAAGCGCGGCGCAAGCCGCAGCGTCGCGCCGGCGTACAGGCTGCCGAGGCATACCGATGCGAGCCCGTACACGTGCGACACGGGCAGCACCGTGTAGACGACGTCGTCCGGCGACACGCGGCGCAGCGCGCTCGACGTCGCCGCGATGAACAACAGGTTGCGGTGCGACAGCATCACGCCTTTCGGCGTACCCGTCGTGCCGGTCGTGTAGATCAGCGCCGCGCACTGCGCGGCGCCATCGGCCGCCACAGGTTCGCCGGGCGCGCTCGCGTCGACGCGGTATGACCACGCGCCGATGTCGACCGGCAGCGTATCGGCTGGCGTCGCGTCGTGGCGCGCCGCGTGCGCGCGTGCATCGGGCGACGCTTCCGTCGCGAATGCGATCAGCTTCGGCCGCGCGTGCGCGGCGATCGCATCGAGTTCGCCGGCCGACAGTCGCGCGTTCGACACGAGCGCCCATGCGTCGACGCGCGCCGCCGCGAACAGCAGCACGATCTGCGCGACGCTGTTTTCCGCGACGATCATCACGCGATCGCCGCCGTGCACGCCGAGGCGCGCGAGCCGCTCGGCGGCCGCATCGACTGCTCGCGACAACTCGCCGTACGACAGGCGGCGCGCATCTTCGACCAGCGCCGGACGCGCGGGTGCGTGCGCGGCCCAGCGGGCGGGCACGTCGGCGATGCGGCCGGGCAAGGCGGCGAGCAGTGCCGCGACGTCGAGTGGCGCGGATGAGCGGACAGGCGAGGACATGGCGTCTCCAGAAGAAGGGCCGGGCGGCGGCGCGGCGAGTTTTGCGAACGATCGTGCCATGACGGCGGGCGCGCCACAATCGGCCAATCGGGCAATAGCGCTTCGCGATGTCCGCAATGATGACGGACGAACGCGCCGCGGCGACGGGCGCTCGCCGGGGGCACCGTGCAAAACGGGTCGCGAGTATACCGCCGGCGTGCGGCACGCCGCCGCGAACACGGGACGACGCAATCGTGCGTTGACGCCCGTGTACCGGTCGTTCGCCATTAAAATGCCGCCATGAGCAAATCCAGACACGTGTCCGAGACACCCGCGACCCAGCTGCTGCGCCGCCACGGCGTCGCCTTTGGCGAGCATCCGTACGATTACGTCGAGCATGGCGGCACCGGCGAGTCGGCGCGCCAGCTCGGCGTCGACGAACACAGCGTCGTGAAGACGCTCGTGATGGAGGACGAGCACGCGAAGCCGCTGATCGTGCTGATGCACGGCGACCGCACGGTGTCGACCAAGAACCTCGCGCGGCAGATCGGCGCGAAGCGCGTCGAGCCGTGCAAGCCCGACGTCGCGAACCGCCATTCCGGCTATCTGGTCGGCGGCACGTCGCCGTTCGGCACGCGCAAGACGATGCCCGTGTACGTCGAGTCGACCATCCTCGAATTGCCGACGATCTACCTGAACGGCGGCCGCCGCGGCTATCTCGTCAGCCTCGCGCCGGCGGTGCTCACGACGCTGCTCGGCGCGGCGCCCGTGCAGTGTGCGAGCGTCGACTGAGGGTTTCACCTTCGTGGCAGGCCGCGCTCGTTCGGTAGAATGGGCGCCGTTTCGGCCGGTCGGCCCGCACGACCGGCCGCCACGGCCTGCCGGCGGTTCGCCGCGACGGCGCCCGCCACAACCGGCCGGCATGCCGTGCCCGGCCGCCCCTTCACCGATACGTTGAAAGAAGAGTTCTCCGCATGCAGATCCTGCTCGCCGCACTAGTTGCCTACCTGATCGGTTCGGTGTCGTTCGCCGTCGTCGTCAGCGCCGCGATGGGCCTGGCCGACCCCCGTTCGTACGGGTCGAAGAATCCCGGCGCGACCAATGTGCTGCGCAGCGGCAACAAGAAGGCCGCGATCCTGACGCTCGCCGGCGACGCATTCAAGGGCTGGCTCGCCGTCTGGCTCGCGCGGCACTTCGGGCTGCCCGACGTCGCCGTTGCGTGGGTCGCGATCGCCGTATTCCTTGGCCACCTGTATCCGGTGTTCTTCCGCTTCCAGGGCGGCAAGGGCGTCGCGACCGCGGCCGGCGTGCTGCTCGCCGTGCATCCGGTGCTTGGCCTCGCGACCGCGCTGACCTGGCTGATCGTCGCGTTCTTCTTCCGCTATTCGTCGCTCGCGGCGCTGGTGGCGGCCGTGTTCGCACCGGTGTTCGACGTGTTCCTGTTCGGCACCGGCCACAACCCGGTCGCGTGGGCCGTGCTCGCGATGAGCGTGCTGCTCGTGTGGCGCCACCGCGGCAACATCTCGAAGCTGCTGGCGGGGCAGGAAAGCCGGATTGGCGACAAGAAGAAGGCGGCGTCCGACGGCGGCGCGCAGGACGGCGGGAAGGCCTGAGGAAGGAAGTGACTGCTGCCGCCCGCCGAGGCGCCCCGCATGCGGGGCCCGGCGGCGCGGCGTGACCGGCGGACTGCCCGGTCGACCGCGTCGATCAGTCGCGGAAGTTGTTGAAGTCGAGCGGGGTGTCGGTCACGTCCTTGCGCAGCATCGCGATCACGCTCTGCAGGTCGTCGCGTTTCGTGCCGGCCACGCGCACCGCGTCGCCCTGGATGCTTGCCTGCACCTTGATCTTGCTGTCTTTCACGAGCCTGACGATCTTCTTCGCGAGGTCGCCCGTCACGCCCTTCTTCACGGTGACGACCTGCTTGACCTTGTCGCCGCCGATCTTCTCGATCTTGCCGTAGTCGAGGAAGCGCACGTCGACGTTGCGCTTCGCTAGCTTGTTGATCAGCACGTCCTTGACCTGGCCGAGCTTGAAATCGTCGTCGGCGAACAGCGTGAGCTCGCGCTCCTTCTGCTCGACGCGTGCGTCGGAGCCCTTGAAGTCGAAGCGCGTCGAAATTTCCTTGTTCGACTGCTCGATGGCGTTCTTCACTTCGATCATGTTCGCTTCGGAAACGACGTCGAACGATGGCATGGCATTCTCCCTTGAGATGCGGGCGCCCCGGCTTGCGCGCGGGCACTCGCTATAATTGCGGACTGTTTGCCATTTTACCGATGCCCCTCCGTTTGCCCAAGGCCGGCCGTGAGCCCGCCCGGCGGACGTGACCGCGAATGCCGATGCCTCCTGACGATTCCGCCCTGTCGCTGCTCCCCGACCATCCGCTCGCCGCGCACAACACGTTCGGCATCGCCGCGAAGGCGCGCTTCGCCGCGCGCATCACGCAGGCGGCGCAGTTCGAGGCGCTGCATCGCGACCCGCGCGTCGCATCGCTGCCGCGGCTCGTGCTCGGCGGCGGCAGCAACGTCGTGTTCACGCGCGATTTCGACGGCGTTGTGCTGTTCGACGAGATCGCCGGCCGCCGCGTCGTGCGCGAGGACGACGACGCGTGGTACGTCGAGGCCGGCGGCGGCGAGATCTGGCACGCGTTCGTCGCGTGGACGCTCGAGCACGGGATGCCGGGCCTCGAGAACCTTGCGCTGATTCCGGGCACCGTCGGCGCCGCGCCGATCCAGAACATCGGCGCGTACGGCCTCGAGATGAAGACGTATTTCGACTCGCTGGTCGCCGTCGAGCTCGCGACGGGGCGTAGCGAATGCTTCGATGCGGCGCGCTGCACATTCGGCTATCGCGACAGTTTCTTCAAGCGGGAAGGGCGCGGGCGCTTCGCCATCGTCGCGGTGACGTTTCGGCTGCCCAAGCGCTGGACACCGCGGCTCGGCTACGCGGACGTCACGCGCGAGCTCGACGCGCGCGGCATTTCGCCCGACGCGGCAACGCCGCGCGACGTGTTCGACGCGGTCGTCGCGATCCGCCGCGCGAAGCTGCCCGATCCGCTCGTGCTCGGCAACGCGGGCAGTTTCTTCAAGAATCCGGTGATCGACGCCGCGCAGTTCGACGCGCTGCGCGCGCGCGCGCCGGACGTCGTGTCGTATGCGCAGCCGGACGGGCAGGTGAAGCTCGCGGCCGGCTGGCTGATCGACCGCTGCGGCTGGAAGGGGCGAGCGCTCGGCGCGGCGGCCGTGCACGACCGGCAGGCGCTCGTGCTGGTGAATCGCGGCGGCGCGACGGGTGCCGAGGTCCTTGCGCTGGCGCGTGCGATCCAGGACGACGTGCGCGAGCGGTTCGGCGTCGAGCTCGAACCCGAGCCGGTGTGCCTGTAGCGCGGTCTTGCGTACCGCGCATTTCATTCGCTTTCGCCCCATACGAACAAAAAGCGCCAATCGTCGATCGGCGCTTTTTTTGCATGGCGCCGGATGCCGGCGGCGTGCGGGTGCTGCGATCAGTGCTTGAGGCGGCCGAGCAGCAGGAACTCCATCAGCGCCTTCTGCACGTGCAGGCGGTTTTCCGCCTCGTCCCACACGACGCTCTGCGGGCCGTCGATCACGCCGGCGGTCACTTCCTCGCCACGGTGCGCGGGCAGGCAGTGCATGAAGAGCGCGTCCGCGTTCGCGTGGCCCATCATTTCCTCGTCGACGCACCAGTCGGCAAACGCCTGCTTGCGGGCTTCGTTCTCGGCTTCGAAACCCATGCTCGTCCACACGTCGGTCGTCACGAGATCGGCGCCCTTGCACGCTTCGTTAGGATCGTCGAACACCTCGTAGAACGGCGCGCTGTCCGGCGACACGAGTTTCATGTCGAGCGCATAGCCCGGCGGCGTCGACAGGCGCAGCTTGAAGCCGAGGATCTGTGCGGCTTCGATCCACGTGTACAGCATGTTGTTCGCATCGCCGACCCACGCGACCGTCTTGCCAGCGATCGGGCCGCGGTGCTCGTAGTACGTGAAGATGTCGGCGAGCACCTGGCACGGGTGGTATTCGTTGGTCAGGCCGTTGATCACGGGCACGCGGGAGTTTTCCGCGAAGCGGGTGATCACGTCCTGCTCGAACGTGCGGATCATGATGATGTCGACCATCCGCGAAATGACCTGCGCGGAATCCTCGACTGGCTCGCCGCGGCCGAGCTGCGTGTCGCGCGTGCTCATGAACACCGCGTGGCCGCCGAGCTGGAAGATGCCGGCTTCGAAGGACAGGCGCGTGCGCGTCGAACTCTTCTCGAAGATCATTGCGAGCGTGCGGTCGTGCAGCGGGTGATAGGTCTCGTAGTTCTTGAACTTGCGCTTCAGGATACCCGTGCGTTCGAGCACGTACTCGTAGTCTTCCAGCGAGAAATCCTTGAACTGCAGGTAGTGACGAATGGTTTTGGCGGTCATGAAACGAAATACGGCGGGTCGGAACCGGCAGCGGGGCCGGACGGCGCCGCCGTCGGGTGTGGATAACTCAAAGCAGCATAAAGGATTTTCTGTGCTTTGACGAGCCGCGCCGAAAACCGGGGCGGGATCGTGGCGTGCGCGGGAGCACGCCGGAAGAGGGGCCGCGAGACGACGCGCGATGTCGCGCTGCGGTATAATTCAAAAGTTTTCTCCAGCCCGGCAGGCAAGCGTTTTGGCGCTCTGCCGGACACAAGCGATGCGCTGCACAAATCCGGTGCGGCGCGTCGGCGGCACGCATCGACAGCCTGTTTTCGGGATATCGGAGCGCATGTGCCGTCGTCCACTCCAGCTTTGTGTTCGCGTATCCAGGCGCCGTCGCCTGGGCATCGCCGGGCCGTCACTTGGGTAACCACATGGCTGAAACCCCTCCGACCGAATTCTTCATCCAGGGCATCACGAAAGACGGGAAAAAGTTTCGCCCGAGCGACTGGTCGGAGCGTCTGGCCGGCGTGATGGCCTGTTTCGGGCCGGGTGCAAGCGGGCCGAATGCGCGCCTGAAATATTCGCTGTACGTGCGTCCGACGATGCTCGGCGACCTGAAATGCGTGATCCTCGATTCCCGGCTGCGCGACATCGAGCCGATGGCGTTCGATTTCGTGCTGAACTTCGCGAAGGACAACAACCTCGTCGTCACCGAGGCGTGCGAGTTGCCGGACTACAACGAGAAGAAGTGAATTCGGCGGGCGAGGGGGCATCCCGCGCCTGACGGCCGCCCGGCGCGATGCGCGGGCGACGCGCAACAAAAAAGCCCGCCTAGGCGGGCTTTTTTGCGATCGCAGGAAACAGGAACGCCCGCGAGAGCGGGCGCACCGGATTTACGCTGCTGCCTGCAGACCCTTGACGGCTGCGGCGAGGCGGCTCTTGCTGCGAGCGGCCTTGTTCTTGTGAACGATCTTCTTGTCGGCGATCGTGTCGATCGTCTTCACGGCAGCCTTGAACAGCTCGGCAGCCTTTGCCTGGTCGCCGGCTTCAACAGCCTTGCGGACCGACTTGATCGCGGTACGGAATTTCGAGCGCAGCGCCGAGTTGTGCGAATTTGCCTTCGCGGCTTGGCGGGCGCGCTTGCGTGCTTGTGCGGAGTTAGCCATGACGGTTCCTTATCCTGTCCTGTTTCCAGAGCTTGGAGCCTGACGGCCAAGCGCTGCTTTTCGATCCGTCCCCTGAGAACGATTGCCCAGGGGCGCATAAAAAACGGTGATTTTAACCGAGGCCGAGACATGAAAACGACAGGCGCCGTGCATGTAACAGGCTCAGAAACCGGCGATTATAGCAACAAAATCAAGCGCGTGGCAAGGTCAACGTGACGTCGGCCGAACGGGGCCGCCGGCGGCGTGGGCCCTTTTCGGCATCCGTCCGTGCCGGGACACGCAACGTCCGTATAATAAGCGCCCCATGAATCTATTCCGAGCCCTGCTGACGGTCAGCGGCTTCACGCTGCTGTCGCGCGTGACCGGACTGGCCCGCGAGACGCTGATCGCCCGTGCGTTCGGCGCCAGTCAATACACCGACGCGTTCTACGTCGCCTTCCGCATTCCGAACCTGCTGCGCCGCCTGTCCGCCGAAGGCGCGTTCTCGCAGGCGTTCGTGCCGATCCTGGCCGAGTTCAAGAACCAGCAGGGGCACGATGCGACCAAGGCGCTCGTCGACGCGATGTCGACCGTGCTCGCCTGGGCGCTCGCCGTGTTGTCGGTCCTCGGAATCGCCGGCGCGTCGTGGGTCGTGTTCGCGGTCGCGTCCGGCCTGCATACCGACGGCCAGGCGTTCCCGCTCGCTGTCACGATGACGCGGATCATGTTCCCGTACATCGTGTTCATCTCGCTGACGACGCTCGCGTCCGGCGTGCTGAATACCTACAAGAGCTTCTCGCTGCCCGCGTTCGCGCCGGTGCTGCTCAACGTCGCGTTCATCGCCGCGGCCGTGTTCGTCGCGCCGCACCTGAAGGTGCCGGTCTATGCGCTCGCATGGGCCGTCATCGTGGGCGGCGTGCTGCAGTTCGTCGTGCAACTGCCGGGGCTGAAGAAGATCGACATGGTGCCGCTGATCGGCCTCAATCCGGTGCGCGCGCTGCGTCATCCCGGCGTGAAGCGCGTGCTCGCGAAGATGGTGCCCGCGACGTTCGCGGTGTCGGTCGCGCAACTGTCGCTGATCATCAACACCAACATCGCGTCGCGGCTCGGGCAGGGTGCCGTGTCGTGGATCAACTACGCCGATCGCCTGATGGAATTCCCGACCGCGCTGCTCGGCGTCGCGCTCGGCACGATCCTGCTGCCGAGCCTGTCGAAGGCGCACGTCGACGCCGATACGCATGAATATTCGGCACTGCTCGACTGGGGGCTGCGCGTCACGTTCCTGCTCGCGGCGCCGAGCGCGCTCGCGCTGTTCTTCTTCGCGACGCCGCTCACCGCGACGCTGTTCAACTACGGCAAGTTCGACGCGCATACGGTCACGATGGTCGCGCGCGCGCTCGCGACCTACGGGATCGGCCTCGTCGGCATCATTCTGATCAAGATCCTCGCGCCGGGCTTCTACGCGAAGCAGGACATCAAGACGCCCGTGAAGATCGCGATCGGCGTGCTGATCGTCACGCAGATCTCGAACTACGTGTTCGTGCCGTTGATCGGCCACGCGGGCCTCACGTTGAGCATCGGCGTCGGCGCATGCCTGAACTCGCTGCTGCTGTTTCTCGGGCTGCGCAAGCGCGGCATCTATCAGCCGTCGCCGGGCTGGCTGCGCTTCTTCGTGCAGATGATCGGCGCGGCGCTCGTGCTCGCGGGCCTGATGCACTGGTGCGCGATCAGCTTCGACTGGACGGGCATGCGCGCGCAGCCGCTCGATCGCATCGCGCTGATGGCCGCATGCCTCGTGCTGTTCGCTGCACTATATTTCGGTATGTTGTGGGTAATGGGCTTCAAATACGCTTACTTCAGAAGGCGCGCCAAGTGACGACCGCAATGACCCGCGTCCTCGACTACTTCAGCACGCTCGTGGCGGACGACGACAGTCTGCCCGTCACGGAAACCGCGCTGTCGCTTGCGCAGGACGCGTATCCCGACCTCGACCTGCAGGGCACGCTCGCCGAAATCGACATGCTGGCCGCGCGGCTGCGCCGCCGGCTCGCCGACGATGCGGACCTGAAGGACCGCGTCGCCGCGCTGAACGAGTTCTTCTTCCGCGAACTCGGCTTCGCGTGCAATCACAACGATTACTACGACCCCGATAACAGCCACCTGAACGCGGTGCTGAAGCGGCGGCGCGGGATTCCGATCTCGCTGTCGGTGCTGTACCTGGAGCTCGCCGAGCAGATCGGCGTGCCGGCGCGCGGCGTGTCGTTCCCCGGCCACTTCCTGCTGCGCGTGACGCTGCCGGACGGCGATCTCATCATCGATCCGACCAATGGTCATTCGCTGTCCGAGGCCGAGATGGTCGAGATGCTCGAGCCGTACGTCGCGCGTGCGGCGGGCGCGGTCGACAGCGCGTTGCGCGCGCTGCTGCAGCCGGCAACGAGCCGCGAGATCATCGCGCGGATGTTGCGCAACCTGAAGACGATCTACCTGCAGACGGAACGCTGGCAGCGGCTGCTCGCCGTGCAGCAGCGGCTCGTGATCCTGCTGCCGGAACAGCTCGACGAGGTGCGCGACCGCGGTTTCGCCTATGCGAGGCTCGACTATCTGCGCCCGGCGCTCGAGGATCTCGAGCAGTATCTCGGCGAGCGGCCCGATGCGGACGACGCGACCGTCGTCGAATCGCAGGTGAGCGAGTTGCGGCAGCGGATGCAGCGCGACGGCGAGGACTGAGCCGCCCGGCATCGCCGAAACCCCGAACGTGAACACGCCCGCATCGCGGGCGTTTTCATTTGCAGTTGCGTGGCCGCTTACTTCGGCTGCATCCGGATCGCGCCGTCGAGGCGGATCACTTCGCCGTTGAGCATCGGGTTCTCGACGATCTGGCGCACCAGCATCGCGTATTCCTCCGGTTTGCCGAGCCGCGGCGGGAACGGCACCATCGCGCCGAGCGCGTCCTGCACGTCCTTCGGCATGCCGAGCAGCATCGGCGTCTCGAACAGTCCGGGCGCGATCGTCATCACGCGGATGCCGCTGCGCGAAAGGTCGCGTGCGATCGGCAGCGTCATGCCCGCGACGCCGGCCTTCGACGCCGCGTACGCGGCCTGGCCGATCTGTCCGTCGTAAGCCGCGACCGACGCGGTGCTGACGATCACCCCGCGCTCGCCGCCGTCGTTCGGCGCGGTCGCAGCCATCGCGGCGGCCGCGAGCCGGATCATGTTGAAGGTGCCGACCAGATTCACGTTGATCGTCTTCGCGAACACGTCAAGCGGATGCGCGCCGTCCTTGCCGACGGTTTTCGCGGCGGGCGCGATGCCTGCGCAGTTCACGAGGCCGCGCAGCATGCCCGTGCGCGTCGCGGCGTCGACGGCCGCGTGCGCATCGGCCTCGCTCGACACGTCGCAGTGCACGAACAGGCCGCCCAGCTCGGTTGCGAGCGCCGTGCCGGCCGCGTCGTTCAGGTCGGCGAGGACGACCTTGCCGCCGGCGTGCGCGAGCATGCGGGCCGTCCCGGCGCCGAGGCCCGATGCGCCGCCGGTGATCAGAAAGACGTTGCCGCGAATCTCCATCACTGTCTCCTTGGTTGGATGCGATGCCGGTCGATCGGAGCAACGCCGGTGCGCCGGTCCACGCGTTCGGTCGATTGTACGGGGCGCCGTCGCACGTCGGCCAGTGCGGCCCGGTCGTGCGAATCCAGGTCGGACGAAACGGACGCAGCAGACGAAAAAAAGCCGCCCGGAAGGGCGGCTTGCGGTGCGCGACGCGGTCGTTACTTCAGTGCGTCGAACGCACGCTCGCGGATTTCATCGACGGTGCCGAGGCCCGAGATCTTGCGATACTGCGGGGCCTTCAGGCCGTTTTCCTCGCCGCGCTGCGCCCAGTCGCCGTAGTACTTGATCAGCGGCTTGGTCTGCGCTTCATACACTTCGAGACGCTTCTTGACGGTTTCTTCCTTGTCGTCGTCGCGCTGGATCAGCGGTTCGCCCGTCATGTCGTCCACGCCCTCGACCTTCGGCGGATTGAACTTGACGTGGTACGTGCGGCCCGACGCCGGGTGCGTGCGGCGGCCGCTCATGCGCTCGATGATCTCCGAGAACGGGACGTCGATCTCGAGCACGTAGTCGATCGCGACGCCGGCTTCCTTCATCGCGTCAGCCTGCGCGATCGTGCGCGGGAAGCCATCGAACAGATAGCCGTTCGCACAATCGGCTTCCTTCAGGCGCTCCTTCACGAGACCGATGATCAGGTCGTCCGTCACGAGCTTGCCTTCGTCCATGAAGCGCTTCGCCTCGATGCCGAGCGGCGTGCCGGCCTTGACGGCCGCGCGCAGCATGTCGCCCGTCGAGATTTGAGGGATGCCGAACTTTTCCTTGATGAAGTTTGCCTGGGTGCCCTTTCCCGCGCCGGGCGCGCCCAACAGGATCAAACGCATGGTGATATCTCCAGTATGTAGATTCGTGTGGCGAGACGCAAAAGCGTCGGCGACAGCGTGCGCGGGGCTTGCCTTGCGCGCGGCGGACCGGTCTGATGCGGCGCGTCGGCGAAAAGCGACGCGCGGCTGCCGGGGCGGGCCGTGGCAGGGTCAAGCGAGGACGCGCGGGTCGCGGACGGCTCGCACAATCGCCTGATTATGCCACGGGTTATTTTGAACCCGGCCGAAAAAGGGCCTGCACGCGTGCGAGATCGGCTGGCGTGTCGATGCCGGCTTCGGGCGCATGTTGGGTGATCAGCACCGCGATGCGCTCGCCGTGCCACATCGCGCGCAGCTGTTCGAGCTGCTCGGCCTGCTCGATCGGCGCCTGCGCGAGCGACGGATAGGTGCGCAGGAAACGCGCGCGATACGCGTACAGCCCGATGTGGCGATGGACCGGAAAGGCCGGTGCAGGCATGGCTGCGACGTCGGGCCAGTGCGGCTGGTAAGCATCACGGCTCCACGGAATCGGCGCGCGCGAGAAGTACATCGCGACGTTGCGCGCGTCTAGCGCGACCTTCACGATGTTCGGGTTGAACACGTCGGCGGCGTCGTGGATCGGGTGCGCGGCGGTCGCGATCGCGCAGTCCGGATGTGCGGCGAGGTGCGACGCTACGTCGCGCACGAGCACCGGGTCGATCAGCGGCTCGTCACCCTGCACGTTGACGACGACGGTGTCGTCGCTCCACCCGAACGTCGCGGCAACTTCCGCGAGCCGGTCGGTGCCGGACGGATGATCGGCGCGCGTCAGCACCGCTTCGAACCCGTGCTCGCGGGCCGCGTCGAGCACGCTCTGCGCATCGGACGCGACGAACACCTGCTGCGCGCCCGCTTCGCGCGCGCGCTCGGCGACGCGTACGACCATCGGCTTGCCGCCGAGATCGGCGAGCGGCTTGTTCGGCAGACGCGTCGACGCGAGCCGGGCAGGAATGACGGCGATGAAGGGCTGCGGATGAGTCATCGGGGCTGGGCGGTGAGAAGAGCGGGGCGGGCGGCGCGTCGAAGGCACGCCGCCCGGGGCAGGGGCCGGCACGCGGTCGCGGCGAACCGCGGCCAGGCGCTGGTGCAACGGTGCGGCGTCAGCTGCCGGCCGGGCCGGCGGGGTCGACCGGCGTGCCTTCGACGGTCTGGCGCGCTTCGTCGACGAGCATCACGGGGATGCCGTCGCGGATCGGGTAGGCGAGCTTGTCCGCGTTGCAGATCAGCTCCTGCGCGGCGCGGTCATAGTGGAGCGGGCCTTTGCAGATAGGGCACACAAGGATTTCAAGCAGGCGAGCGTCCACGGAGTTTCTCCACAACGAGGGCAATGAGGCGAGGATCGAGCGCGGCTTCGACGGGGACGACCCACAGCCGAGCGTCGCGCCAGGAAGCGCCCAATTTTACTGCATCCTTCTCGGTGATCAGGATCGCATCGACCGCGTCGTCGACGAACGGATTGTCGGCGAACGCGTAGTGGTCGGGCAGCGCGCGCGTCGCCGGTGCGAGGCCGGCCGCGCGCAGCGTCGCGAAGAAGCGTTCCGGCGCGCCGATGCCGGCCGCGGCGAGCACGCGCTCGTTCGCGAACTGCGACAGCGGGCGGCGCAGCGCCGGCTGGTCGAGGTGCCACGCGGCGCCCGGCGTGAGCGCGAGCGCATAGGTGTCGGGCCACGGCGGCAGCGCGCCGCTGTACGGATCGTTGACGAGCGTCGCGTCGCGGTGGCGCGACAGCGGCTCGCGCAACGGCCCAGCCGGCAGCAGGAAGCCGTTGCCGCCGAGCCGGTGGTCGAAGACGACGAGCTCGACCGTGCGGGCGAGACGGTAGTGCTGAAGGCCGTCGTCGCTGACGATCACGTCGACATCCGGGTGCGCGGCGCGCAGCGCCTGCGCGGCCGCGACGCGGTCGGGGCACACCCACACGGGCACGCCGGTGCGGCGTGCGATCAGCAGCGGCTCGTCGCCTGCCGCGCTTGCGCGCGATGCGGGCGTGACGGCGGTGGGCGCCTTCACGTGCGCGCCGTAGCCGCGCGACACGACGCCCGGCGTGAACCCGGCTGCGCGCAGCGCGTCGACGAGCGCGATCACGGTCGGCGTCTTGCCGGTGCCGCCGACGGTCACGTTGCCGACCACGACGACGGGCACGCCGACGTCGACCGGTTGCTTCCAGCCTTGCGCGTAGGCCGTGCGGCGCAGCGCCGCGCACAGGCCGAACACGCACGCGAACGGCGTGAGCGCCCAGGCGAGGGCGCCGCGTCGCTGCCATTCGCGCGTGAGGCGCGCTTCGAGCCGCGCGAGCGGGCCGCCGGGCGTGCTCATCGGGCCGGATGCGGCGCGTCGTGCACCGCGGCTTGAGACGGATTCATCAAGACGGATTCTCCGTTGGGCGGCGCATGCCGCAAGGTCTTCGGAAGGCGGCACTCTAGCGCGCCGCACGCGCACGCGGCAAGCGCGGCCAGGCGACGTATCCGTTGGGGGCGGATCGGCGCGGGTTGTGGATAACTCTGTGAAAAACTCCCCGCTCGTTCGCGCCAAACGCCCGCCGGCCGGACATCGAATCGACTTCGAATAAAATCGAAAGGTTTAAAAATATATAAAAATCAATGCGTTACGCGGAATTGTCTGGTCTTTTTCGCGGTTTTCGGGTGTTTTTGGCGGACGATTTCCAGAGTGTGGACACCTTTGGCGTGTTGCAGTGCGGGCGGCCGGCGCTGGACGCCGCGCGCGTGTCGGACTATCGTGTCGCCGCCAGCATTCATCCGACCGCTCATGCTTTCCGACTCCCCTTTTTCCGCTCCCGGCGCGACTCGCGGCGGCGACGAAGTGATTCCCGTTTCGGCGCTCAATCGCGCAATCTCGACGATGCTCGAGCGCTCGTTTCCGCTGCTGTGGATCTCGGGCGAAGTGTCGAATTTCACGCGCGCCGCCAGCGGCCACTGGTATTTCTCGATCAAGGACCAGCAGGCGCAGATGCGCTGCGTGATGTTCCGCGGTCGCGCGCAGTATGCGGAATTCACGCCGCGCGAAGGCGACCGGATCGAGGTGCGCGCGGTCGTCACGATGTACGAGCCGCGCGGCGAAGTGCAACTCAACGTCGAGGCCGTGCGGCGCACGGGCCAGGGGCGTCTGTACGAGGCGTTCCTGCGGCTGAAGGCGCAGCTCGAGGCCGAAGGGCTGTTCGCGCCCGAACGCAAGCGGCCGTTGCCCGCACACCCGCGCGCGATCGGCATCGTCACGTCGCTGCAGGCCGCCGCGTTGCGCGACGTGCTGACCACGCTCGCGCGCCGCGCGCCGCACATTCCGGTGATCGTCTATCCGGCGCCCGTGCAGGGTGCCGGTTCCGCCGAAAAGCTCGTCGCGGCCGTGCAGATCGCGAACGCGCGGCGCGAGGTCGACGTGCTGCTCGTCTGTCGCGGCGGCGGATCGATCGAGGATCTCTGGTCGTTCAACGACGAAGCGCTTGCACGTGCGATCGCGGCGAGCGAACTGCCGGTCGTCAGCGGCGTCGGCCACGAAACCGATTTCACGATCGTGGACTTCGCGGCGGACCTGCGCGCGCCGACGCCGACCGGCGCGGCCGAGCTCGCGAGTCCCCAGCGCGCGTTGCTGCTGCGCGAAGTGGCCGACCGGCAGCGCGCGCTCGCACGCTGCCTGGAACGCGGGCTCGAACAGCGTGCGCAGCAGCTCGACTGGCTCGCGCGCCGGCTCGTCAGCCCGGCCGAACGGCTGCAGCGGCAACGCACCCACGTCGAACAACTGGCGGTGCGGCTCGCGTCGGCGGCGTCGCGGCCGGTGCGCGACGCGCGTGCGCGTTTCGCGCTCGCGCAATTGCGCTGGCAGCGTGTGCGGCCCGACCCGGCGCAGGCGCGTCAGGCGCTGGCCGCACTGTCGCAACGTCTCGCGGTGGCGCTGCAGCGCCGTCACGAGCGCGATACCGCGCGCGTGTCGGCCTGCGCGGCGCGGCTCGAGGTGCTGAGCCCGCAGCGCACGCTGGAGCGCGGCTATGCGGCCCTGATCGACGCGCAGACCGGCCGCGCGGTGCGCGCGCCGAGTGCGCTGAAGCCGCAGCGCCGGCTCACTGTGCATCTTGCCGAAGGCTCGGCCGACGTGTCGCTTGCCGACGTGCAGCCGAGGCTGACTGACACGATCTGACGGCGGCGCAACGCGTAAGCGAAACGAAGGTCGCGCGTCCGGCGCCCCGGCCGTACTTCGGCTGCCCGACGCGGGAACGGATGCTGCGCGTCGCCGTCTCGTCCTGCCGGATGAAGCGCCAGCGGCGATTTTCTGCATACCGCGGATAAATGCCCGTGAGTTTGCGGGGATATTCGGACTCGCCTACAATCGGACGCTCGGCAGCATTCAACACAGCCTCCCTACATACTCAACGAAGGAATCGCCATGGCTCATACGCTCCCGCCGCTCCCGTACGCTGAAGACGCACTCGCGCCGACCATCTCGAAAGAGACGATCGAGTACCACTACGGCAAGCATCACCAGGCATATGTGACGAACCTGAACAATCTGATCCCGGGCACGGAATTCGAAAACCTGTCGCTGGAAGAGATCGTGAAGAAGTCGTCGGGCGGCATCTTCAACAACGCCGCGCAAATCTGGAACCACACGTTCTTCTGGAACAGCCTGTCGCCGAACGGCGGCGGCGCACCGTCGGGCGCGCTGGGCGACGCGATCAACGCGAAGTGGGGTTCGTACGACGCATTCAAGGAAGCCTTCACGAAGGCCGCGGTCGGCACGTTCGGTTCCGGCTGGGCATGGCTCGTGAAGAAGGCCGACGGTTCGCTCGACATCGTGTCGACGAGCAACGCCGCCACGCCGCTGACGACGGCCGACAAGCCGCTGCTGACGATCGACGTGTGGGAACACGCGTACTACATCGACTACCGCAACGCACGTCCGAAGTTCGTCGAAGCGTTCTGGAACATCGTGAACTGGGACTTCGCAGCGAAGAACTTCGCGTAAGTCCAGGTATCCCGCGTGCCACTGCGGCGCGCGATACCCTAGAAAAAGGCCCTCGTCACGAGGGCTTTTTCGTTTTCGTCTGCCATGAAGCGACACGCGGCATTCGCCCGATCAGACGATCATCCCCGACAACCAGCCGAGCGCCGCGCTCGCGATCACGACGGCCCACGGCGGCACGCGCCAGAACACGAGCGCGACGAATGCGACGAGCGCGGCCGCGAAGTCGCGCGGCGACACGATCGTGTCGCTCCACACCGGGTGATAGAGCGCGGCAAGCAGCAGCCCGACGACCGCCGCGTTCACGCCCGCGAGTGCGGCCTGCATGTGCGTGCTGCGGCGCAGGCGTTCCCAGAACGGCGCGGTGCCCGCGACGAGCAGGAACGACGGCGCGAAGATCGACACGAGCGCGATCGTCGCCCCGAGCCAGCCGTTCGGCGCGTCGCGCAGCGACGCACCGAGGAAGGCCGAGAACGTAAAGAGCGGCCCCGGCACGGCCTGCGCGACGCCATAGCCGGCCAGGAACGCCGAATCGCCGACCCAGCCGGGTGCGACGACGGCCGCTTGCAGCAGCGGCAGCACAACGTGGCCGCCGCCGAACACCAGCGCGCCGGTGCGGAAGAATGCATCGACGACGGCGAGCGTGTTCGAGTGGAACGCGCTCGCCGCGACCGGCAGCACGACGATCAGCGCGGCGAACAGTACGAGCCACAGCACGCCCCCGCGGTGCGACACGTGCAGCGGCAGCGGATCGTGGGCGCCGCGCTCGGGCTGCGGCAACAGCATGAGACCGGCTGCCCCAGCCGCGACGATCACCACGACCTGCAGCCACGCGGTCGGGACGAGCAGCGCGATGCAGGCCGCGATCGCCATCAGCTTGACGCGGCGCGCATCCGGGCACAGCGTGCGCGCCATGCCCCACACCGCCTGAGCGATCACCGCGACCGACACGATCCGCAACCCGTGCAGCGCGCCTGCCGCGACCGGCATGCCCGTCGCGTGGACGCCGAGCGCGAACAGCATCATCAGCAGCGCGGACGGCAGCGTGAAGCCGAGCCATGCGGCGAACATCCCCGCATAGCCCGCGCGCGACAGGCCGATCGCCATCCCGACCTGGCTGCTCGCCGGTCCAGGCAGGAACTGGCACAGGCCGACGAGATCCGCATAGGCGCGCTCGGTCAGCCAGCCGCGGCGCGTGACGAACGCGTCGCGGAAGTAGCCGAGATGCGCGACGGGGCCGCCGAACGACGTGAGGCCGAGCCGCAGGAATGCGACGAATACGGGCCACGCATGGCGGGACGGAGCAGTGACGGTCGACGTGTTCAAGAGAGGATGCGGGGTGGGCGAAGGAGCCGCCACGATAGCGCAATGCCATGACGGCGGGAATGCCGCGTTGCGGCGATTGCGCGGCGTCGGGGCGCGATCAGTGCGAACCGTCGGGCAGGCCGCTCGCGCGACGCAGCGCGTCGACGTCGACGAGTTCGATTTCGCCGACATGCAGCCGCACGACACCGTCGGCCTGCAGCGCCTTCAGCAGCTGGTTGGTGGTCTGCCGCGTGAGCGAGAGCATCGCCGCGAGCTTTTCCTGCGACAGGCGGATGCGCGTGCGGCCGGCGCTGATCCCGCCGTAGCCGTCGGCGATCATCAGCAGCCGTGCGGCAAGCCGCTGCGCGGCCGGCATCACGCTCATCGATTCGACGGTCAGGAAGCTCAGCCGGAGCTTTTGCGCCATCAGCAGCGCGAGCTGCCGCCAGTATTGCGGCGTCGCGTCGAGCATCGCGAGCAGCGCGGCCTGCGGGACGTGCAGCAGCAGCGTGTCGTCGAGTGCGATCGCATCGTGCGTGCGCGGCTGGCCGTCGAACAGCGCGATCTCGCCGAACCACGTAACGGGCTCGGCGACCGTCAGCAGCGCTTCCTTGCCGTGCGGATCGACCGCGCCTATGGTGAGGGAACCGGCCAGCACCGCATACAGCCCGCACGGCGGGTCGCCACGACGGAACAGCGCGTGGCCGGCAGGCAGGTGCCGCAACGCGGCGTGGGCGAGCAGCGCCTCGCGCAACGCGGGCGGCAGCGCGGCGAACCACGGGTGCGCTTCGATCTGCGGCAGGTACGGGGCGAGCGGCGAGGGCATGGGCACGCGATGTCGGGTAGCTGACAGAGGTTGTCGGGCGTGACGCGCATCATAGCGTTCAATGATCGTTCAGGAGGCGCCATGAAGACGCTCGTGGATCACCTTTCCCAGTATGCGGCCTATCATCGCGACGCGCGCAACATCGCGACGCATCTGGTCGGCATTCCGATGATCGTGTTCGCGGTCGAGGTGCTGCTGTCACGGCCCGCGATCGGCGTGCTGGCGGGCGTCGCGCTGTCGCCGGCGTTGCTGCTCGCGGTGGCGTTCGCGGTGTTCTACCTGCGTCTCGACCTGCGTTTCGGGCTGGTGATGACCGCGCTGTTCGCGCTCGGCCTGTGGGCCGCGCAGACGCTCGCACTGCAGCCGACCGCGCAATGGCTCGGGATCGGCGTTGGAGCGTTCGTGGTCGGCTGGATCGTGCAGTTCGTCGGGCACTGGTTCGAAGGGCGCAAGCCCGCGTTCGTCGACGACCTGGTCGGCCTGATGGTCGGGCCGCTGTTCGTCGTCGCCGAAGTCGCGTTTTTCGCGGGCCTGCGCGGCAATGTGCGCCGCGAAGTCGAGCGGCGCGCGGGCCCGGTCCACGGTGGCGCGCACTCGCATGTCTGACCCGTCGGCCGCGCCGGTCCGCGTGTTCGGCGCGGGCTCGCTCGACTGCTATCTCGGCGGCCGGCTCGCGGCGGCAATGGGCGCTATCGGTCGATCTGCCTGCGCACGCGTATCGCGCGGGCCACGTGAGCGCGGGTTGGGACCGCGCGCCACACCACGCGCGATGCGCAACGGCTAAGATGCGGTGTGCGTCGCACGACAGGACGCGTACGCGGAGCAATCGCCATGGTGGATCGCCCGACTCTCGATGCCTACGAAGCCCATGCGGCGCAATACGCGCAGGACTGGCTCGACCAGGCCGCGCCCGACGACATGTATGCGTTGCTCGAGCAGTATTTCTCGCCGGGGCCGACCGCCGACGTCGGCTGCGGCGCGGGGCGCGACACCGCGTGGCTCGCGTCGCAAGGATTCGACGTGCGCGGCTACGATGCGAGCGCGGCGCTGCTCGCCGAGGCGCGCTTGCGCCACCCGTCGCTGACGTTCGAACTGGCCGCGCTGCCGGCGCTCGCGGGCGTGCCGTCCGGCGCGTTTCGAAACGTGTTGTGCGAGACGGTCGTCATGCATCTCGAGCAGGCGGATGCCGCCGCGGCGGCCGCACGGCTGGCCGCGCTGCTGATGCCCGGCGGCACGTTGTACCTGAGCTGGCGGGTGGCCGGCAACGGCGCGTTGCGCGACGAACGCGGTCGCTTGTACACACCGCTCGATTCGGCGCGCATGCATGCGGCGCTCGGCGCGGGCATGCATGTGATCGACGAGCACGAGGTGGTCAGCGCGTCGTCCGGCAAGCGCGTGCATCGGCTGATCGCGCGCCGGGCCGACGACCTCGATGGCGCCGCATGAGCGCGGCGCACGAACTCATTCGCCGTTGAGCGCCGCTTCCCAGTTGATGTCGACGCACAGCACCTGCATGCCGGTCGCGGCCGGCGCGGCGATCGATGCCGTCACGCACAGGTGCGCTTCGTTGATCGACAGGTACGGCGGTGTCAGGTGCACGCGGCCCGGCGCGCGCATCGCGTGGATGAAGTAGGGGCGGCGCTCCCAGCTCGCGCCTTCCGAATGCAGCAGCGGCCGGAAGCGTTTCGCCCGCTGCGATACGCTGCCGCGTGCGAGCACGTTGTCGCCGATCTGGCGGCCCGATGCATCGAGCAGGAAGCAGCGAGCGGTTTCCGGCAATCCGAGCACGGCGCTGGCTGCGTCGATCAGCGGCTCGCCCGCGACGAGCTTGCGGCTCGCTTCCTCCAGCGCGGCGACGTATGGCGCGAGGCGTTCGGCCTGCGTGCGCTCGCGTTGCGCGACGCGTAGCCGCAACGCGGCCGACAGCGTATCCATGCAGCCCGCGGCGGCCTGCGGTTGCACGGGGTCGACGCTCGGCCCCGCGAAGTACTGCCCCTGCACGAAATCGACATCGCATTCGAGCGCGATCAGCGCGTCACGCTCGGTCGAGAGCCCGCCCATCAGCACGAGCTGGCCGGATTCGTGCAGCAGCGACACGAGCCCCGGCAGCACGCGCTCGAGATGCGAGTGTTCGCTCGCCTGCGCGAGGATCCCGCGGTCGAGCGTGACGATGTCGGGATGCAGGTGCCACACGCGGTCGATGTTCGAATGTTTCGCGCCGAATCCGCCAAGCGCGATCAGGAAGCCGGCCTTGCGCAGGCCGTCGACGATCGCCGCATAGCGCGGCGTCTCGCCGCCTGCCTGCTCGGGCACTTCGAGCACCACGCGATGCGGCGGCAGGCCGAGCGCCTTCAGGTTCGCGAGCAGCGCGTCACCGTAGACGGTGTCCATCAGCGCGGCCGGATGCAGGCTCAGGAAAAGCCATTCGTCGTGACTGTCGAACGCGTGGAAGTTGCCGAGATGCAACGACTCGGCGAGCCGGCCGAGCTCGAGCAGATCGCCGCGCCGCGCCGCCTGCGTGAACACTTCGTGCGACGCAACCTGGCGGCTGTCCTCGTCGTGCGCGCGCAGCGACGCGTGGTAGCCGATCGCGCGGCGGTGCGACACCGAGAAAACGGGCTGGAACACGCTGAACACGGTGTACGCGCCGTACAGCACGGTGCGCCGCTTCCCGTCGTCGCCGGCGACGGGGCGGGGCGGCTGGAAGCCGGGTGGATCGATGTCGATCATGCTCATGATGTCGGCCGAAGGAAGACTGCCAGTTTACCTACAGAATAGGCGAGCAAGAAGCATGCACGGCATCGATCCCCGTGCGGCGCCCCGTCGCGGTTGCCGGCGTTCGCGCGGCGCAGCTGCGCTGCACCGACATGGTGCGCAGTGCGCCGTCGTGGGTTCCCTGGTGCGGCGCGCGCCGTGCGTCACGCGCGCTCGGATGGATCGGTCTTGTGCTGCGCGCGGCCGCGGATCTCGGGCGCGAGTTGCGCAAAGATCCACGCCGACGCGGCCGTGATGATCCCGACGCAGACGAAGGTCGCATGGAACGCGGGCAGCGTGTTGCTCGGCGTCACCGTGCGCAGCATCCCGGTGAAGGTGGCCAGCAGCGCGCCCGCGACCGTGACGCCGAGGCTCATCGACAGCATCTGCACGAGCGAGAACAGGCTGTTGCCGCTGCTTGCGCCGCCGGTGCCGAGATCTTTCAGCGTCAGGGTGTTCATCGCGGTGAACTGCATCGAGTTGAAACCGCCGAACAGCGCGAGGTGCACGACCTTCACCCACACGGGCACCGAGTCGCGCATCAGCGCGAAGCTCGCCATCATCACGCCGACCATGATCGTGTTCGCGAGCAGTACCTTGCGGTAGCCGTGCTGTGTGATCAGGCGCGTGATGATCCGCTTCGAGAACATCCCGGCCGCGGCGACCGGCAGCATCATCAGTCCGGCCTCGAATGCCGAATAACCGAGGCTCACCTGCAGCAGCAGCGGAATCAGGTACGGCATCGCGCCGCTGCCGATCCGCGCGAACAGGTTGCCGAGCAGGCCCACGCTGAACGTATGGATCTTGAACAGTTCGAGCGAGAAGATCGGTTGCGGCGCGCGCACCGCGTACAGCCCGTACGCGACGAAGCACGCGAGGCTCAGGATCAGCAGCACCAGCACGGCCGCGTGCTGCATGCCGAGATCGGCGAGCCCGTCGAGCGACAGCGAGATCGCGACCATCCCGATCGTCAGCAGCAGATAGCCCTTCAGGTCGAAGCGGCCGACGGCCGGATTGCGCGCGTCGGGCATCGAGTAGAAGGTCGCGACGCAGCCGGCGACGCCGACCGGCACGTTGATCAGGAAGATCCAGTGCCACGATGCGATCTTCACGAGCCAGCCGCCGAGCGTCGGCCCGATCAGCGGCCCGATCAGCCCGGGAATCGCAACGAAGGACAACGCGGCCAGGTAGCGCTCGGCCGGGAAGGTGCGCAGCACGGCGAGCCGCCCGACCGGCAACAGCATCGCGCCGCCTACCCCCTGCACGACCCGGAACACGACGAGTTGCGACAGCGTATGCGCGTTCGCGCACAGCAACGAACCGAGCGAGAACACCAGGATCGCGCTGAAGAACACGCGCCGCGTGCCGAACGTGTCGGCGAGCCAGCCCGAGACGGGAATCATCACCGCCATCGTCAGCGAGTATGCGATCACGACCGACTGCATCCGCAATGGTGATTCGCCGAGACTCGCAGCCATCGACGGCAGCGCCGTGTTCACGATCGTCGCATCGAGCGTCTGCATGAAGAAGCCCGTCGCAACGAGCCAGAGCATCACGGTGAGGTTCTTTTCGCCGGGAGCGGCGGCGGGCGGGCGTTGGAACATGGGGACGGACCGGTGGCGCGGGACAGCCGCCATTGTAGGCAAAGCCGCCGTGCCGCGCAGGATCCGCGCAGGTGCGCCGGACGCCCGTCCGTCAGCCGACCGGTACAGTTCAGTCGAAAGTGTCCGCAGGCGTATCTGTCCGTGTGTCGACACCGTCCGAAATACTGGTGTCATCGAACCCACCCGACCCGGAGGCGACCATGCGAGAACTGCGACTCTACGAGATGGACGGCAACGAGCCGGCCGGGCGGTGGCGGATCGTCGATCGCACCGCGCTGCAGGTCGCGCACGGCGCTCTGTGGGTGACGATCGAGGGCCGGCCCGACGATCACTGGCTGCGCGCCGGCGAGACGCTGGCGCTGCTGCCCGGCATGCGCGTATGGATCAGCGCGGCGGCGGGCGGTGCGGTGTTCGCGTTCGGCGAGCAGGCGGCGCCGGCCGTCCAGGCTGCGCCAATCGCGTGGCAACGGTTCGCCGCATGGCGCGGCGGCCGTGGTCAGGCAGCCGCGTCGCTGCCGACATAGCGTGCGCGGGGCCGGATCAGCTTGCCGTCCGCATATTGCTCGAGCGCGTGTGCGATCCAGCCCGCGGTGCGGCCGGCCGCGAACACCGTGAACGCGGCGCCGTCGGGTAGCGCCAGCGTGCGTTCCAGCACCGCGAGCGCGAAATCGATCGCCGGTCGCAGGCCGGTTGCTGCCTCGACGCGCGCGGCGAGCGCACGGGCCATGCGCAGCGGGGTCCGGTCCGGCAGCATCGCGTGCAGCGCGTCGAGCAACGCGCGTGCGCGCGGATCGCCGTCGGGATAGAGCGGGTGCGCGAAACCGGACAACACCGTGCGTGCACCGTCCACCCGTTCGTCATGCGCGACGCGCAGCGCGACGTAGCGGTCGAGGTCGGCCGCGCGCGCCGCTTCGTCGAGCAGCGCGCCCGCGCGGAACGTCTCGCCGCCGTGGCGCGGGCCCGACAGCGCCGCGAGCCCGCCCGCGATCGCGCCGAACAGATGAGTGCCAGTCGACGCGATGCAGCGCACCGCAAAGGTCGACGGATTCAGTTCATGATCGGCGCACAGCACGAGCGCGCGGCGCAGCAGGTCGGCTTCGTCGCGTCGCCGGAGCCGCCACGCGGCGGCGAGCTGCCGATGCACGGGCGCGTCGGCCGGCGCGATGCCGGCCAGCGCGGCCGTCGTCACGCGCAGCAGCAGCGTGGCCGCGTCGAACTGCGCGTCGCGCCCCTGCGCCCACAGGCGCGGCAGCGAGGCGGCCGCGGCGGGGAGCAGCACCAGCGTGCGCTCGAGCGGCGCGAGATGTGCCCAGCGGCGGGCCCAGTCGTCCCACTGCGCGGCGTCGAAACCGGTGGACGCGAGCGATGCCGCGCCGAGCCGCGCGGGCGGACAATCCCACAGCAGTGCGGCCGTCTCCTCGAGCGTCGCGTCGTTCGCGAGCGCGATCGCATCCGCGCCGCGATAGTGCAGGCGGCCGCCGGCGATCTGCGTGATCCGCGATTCGAGCACGGGCACGCCCCAGTCGAGCGAGCGTTCGGCGACGCCGCCCGCGCGTTTCGCGTCGGCGCGGCGGCGTGCGAGCAGGCGCACTTCGTCCGCGTCGTAGCGGCGGCGCTTGCTCGCGCCGTCGGGCAGCGAGCGCAGCAGGCCGCGGCTCACATACGCGTAAAGGGTGCTCACGCTGACACCGAGGATGCCGGCGGCTTCAGGCGCGCTGAGGGATGTCATGCCGATCGTTCCTGTCGGGGCGCATGAAGCGCGGCCCGGCTACAACTATTCGTTATGCATTGATTCGCGCAATCAAGATTGATCGCGCCCGTCGCGAATTCTAGACTCGAATCCGTCTCCACAACGGCTCGCCTCCACCATGACTCCCGAACTCGCATTGACCCGCTTGTGGCAACTCGCGCACGGCGAACCCGGCGCGCTGGCCCGCGCGGCCGTGACGGGGCAGGACCCGATGCTGCCGTCGACGTTCCGCGTCGGCACGCTCGCCGCGGCGACGATCGCGGCAGCCGGGCTCGCGGCGGCGGAATGCCATCGGCTGCGCACGGGCATCGCGCAGCGCGTCGACGTGTCGATGCGCGACGCGCTCGTCGCGTTCCGCAGCGAACGCTACCTGCGCGTGGATGGGGGCCTGCCGCCCGAGCCGCGCCATCCGGTGA
The DNA here is from genome assembly GCF_001718315.1 of Burkholderia diffusa. Lineage (NCBI taxonomy): Bacteria > Pseudomonadati > Pseudomonadota > Betaproteobacteria > Burkholderiales > Burkholderiaceae > Burkholderia > Burkholderia diffusa. The sequence continues at coordinate 2,658,629 of NZ_CP013362.1, read as the reverse complement.
CCGGTTTCTACGGCACGCGCGACGGACGCTGGATCCAGCTGCATGCGAACTTTCCGCATCACCTGCGCGGGATACTGGACGTGCTCGGCTGCGGCCCGGGGCGTGACGACGTTGCAGCGGCGATCCGCACGTGGGACGGCGCGGTGCTCGATACCGCGCTGGCCAACGCCGGCCTGTGCGCGGCATTGATCAGAACCCCTGACGAATGGGCGGCGCACGACCAGGCCCGCGCGCTCGCGTCGTTGCCGTTGTTCGAGATCGAGCGGATCGGCGAGGCGCCCGTCGAGGCGATCGGTCGCGGCGAGCCCGACCAGCCGCTCACGGGCGTGCGCGTGCTCGATCTCACGCGCATCATCGCAGGGCCGGTCGCGGGCCGCACGCTGGCATCGCACGGTGCCGAGACGCTGCTCGTCAACGGTCCGCACCTGCCGAACATCGCATCGCTCGTGATCGACAACGGGCGCGGCAAGCGCTCGACGTGGATCGATCTGCGCGAGGCGGCCGGCGTTGCCACGCTGCGCGCGCTCGCACGCGACGCCGACGTATTCCTGCAGGCCTATCGCCCCGGTGCGCTGGCGGCGCGCGGATTCTCGCCGCAGGCGCTGGCGGAGGTCCGGCCCGGCATCGTGTACGTGTCGGTGTCCGCGTACGGGCATGCGGGGCCGTGGTCGATGCGGCGTGGGTTCGACAGCCTCGTGCAGTCGGCGAGCGGTATCGCATGGCACGAGCAGCACGCCGCGCACGCGGACGGCCCGCGCCATCTGCCGTGCCAGGCGCTCGATCATGCGACGGGTTATCTCGCGGCGTTCGGCGCGATGATCGCGCTCGCGCGCCGTGCAACGGAAGGGGGAAGCTGGCACGTGCGGCTGTCGCTCGCGCAGACGGGGCGCTGGCTGCAGTCGTTCGGCACGGTGCCGGACGGCCTGCATGCGCCGGATGTCACGTTCGACGACGTGCGCGACCGGATCGACCGCGGCGCGTCGCCGTTCGGCACGATCGATGCCGTGCGCCCGGCCGAACGCCTGTCGGCGACGCCGCCGCGATTCGCGCTTCCACCCGTGCCGCTCGGCACGGACGAAGCGCGCTGGCGATGAGTGGCGGCGGCGCCGTGCGCGTTACTTGCGCAGCTCGACGACGAAGTCGTAGTAATCGTTGCGGCAATAGGTATCGGTGAGCTCGATCGCGCGCTGGTCGGCCGTATAGCCGATCCGCGTGATCAGCAGTAGCGCGTCGTGCGGCGCGATGCCCATCTGTTGCGCGATCTCGTCGGTCGCATTGACCGCGCGGAAATGCTGCAGCGCGCGCACGATCGGCGTGCCGCGTGCTTCGAGATAGCTGTACAGCGAACCGCCGATCGCCTGCGGATCGGGAATCAGCGTGGCGGGGAAGGTCGAGTTCTCGACGGCCATCACGATGCCGTCGGCGAGGCGCAGGCGTTTCAGCCGTGTAACAGATGCGGCCGGCGACAGGCCGAGCTGGATGACTTCGTCGCGGTTCGCGGGCTGAATCTCGCGTTCGAGCCACTGCGAGCTCGGCTTGAAGCCACGGCGCTCGAGCATTTCGCTGAAGCTCGACAGCCGCGACAGCGGATCCTCGTAGCGCGGCTGGATGAAGTTGCCGGCGCCTTGCGTGCGGCGGATCAAGCCCTGCTCGACGAGCAGCGCGATCGCCTTGCGCGCGGTGATGCGCGATACGCCGAGCGCGTCGGACAGTACGCGTTCGGACGGCAGCGCCTCGCCGGCCGCCCAGCGGTTGTCGTGGATCGCGTCGCCGAGCTTGCGGGCGAGCTGCAGGTAGAGCGGCGTATCGTTCTCGGGGTCGGGGCGCAGGTCCTGCCAGCGGTCGTCCGTGGGTGCCTTCATGGAATGGGTATCGATCAGATTGCCGGCCATTCTAAGTCATCATGCGGCGCCGTTATATCCGGTTTTTGCCGTGCAGCAGGTGGAAGCCGCACCGATTGACTACACTGATGCGTCGTATTCGATGCTACGGCCGCGGATGCGCGGCCATCAATCCGCAGCGAGGAGCGCATGACAGACACGATTGCCACGGTCGTCCTGCCGGACGGCGAGACGATTCCGAAGCTCGGCCTGGGCACGTGGGAAATGGGCGAGCGGCCCGCGCGTCGCGCGGACGAGATCGCCGTATTGCGCGAGGGGATCGCGCTTGGGATGACGCTGGTCGACACCGCCGAGATGTACGGCGACGGTGCGACCGAGGCGCTCGTCGGCGAGGCGCTGACCGGATTGCGCGACGGCGTGTTCCTTGTCAGCAAGGTGTATCCGCATCATGCGAGCCGGCGTGGTGTCGTCGCCGCGTGCGACGCGAGCCTCAAGCGGTTGCGTACCGACCGTCTCGACCTGTACCTGCTGCACTGGCGCGGTTCGGTGCCGCTCGAGGAGACGGTCGAGGGATTCGAGGCGCTGAGGCGCGCGGGCAAGATCCGCCATTGGGGCGTCAGCAACTTCGATACGGCCGACATGGCGGAACTCGTCGACGACGCGGGCGGCGGCGCGTGCGCGACCAACCAGATCCTCTACAACATCGCGCGGCGCGGCCCGGAATTCGACCTGCTGCCATGGCTGGCCAAGCATCGGATGCCGGCGATGGCCTACAGCCCGGTCGATCACGGACGGCTGCCGAAGCGTTCGCCACTCGACGAGATCGCGCGGCAACGCGGCGTGTCGGTGATGCGCGTCGCGCTTGCCTGGGTGCTTGCGCGGCCGGGTGTATTCGCGATCCCGAAGGCGTCGCGGATCGAACATGTCCGCGACAATCGCGCGGCGCTCGATCTCGTGCTGAGCGATGACGAGCGCGCGCAACTCGACGGTTACTTCCACCCGCCGCGCAGCAAGCGCGCGCTCGAAATGCTCTGACCGCAGCGGGTCGGGCGCTGCGTCGGTCAGTGGCCACGGCCACCGGCCGAGCCGCCGTTGCCGCCATTGCCGTTTCCGTTGCCGACACCGTTGGCACCGCCATTGCCCGCGCCGCCGCTACCATTGCCGTTACCGTTGCCGCCGCCGTTGCCGTGGCCACCGTTTCCGCCAGCATTGCCGCCGCCGTTGCCACTACCACCGTTGCCGCCACCGCTGCCACCGCCGTTACCGTGACCGCCGTTGCTGCCGCCGCTGCCGCCACCGTTACCGTGACCGCCGTTGTTGCCGCCGCCGTTGCCACCGCCGTTACCGCCGCCGCTGCCACCGCCGCTGCCACCGCCATTGCCGCCACCGTTACCGTGACCGCCGCCGCTGTTGCCACCGCCGTTACCGTGACCACCGCCGCCGTTGCCACCGCCGTTGCCACCGCCGTTGCCGCCGCCGTTACCACCGCCGTTGCCACCGCCGTTACCGCCGCCGCTGCCACCGCCATTACCGCCACCGTTACCGTTACCGCCGCCGCTGTTGCCACCGCCGTTACCGTGACCACCGCCGCCGTTGCCACCGCCGTTGCCGCCGCCGTTACCACCGCCATTACCACCGCCATTACCACCACCATTACCACCGCCATTACCACCGCCGTTACCACCGCCGTTACCACCGCCGTTACCACCGCCGCTGCCGCCGCCATTGCCGCCGCCGTGGCCACCATGACCACCCGAGGTGCCGCCACCCGAAGTACCGCCACCCGAAGTACCGCCACCCGAAGTACCGCCACCCGAGGTACCGCCACCCGAGGTACCGCCACCCGAAGTACCGCCACCCGAAGTACCGCCACCCGAAGTACCGCCACCCGAAGTACCGCCACCCGAAGTACCGCCACCCGAAGTACCGCCACCCGAGGTACCGCCACCCGAGGTACCGCCACCCGAGGTACGTCCACCCGAGGTACCGCCACCCGAGGTACCGCCACCCGAGGTACCGCCACCCGAAGTACCGCCACCCGAAGTACCGCCACCCGAAGTACCGCCACCCGAGGTACCGCCACCCGAGGTACCGCCACCCGAAGTACCGCCACCCGAAGTACCGCCACCCGAGCTACCGCCACCTGAAGTACCGTTACCCGTGGTACCACCGCCTTTACCCTCGTTGCCTGATGCACCGCCGCTACGACCTGTTCCGCTCGTACCACCGGAAGTCGCCCCGGTCGATCCACCGACGCCTGCAGGCCCGACGGCGCCGCTTCCACCGCTTCCACCGTTCCCGCTGTTACCCGGACTGCTACCGCCCGAGGTACTTCCGGCGCCGCTGCCCGCAGCGCCTCGGCCGGCATAAATGTGTACCGCGCAAGCAGCCGGACTGGCGGCGCAGGACGCCGTGTCCTCGGCGAGCATCATGACGGGGTCTGCGCTGGCAGTCGGGTCGGACGCGACGTCGGGCATCGAGTCCTGAGCAATCGCGTAGGAACAGCAGCACGCAAACGCAGCTGCGGCCAGCAGGGTCGTGCGATAGCACCGTCCCGCCGTACGGGACTGTTGATTCGTTCTGCTCATTATTGATCTCCCCGATACGCGCGATGCCTCGTCACGCGCGACCATCAACGTGTGATGCAGGGGACCAGCAACGATGCATTGTCGTATCGACGGCCGATGCGTGTCGGACCGGCGCGAAAGGCCGGGAACACGAATCAGCACGCGGGCCCGCCGTGCGAATCTCTAACTGCGAGATTCGTGCCACCGGGCGGTCATGCCCGTGGCGCAAGGCGAGCACGTATCGCGCGACAGCGCGTGATACGCCGTCGTGAGCTTTTTGTTTCCGAAATGAAACGTCTGACTACGTCTATCGCGCCGTCGTGTCGGCAGCACGCGGCCAGCGATGGCAGAGGATCGACGCGATCCAGGCGACGAGAAACAGCGCGACGATGCCGTACCCGATCGTGCCGAAGCGCGTGCCAAGTGCGTCGAGCGCATCGCGTACGGGGCCCGTCAGCGACAGCTTGTCGGCGAGCAGGCCGGCGGCCTCGATCCCGCCGACCGCCAGCGCGACGGCCGCCGACAGCAGCGTGATGCTCGCGTTGTAGAGCAGCTTGCGGCGCGGATCGTCCATCGCCCAGCCGTACGCATGGATCATCAGCACGTTGTCGGTCGAGTCGATCAGCGTCATGCCGGCGGCGAACAGCGCGGGAAACAGCATGACCGAATGGAGCGGCACCGCGTGGCTCGCCTGCGCGGCCGCGATCGCGAGCAACGCGATTTCCGTTGCAGTATCGAAACCCAGGCCGAACAGCACGCCGACCGGATACATGTGCCAGCTTTTCGACACGAACCGGAACAACGGGCGCAGCAGCCGCGACGCGAGGCCGCTCGCGCGATGCGTGTGCGCGGCGTCGTGAGCTGCGTCCGGCGCGCCGCGATAGCGCCGCCACACGTCGCGCAGGATCATCAGGTTCATGCATGCGAGCACGAGCAGGAAGGTGGCGGACACCGCCGTGCCGATGGTGCCGCCGATTTCGCGGAATGCGTCGAAGCGCTCGCGCAGCGCGAACGCGCTCAGCGCGATGCCGAGCGTCGCGACGACCACGATCGTCGAGTGGCCGAGCGAGAAAAACAGACCGACCGTCACCGGACGCTGGCCGTCCTGCATCAGCTTGCGCGTCGCGACGTCGATCGCGGCGATGTGATCGGCGTCGACCGCATGACGCAGCCCGAGCCCGTAAGCGATCGCCGCGGTGCCGAGCAGCAGCGGATGGTCGCGGAGCACCGCGAGCGCCCACAGCCAGACGGCGACGTTCGCGGCGATCAGGCCGGCGTACAGCATCAGCAGGCGGCGCAGGGCAGGGGTGGACGGCATCGGAGTGGTTCCATCGGACGAATCGCGATGCATTGTGGCATGCGCAAAAATGGCTTGGCGTGTCGATCAAAAAGCGGCATCGGTCTCCCGCATCGCCGCGTTCGACGGATGAAAAAAAGGCCCGTCCGGAACCGGACGGGCCTGCGGTCTGCGCGCAGCAGGGCGCGCACCTCGCGCTTACTTCACTTTCGCGTTGATCACGGCTTCCGACACGTTCGCCGGCGTTTCCGCGTAGTGCTTGAACTCCATCGTATACGTCGCACGACCTTGCGTGGCCGAGCGCAGCGACGTCGAATAGCCGAACATCTCGGCAAGCGGCACTTCGGCGCGCACCAGCTTGCCGCCGCCGCCCGCGATGTCCTCCATGCCCTGCACGATGCCGCGCCGGCTCGACAGGTCGCCCATCACGTTGCCCATGAAGTCCTCGGGCGTCTCGACCTCGACGGCCATCATCGGCTCGAGCAGCACGGGCTTCGCACGGCGCATCGCTTCCTTGAACGCCATCGAGCCGGCCATCCGGAACGCGTTTTCGTTCGAATCGACGTCGTGGTACGAGCCGAACGTCAGGTGCACCTTCACGTCGACGACCGGGTAGCCCGCGAGCACGCCGCTCTTCAGCGTTTCAATAATGCCCTTGTCGACGGCCGGAATGAATTCGCGCGGAATCACGCCGCCCTTGATCTCGTCGAGGAACTCGTAGCCCTTGCCGGGGTTCGGCTCCAGCGTGATTACCGCGTGCCCGTACTGGCCGCGCCCGCCCGACTGCTTGACGAACTTGCCCTCGACATCGGTCGCCGTCGTGCGCACCGTCTCGCGATACGCGACCTGCGGCTTGCCGACCGTCGCTTCGACGCCGAATTCGCGCTTCATCCGGTCGACCAGGATTTCGAGGTGGAGCTCGCCCATCCCCGAGATGATCGTCTGGCCGGATTCCTCGTCGGTCTGCACGCGGAACGACGGATCTTCCTGCGCGAGACGGTTCAGCGCCAGGCCCATCTTTTCCTGATCGGCCTTCGTCTTCGGCTCGACGGCCTGCGAGATCACCGGCTCCGGGAATTCCATCTTCTCGAGGATGATCGGCTTGGCCGGATCGCACAGCGTGTCGCCCGTCGTCGCTTCCTTCAGGCCGACCGCCGCCGCGATGTCGCCCGCGCGCACTTCCTTGATTTCCTTGCGCTCGTTCGCGTGCATCTGCAGGATCCGGCCCAGCCGCTCCTTCTTGTCCTTCGTCGCGTTCAGCACCGTGTCGCCCGATTCGACGACGCCCGAATACACACGGAAGAAGATCAGCTGGCCGACGAACGGGTCGGTCATGATCTTGAACGCGAGCGACGAGAACGGCTCGTCGTCGCTCGGGTGGCGTTCCGCCGGCTTTTCCGGATCGGCGAAGTCGTGGCCGAGAATCGCGGGCACGTCGACCGGCGACGGCAGGTAGTCGATCACCGCGTCGAGCATCGCCTGCACGCCCTTGTTCTTGAACGCGCTGCCGCACAGCATCGGCACGATCTCGTTGGCGATCGTGCGCTGGCGCAGCGCGGCCTTGATCTCGTCCTCGGTCAGCGATTCGTGGTCGTGCAGGTACTTCTCGAGCAGTTCCTCGCTCGCTTCCGCCGCGGCTTCGACCATCTTCTCGCGCCATTCGTGCGCGAGCTCGACGAGATTCGCCGGGATGTCCTCGTACGTGAACTTCACGCCCTGGCTTTCGTCATCCCAGACGATCGCCTTCATCTTCACGAGATCGACGACGCCCTGGAAATGCTCTTCCGCGCCGATCGGAATCTGGATCGGCACGGCGACGCCCTTCAGGCGCTCGCCGATCTGCTTCTGCACGCGGAAGAAGTCCGCGCCGATGCGGTCCATCTTGTTGACGAACGCGATGCGCGGAACCTTGTACTTGTTCGCCTGGCGCCACACGGTTTCGGACTGCGGCTGCACGCCGCCGACCGAGTCGTACACCATGCATGCGCCGTCGAGCACGCGCATCGAGCGCTCGACCTCGATCGTGAAGTCGACGTGCCCGGGGGTGTCGATGATGTTGATGCGGTGTTCCGGATAGTTGCCGGCCATACCCTTCCAGAAGGCCGTGGTCGCGGCCGACGTGATCGTGATGCCGCGTTCCTGCTCCTGCTCCATCCAGTCCATCGTGGCCGCGCCGTCGTGCACTTCACCGATCTTGTGGCTCACGCCGGTGTAAAACAGGATGCGCTCGGTCGTCGTGGTCTTGCCGGCATCGATGTGAGCGCTGATCCCGATATTGCGATAGCGCTCGATGGGGGTTTTGCGGGGCACGTGAACCTCCTGGTGGTTCGGATCGTAAGCGGGCCGGCTGCACCGGCCCGGGCTGAAACAAGCGAGATTTAAAGCATAGCGCTTGTCCGTGGCTTTTGCAGATACGGGCGGCGATGGCCGAATCAAGACGGTCGCCGCCATCGGCCCGCAAAAAAAAGAAGCCGGCGCCCACACGAAACTGTGGGTGGCCGGCTTCGGTCGACGTGCGGCGCCGCCGCGGCAATGGCCGTTACTGGGCCTTGGGCAGGCCTTCGAGCTTCATGCCCGGCTTGATGCCCTTCGCCGCGAACCAGCCCTTGCTCATTTCGAGCGCATAGACGCCGTTGTTGCGCGGACAGTGGTTGTCGGTCGTCTCGGCCTTCATTTCGTCGATGTCGGTGATCGTGCCGTCCGCGCGGATGAATGCGATGGACAGCGGGATCAGCGTGTTCTTCATCCAGAAGCAGTGCACGGCATTCTCGTTGAACACGAACAGCATGCCTTCGTTCGGTGCGAGCTGCGACCGGTACATCAGCCCCTGTTCGCGGTCGGCGTCGTTCGCGGCGACGGCCGCGTCGATCACGTACATGCCGGCGCGCAGCTTCGCGCGCGGGAACTCGCTCGGCTGCTTGGCGCCGGGCGGCATCTGCGCGTGGGCGGTCTGCATGCCGAGTGCGAGGACGGCGAGCGCGGCGGGAAACACGGCGGCGCGCGCAAGGCGGCCGAGCGACGAGCGCAGGGAGAATCGCACAGCAGGGCTCCTATCGGGAAAACGAGACCCGCATGGTACGCGAAGCGCGCCGGCGGGCACAAAAAGAAAAAGGCAGATCGCCTTGCGGTGATCTGCCTTTCAACGCCGTAAGAACGGCAGGACTGCGTGTTCTTGACTGCGTTATTACAGCTTGCTTACTTAGTTCGAAGCAGCTGCCGGTGCTTCGGCTTCGCTAGCTGCCTTCTTAGCTGCGTGGTGCTTCTTCTTTGCGTGGTGCTTCTTGGCAGCGTGCTTTGCCGGTGCCGAAGCAGCTGCCGGAGCAGCAGCCGAAGCAGCTTCCGGAGCCGAAGCTTGTGCGAAAGCAGCCGTTGCGAAGAGGCCAGCGACCAGAGCGGCGATCAGTTTGTTCATGTTGTGTTCCTCAGCTTTAGTTAATTAACCAAATGACCCGGCAATAGGAGTCATGTCGTCTAACGGTGCCATCCACCTTTCGGTTGACAGACGCTTCGAGAAATTTCTCATTGCGCTGCGGGCGCCGAATCGTATTCGATAAAAACGTCGCTTTCGTGACGCAAACACGGGTTCGGCTGCCAATGCCGGATAGCTAAGGTTGGCATCTGCGTGGTTTAACGCGCGATCTTCGCAGGCGGTTGACGAAAAAGATGACGAAAAATTCGTGCGTCCGGGATGCGTCATTCGGTGCGTGCGAAACCGTCCCACGGAGCGCGCGGCGGGAGCGCGATTGTTTCGCCCGGTGCAATGCCGAGCGCGAATATGTCGAGCGCGCCGATGCCGACGCGCACGAGACGCAACGTCGGGAAGCCGATCGCGGCAGTCATCCGTCGCACCTGCCGATTCTTGCCTTCGGTGATCGCGAGTTCGATCCACGTGGTCGGAATCGCGGCGCGATAGCGGATCGGCGGATTGCGCGGCCACAGCGCATCGGGCGGGTCGATGAATTCGGCGCGGCACGGGCGAGTCACATAGTCGCCGAGATCGACGCCGCGCGCGAGCGCCTTCAGGTCAGCCGGACCGGGCGCGCCGTCGACCTGCGCCCAGTAGCGCTTGACGAGCTTGTGACGCGGCTCGGCGATGCGCGCCTGCAGCGCGCCGTCGTCGGTAAGAAGCAGCAGGCCCTCGCTGTCCGCGTCGAGCCGGCCGGCCGGGTAGACACCGGGTATTTTTACCCAGTCGCCGAGCGACGGCCGCGTCTCGTGCGCGGAAAACTGGCAAATCGTGCCGAACGGCTTGTTGAGGGCGATCAGGGTCATGGCGAGCGCACGCCCGGCATGCCCGCGGGGAAGCGGGACGGGGCGGTCTATGGCAAATGGCGGAATCTTAATGCATAATACGGAACGGCAAGTCCTCTGTCTTATATAAGACATAAGGGAAGACTTGATACGCAGCGTCGCGCTTCGTGCCGCCGGCCCCGGTTGGGGCGCTAGAATAGCGCTCGCTGTTGCCGTCACGAGGGTGGCAGGACCACCTCGCCGCGCGCGCAGTTTCGACCAGCATCACCTGCTCAGCCACGTCACTGGAGTCGATCATGCCGTATCAGCACATCAAGGTTCCGGAGGGCGGTGACAAGATCACCGTCAACAAGGACTTCTCGCTCAACGTTTCCGATCAGCCGATCATTCCCTATATCGAAGGCGACGGTACGGGCTTCGATATCACGCCGGTGATGATCAAGGTCGTCGATGCGGCGGTCGCGCATGCGTACAAGGGCAAGCGCAAGATCCACTGGATGGAGATCTTCGCGGGCGAGAAGGCGACGAAAGTGTACGGCCCGGACGTGTGGCTGCCGGACGAAACGCTGCAGGTGCTGAAGGAATACGTGGTGTCGATCAAGGGACCGCTCACGACCCCGGTCGGCGGCGGCATCCGTTCGCTGAACGTCGCGCTGCGCCAGGAGCTCGACCTCTACGTGTGCCTGCGCCCGGTCCAGTATTTCAAGGGCGTGCCGTCGCCTGTGCGCGAGCCGCAAAAGATCGACATGGTGATCTTCCGCGAGAACTCGGAAGACATCTACGCGGGCATCGAATGGGCCGCGGGCTCCGAGCAGGCGAAGAAGGTCATCAAGTTCCTGCAGGAAGAAATGGGCGTGAAGAAGATCCGCTTCCCGGAAACGTCGGGGATCGGCGTCAAGCCCGTGTCGACCGAAGGCACCGAGCGTCTCGTGCGCAAGGCGATCCAGTATGCGATCGACAACGATCGCAAGTCGGTCACGCTGGTGCACAAGGGCAACATCATGAAGTTCACGGAAGGCCTGTTCCGTGACGCCGGCTATGCGCTCGCGCAGAAGGAGTTCGGCGGCGAGTTGATCGACGGCGGCCCGTGGATGCGCGTGAAGAATCCGAAGACGGGCAACGAGATCGTCATCAAGGATTCGATCGCCGATGCGTTCCTGCAGCAGATCCTGCTGCGTCCGGCCGAATACGACGTGATCGCGACGCTGAACCTGAACGGCGACTACATCTCCGACGCGCTGGCCGCTCAGGTCGGCGGCATCGGGATCGCGCCGGGCGCGAATCTGTCGGATTCGGTCGCGATGTTCGAGGCGACCCATGGCACGGCGCCGAAGTACGCGGGCAAGGATTACGTGAACCCGGGTTCCGAGATCCTGTCGGCGGAAATGATGCTGCGCCACCTCGGCTGGACGGAAGCGGCCGACACGATCATCGCCGCGATGGAGAAGTCGATCCTGCAGAAGCGCGTCACGTACGACTTCGCGCGCCTGATGGAAGGCGCGACGCAGGTGTCGTGCTCCGGCTTCGGCGAAGTGCTGATCGAGAACATGTAAGTCCTCTTCCGGGGCAGGCCGGCTGAGCGCCGGCTGCCTCGGCGCCTACTGCCGGCGCCGGGGCATTTCATGAACGGCAGGTTTGTTGGCAGGGCGGTCCGGCATGCGGGCCGCGGCGCCGCGATGCGGCCCGCATGCCCTGCAAGGTAGAACATGACGGCCCTCGCAACACCACCGCCCGGCTAGCCGGCACGCCCCTTTCGCGATCGACCCGGTCGCTCCCCGCCGATTACCGTCGGCGCCCCTCAGTCCCAAATTTTCACGTAGCAACGCATCGACCATGTCCACTTCGCCCAAGATCATCTACACCCTCACCGACGAAGCGCCGGCGCTCGCGACCTATTCGCTGCTGCCGATCGTCAAGGCCTTCACGCGCTCGTCGGGCGTCGCCGTCGAAACGCGCGACATCTCGCTCGCCGGCCGAATCATCGCGGCATTTGCCGATGTCCTGCCGCCGGAGCAGAAGGGTTCCGACGATCTGGCCGAACTGGGCCAGCTCACGCTGAAGCCGGAAGCGAACATCATCAAGCTGCCGAACATCAGTGCATCGGTGCCGCAGCTCAAGGCCGCGATCGCCGAACTGCAAGCGCAGGGCTACAAGCTGCCGGCATACCCGGAAGAGCCGTCGACCGACGAAGAGAAGGCCGTCAAGGCCCGCTACGACAAGATCAAGGGCAGCGCGGTGAACCCGGTGCTGCGCGAAGGCAACTCCGACCGTCGCGCGCCGCTGTCGGTCAAGAACTACGCACGCAAGCACCCGCACAAGATGGGCGCGTGGAAGGCCACGTCGAAGGCGCACGTCGCGCACATGAGCGACGGCGACTTCTACGGCAGTGAGAAGTCGGCGCTGATCGCCGATGCCGGCAGCGTGAAGATCGAACTCACGACGGCCGACGGCGTGAAGAAGGTGCTGAAGGAAAAGACGGCCGTGAAGGCCGGTGAAGTCATCGATGCATCGGTGATGAGCCGCAAGGCGCTGCGCAGCTTCATCGAAGCGCAGATCGCCGACGCGAAGGCGCAGGACGTGCTGTTCTCGGTGCACCTGAAGGCGACCATGATGAAGGTCTCGGATCCGATCCTGTTCGGTCACTTCGTGTCGGTGTTCTACCGCGACGCGCTCGCGAAGCACGCGGACGTGCTCGCGCAGGCCGGCTTCAACCCGAACAATGGTATCGGCGACTTGTACGCGCGCCTGAAGGACCTGCCGGCCGACACGCGCGAAGCGATCGAAGCCGACGTCAAGGCCGAATACGCAGCGCGTCCGCGCCTCGCGATGGTCAACTCGGACAAGGGCATCACGAACCTGCACGTGCCGAGTGACGTGATCGTCGACGCATCGATGCCGGCGATGATCCGCGAGTCGGGCTGCATGTGGGGCCCGGACGGCGAACTGTACGACGCGAAGGCCGTGATTCCGGACCGCTGCTACGCGGGTGTCTATCAGGCCGTGATCGAGGACTGCAAGCAGCACGGCGCATTCGACCCGGTCACGATGGGCAGCGTGCCGAACGTCGGCCTGATGGCGCAGGCGGCCGAGGAATACGGTTCGCATGACAAGACGTTCCAGATCCCGGCCGACGGCGTCGTGCGCGTCACGGACGAAGCCGGCAATGTGCTGCTCGAGCACGCGGTCGAGTCGGGCGACATCTGGCGCATGTGCCAGACGAAGGACGCACCGGTGCAGGACTGGGTCAAGCTCGCGGTGAACCGCGCGCGCGCAACCGGCGCGCCGGCCGTGTTCTGGCTCGACCCGGCACGTGCGCACGACGCGCAGATCATCGCGAAGGTCGAACGCTACCTGAAGGATCACGATACGAACGGCCTCGATATCCGCATCATGACGCCGGAAGACGCCACGCGCTTCTCGCTCGAGCGCATCCGCGCGGGCAAGGACACGATCTCGGTCACCGGCAACGTGCTGCGCGACTACCTGACCGACCTGTTCCCGATCATGGAACTCGGCACCAGCGCGAAGATGCTGTCGATCGTGCCGCTGATGGCCGGCGGCGGGATGTTCGAAACGGGCGCGGGCGGTTCGGCACCGAAGCACGTGCAGCAGTTCGTCGAGGAAGGCTTCCTGCGTTGGGATTCGCTCGGCGAATTCCTCGCGCTGGCCGCGTCGCTCGAACACCTCGGCAACGCGTACCAGAACCCGAAGGCGCTCGTGCTCGCGAAGACGCTCGACCAGGCGACCGGCAAGTTCCTGGACGAGAACAAGTCGCCGGCGCGCAAGGTCGGCGGCCTCGACAACCGCGGCAGCCACTTCTATCTGTGCCTGTACTGGGCGCAGGCACTGGCCGCGCAGACCGAGGACGCCGCGCTGAAGGCGCAGTTCGAAGGCGTTGCGAAGTCGTTGTCCGACAACGAAGCGCGCATCCTGGAAGAACTGTCGGCCGCGCAGGGCAGCGCGCAGGCGATCGGCGGCTACTACCGTCCGAACGTCGAGCTGACGAGCCGGGCGATGCGCCCGAGCGCAACGCTGAACGCCATCGTCGACGCAGTCGCCTGACGCAGGCGGCGCTACCGCGCGCGCCACGGCAACGGCAGCAGCCGCTGCGGCGGGCCTGGCGGCTCGCCGCAGCGCCGAACATGAAAACGCCCCGGTCGCCCGGGGCGTTTTGCGTTGCCGGCGTGCCATTCAGACGTGAACGATTTCCCACTCGGCGATTTCATGCGGCACTTCGAGCGTGGCCGTATCCAGTTCGGACAGTTGCTCGCAGTCGCCGCGGGAGATGTGGTCGGCCGCCACTTCCGGGCACGAGAACGCGCCGAGCAGGGCGTTGCCGAACGTCGCTTCCCAGCCGCCGTTACCCGGCAGGATATAGAACGACCCGAGCGCTGAACCAAAGCGAAATCCCTTCATTTCCGTTCTCCCTTTCTGATCACAAGCGATTCTGTTGTGCCTTCCGCCGGCTCGTCCGGTTGTGGCCCGACTGGCTGCTTGCGCCGGGTTCCGTATCGAGCGTCGTGGCGAAGCGTCAGTGCATGGAACAAAGTCTACGTCCGGGGCGGCGCCCGATGGTGCACGTAGAGCGCTTTCTCGAAACAAAAATTCATTCGCAAAAACATATGCTTACCTCTCGTATTTTGTATTGCGGAACGTTTTTCGGCATCGCGAAACAGCGAATTTGTGCCATGCACCACGAATTTTTATAACGCAGGGGCTTGTTCCGCATCGTGAAAAATTGACCGGTTCACGCTTGATTGGCGCGCTGCATGCCGGCGGAGGAATGAGCGGCGGGGCGAATTGCGCCGACGGCGCGTCCCGAACGTGGGCCGCAAAGGCCGCCGGCCGGCCCGATCGCAGGGAATGCGATGAAGCACTGCGACATCCGATAACGATCGAAGACGCCCGCTGATTGCAACTCGATCTGTTCGTCAGACCGGCCGCCCTGCGTCGTATCGACGCTCGTCCGCTGCTGCCGCGCGTCGGCCCGGGGCTACGGTTATGATGACGCGGGCATCAGGATTCGCGTCGCGCACGAGCGCTTCTCCGTGCCAGCCGGAGCGAGTGTCGCGGAGGCCGCGCGACGCTGGATGAATAACGAGGAACGATTGATGATTCGGAGAACCTTCCTGTCGCACGCCATTGGCGTCGCGGCGGCATCGCTGTTTGCGCGCACCGCGTGGGCGCAGCATGCCGGTCATGCGGGCATGGCCGGCATGGATCAGATGGACGACATGCCGGGCATGTCGGGGATGGCGGGCCACACGCAGCACGCGAAGCCGGCACCGGTCGCGCTCGCGGCGGCCGATGCGCTGCCGGCCGGCGCGCCGCTCGCATCGCTGCGCACGCTTGCGAATGAAAGCCGCGAGCCCGGCACGTTCCGCGCGACGCTGGTCGCTCAGCCGGTCGCGCGTCCGATGCTGCGCGGCGCACGTCCGACGACGTTCTGGCAGTTCGGTGCGGGTACGCAGGGCCCGGTGGTCGGCCCGCTGATCGACGTGCGCGAGGGCGACACGGTCGAAATCCGCTTCGTGAACAAACTGCCGCAGCCTTCGACGATCCACTGGCACGGCCTGCCGGTGCCGCCCAACCAGGACGGCAACCCGTCCGATCCCGTCGCGCCGGGCGCGTCGCGCGTGTATCGCTTCACGCTGCCGAAGGGCAGTGCCGGCACTTATTGGTATCACCCGCATCCGCACATGATGACCGCCGAGCAGGTGTTCCGCGGGCTGGCCGGCCCGTTCGTCGTGCGGGCCGCCGACGATCCGCTCGCCGGCTGGCCCGAGCGCAACCTGTTCGTGTCAGACCTGAAACTCGCGCGCGACGGCACGATCCCGCCGAACGACATGATGGACTGGATGAACGGTCGCGAAGGCCAGTTCGTGCTGGTCAATGGTGCGCGCCGGCCGCGGATCGACGTCGCGAGCGATGAGCGCTGGCGCGTGTGGAACGCGTGCAGCGCACGCTACCTGCTCGTTGCGTTCGACGACGGCCGTGCATTCGAGCAGGTCGGCACCGACGGCGGCTTGTTCGACGCGCCGCGCCCGGTGACGTCGCTGCTGCTCGCGCCGGGCGAGCGCGCGGAACTGCTGGTGCGCGCTGGCGACCGCGCGTCACGGGCGGTGCTGCAGGCGGCCGAATACGATCGCCGCAAGATGGCGATGTCGCATGACGGCGGTCACGGCAGCCTGCCGGCCGATCCGGCGCTGCCGCTTGCCGACGTCGCGTTCGCGCCGGCCGCCGCCCGTGCGCTGCCAGCCACGCTGCGCGCGGTGCCCGCCCTCGGCGAACCGGTTGCGCACAAGGAAGTCGCGTTCGGCGAGCAGATGGACATGGCAGCGATGATGAACAGCCCGGCGCATGGCCGCCCGGCCGGGATGCGCTTCACAATCAACGGTGCGACCTACGCGCCGCACCTTGCGACGCTGACGAGCCGCCGCGGCGACCTCGAACGCTGGGCGATTCGCAATGCCACCGACATGGATCATCCGTTCCATGTGCACGGCACGCAATTCCAGGTGATCGAGCGCGCATCGGACGGCACGCGTACGAGAGAACCATTCCGCGCGTGGCGCGACACCGTGAACGTGCGCAGCGGCGAGACCGTGACGATACTCGTCATGCAAGACATGTCCGGCGAGCGCATGTTTCACTGCCATATTCTCGAACACGAGGATCTCGGCATGATGGGCACGCTGAAGGTCGTGTAACCAGTATTGAATATGTTTCACGCGTATGACGGGATTCCATCTGCGCGTGGAACAAGACAATACATGTTCAATTATCGGGATTGAACGAAAAGGCCGGCCAATCGAATTAACGAGTGGCCGGCCTGAAAAAAGAAACCCGGCGCAAAGCCGGGTTTCTTCGTCTGATATCCGGTGCCTTTACGCGGCCTGGATGTTCGACGCTTGCTTGCCCTTCGGCCCTTGAACGACCTCGAAGCTCACCTTCTGGCCTTCCTTCAGGGTCTTGAAGCCCTGCATGTTGATGGCCGAGAAGTGCGCAAACAGATCTTCACCGCCCTCGTCGGGAGTGATGAAACCGAAGCCCTTCGCGTCGTTGAACCACTTAACGATACCAGTTGCCATTTTCCTACTTCCCCTGTCACACAGTCGCTGCTACTTACCACGAGCACGCTCGAAAAGCTAAACGACCGGAAAATACAGCCGTTCCCCCCTCACAAGCTCACCTTCGGCCTCTTTCATTTCGCCGACCGGCGAGTTGAAAAAAGTGCCAGCTTGATTGTTGGCGCTCTTTATTTGAGTGTCAAGCGGAATTTTTAGACGGTTAGAGGGCCGTTGTAAAGAACCCATTTTCAGGGTTTCTCCGGCTTTGCTGTGCAGCATGCCGTCGAGCGCGCGGACTTGAAAAGTCGCATAATCGGCTCATATACCAGGCTCGAGTGACACGCGATCGAGTCGTCCCGGCTTGTGGGATACTGGATGCGGATGCGACGGTCCGGTGCGGTTTCCCCCTGACGGTTCGTGTTCCGCGCCACGCGTGAAAGCCGGCACCGCAGCCGGCTTTCGTATGGCGCGAAGACGATCGCGAGTCGTCGGGAACCAGGGAGGGCGCCGGCCGGTCGGTCGGGTAATGGCAGGATTGCGGGCCTGTCCGAGTTGTTTAGAATGGGTGTATGGCGATTATCCCGGACAAGCAGGACAGCACCGTCCTGGAACGCAAGCAGCAGAAGCTGAAGCCGCCTTCGATGTACAAGGTGGTGCTGCTGAACGACGACTTCACGCCGATGGAGTTCGTCGTGATGGTCGTACAGGAGTATTTCAAGAAGGATCGCGAGACGGCCACGCAGATCATGCTGAAGGTCCATCGCGAGGGGCGAGGGGTATGTGGGGTCTATACGCGGGACATCGCGTCGACCAAGGTTGAGCAAGTCGTTACCCATGCGCGGCAGGCCGGGCATCCGCTGCAGTGCGTGATGGAGGAAGCATGATTGCCCAGGAATTGGAAGTCAGCCTGCACATGGCGTTCATGGAAGCACGCCAGGCGCGCCATGAGTTCATTACGGTCGAGCATCTGCTGCTGGCCCTGCTGGACAATCCGACGGCAGCCGAGGTGTTGCGCGCGTGCGCGGCCAACATCGAGGACTTGCGTCAGAACCTGCGCAATTTCATCCATGACAACACGCCTACCGTCCCGGGCACCGACGATGTCGATACCCAGCCGACGCTAGGTTTCCAGCGCGTGATCCAGCGCGCGATCATGCACGTCCAGTCGACGTCGAACGGCAAGAAGGAAGTCACCGGCGCGAACGTGCTGGTCGCGATCTTCGGCGAGAAGGACTCGCACGCCGTCTATTACCTGCAGCAGCAGGGCGTGACGCGCCTGGACGTCGTGAATTTCATTTCGCACGGCATCGCGAAGACGAACGGCGGCGAAGCCGCGAAGTCGACCGACGCGAACGCGGAAAGCGAAGACTCGAACGCGCAGAAGGAAACCCCGCTCGCGCAGTTCACGCAGAACCTGAACCAGATGGCGAAAGACGGCCGCATCGATCCGTTGATCGGTCGCGAGCCGGAGGTCGAGCGCGTCGTGCAGGTGCTGTGCCGCCGCCGCAAGAACAATCCGCTGCTCGTCGGCGAAGCCGGCGTCGGCAAGACCGCGATCGCCGAAGGGCTCGCGTATCGCATCACGCGCGGCGAAGTGCCGGACATCCTCGCGAACGCGCAGGTGTATTCGCTCGACATGGGCGCGCTGCTCGCGGGCACCAAGTATCGCGGCGACTTCGAGCAGCGTCTGAAAACGGTGCTGAAGGAGTTGAAGGAACGGCCGCACGCGATTCTGTTCATCGATGAAATTCACACGCTGATCGGCGCGGGCGCCGCTTCGGGCGGCACGCTCGACGCATCGAACCTGCTGAAGCCGGCACTGTCGTCGGGCACGCTCAAGTGCATCGGCGCGACCACGTTCACCGAGTATCGCGGCATCTTCGAAAAGGACGCGGCGCTGTCGCGGCGCTTCCAGAAGGTCGACGTGACGGAGCCGACCGTCGAGCAGACGGTCGCGATCCTGCGCGGGCTGAAATCGCGCTTCGAGGAGCATCACGGCGTCAAGTATTCGTCGGGCGCACTGTCGGCCGCGGCGGAGCTGTCGGCTCGCTTCATCACCGACCGTCACCTGCCGGACAAGGCGATCGACGTGATCGACGAAGCGGGCGCCGCGCAGCGCATCCTGCCGAAGTCGAAGCAGAAGAAGACGATCGGCAAGAGCGAGATCGAGGAAATCATCTCCAAGATCGCGCGCGTGCCGGCGCAGAGCGTGTCGCAGGACGATCGCAGCAAGCTGCAGACGCTCGATCGCGACCTGAAGAGCGTCGTGTTCGGCCAGGATCCGGCGATCGACGCATTGGCCGCATCGATCAAGATGGCGCGCGCGGGCCTTGGCAAGATGGACAAGCCGATCGGCGCGTTCCTGTTCTCCGGCCCGACGGGCGTCGGCAAGACCGAAGTGGCGCGCCAGCTCGCGTTCACGCTCGGCATCGAGCTGATCCGCTTCGACATGTCGGAATACATGGAGCGTCACGCGGTGAGCCGCCTGATCGGCGCGCCGCCGGGCTATGTCGGGTTCGACCAGGGCGGCCTGCTGACCGAAGCCGTTACGAAGAAGCCGCACTGCGTGCTGCTGCTCGATGAAATCGAGAAGGCGCATCCGGACATCTTCAACGTGCTGCTGCAGGTGATGGACCACGGCACGCTGACGGACAACAACGGCCGCAAGGCGGATTTCCGCAACGTCATCATCATCATGACGACGAATGCGGGCGCCGAGTCGATGCAGAAGGCGACGATCGGCTTCACGACGCGCCGCGAGACGGGCGACGAGATGACCGACATCAAGCGCCTGTTCACGCCGGAGTTCCGCAACCGTCTGGATGCGATCATCAGCTTCCGCTCGCTCGATGAGGAAATCATCATGCGCGTGGTCGACAAGTTCCTGATCCAGCTCGAGGAGCAGTTGCACGAGAAGAAGGTCGACGCGCTCTTCACCGACGCGTTGCGCAAGCATCTCGCGAAGCACGGCTTCGACCCGCTGATGGGCGCGCGGCCGATGCAGCGCCTGATCCAGGACACGATCCGTCGCGCGCTGGCCGACGAACTGCTGTTCGGCAAGCTGGTGAACGGTGGCCATGTGACGGTCGACGTCGACGAAAGCGACAAGGTGCAGTTGTCGTTCGACAAGCTGGCGAATCCGCCGCACAAGCCGAACGAAGAGACGGTCGAAGTCGAGTAAGCGATAATTCGTTGTTCATGCGAACGGCGCGGGAAGTTTTCCGCGCCGTTTCGTTTTATCTGGCGCCGGCGGCGCGATGGTGGTGCAGGGGAGTGGCAACGCAGTGACACAACAACAACGGTCGTTCGACAACATCGTCGCGCGCGAACAAGGGTTGCGCCATGCGCTGACGTCGGGGCAGATGGCGATGATCGCGATTGGCGGCGCGATCGGCACCGGGCTATTCCTCGGCAGCGGGTTCGCGATCGGTCTCGCGGGGCCGAGCGTGCTGGTTTCGTACGCGATCGGCGCGCTGATCGCGCTGCTGCTGATGGGCGCGCTCGCCGAAATGACGGTCGCGCATCCGACGGCCGGCTCGTTCGGGGCGTACGCCGAGCACTACGTGGGCCCGCTCGCGGGCTTTCTCGTGCGCTATGCGTACTGGTTCGCGGTGGTGTTCGCGATCGGCACCGAGATCAGCGCGATCGCCGTCTTCATGAAGTACTGGTTCCCGGCCGTGCCCGGCTGGTACTGGGTAATTGGCTTCTCCGCGCTGCTGATCGCGGTGAACCTCGCGAGCGTCACGCTGTACGGGTCGGTCGAATACGCGTTTTCGTTGCTGAAGATCGCGGCGATCGTCGTGTTCATCGTGCTCGGCGCGTATCTCGTCTGGTCGGCGCCGGCGGCTTCGGGCATCGGTTTTGCGAACTACACCGCGCACGACGGCTTCATGCCGAAGGGGCCGTGGGGCACCTGGGTCGCGGTGATCGTCGCGATCTTCAGCTACATGAGCATCGAGGCGGTCGCAATCGCGGCCGGCGAGGCGCGCGATCCGCAGCACGCGGTCACGCGCGCGTTCCGCTCGACGGTGTTCCGGCTCGTGCTGTTCTACCTGCTCACGCTGTCGCTGATGCTCGCGATCGTGCCCTGGAC
Source organism: Burkholderia diffusa (assembly GCF_001718315.1). Classification (NCBI taxonomy): domain Bacteria; kingdom Pseudomonadati; phylum Pseudomonadota; class Betaproteobacteria; order Burkholderiales; family Burkholderiaceae; genus Burkholderia; species Burkholderia diffusa. Next base: position 2,637,510 of record NZ_CP013362.1, on the reverse strand, counting down.
GCAGGCCGGCACCGACGAAAGCCCGTTCGTGAAGGTGATGGCCGCGACGCACGTGCCGTATGCGGCCGGCGTGATCAACTTCGTGTTGCTGATCGCGGCGCTGTCGGCGATGAACAGCCAGCTCTACGTGACGACGCGGATGATGTTCAGCCTGTCGCGTGCGCGGCTCGCGCCGGCCGTGTTCGGCCGGCTCGGCAACAACGGCGTGCCGCGTGCGGCGCTGTGGATCTCGACCAGCGGCGTCGCGGTCGCGGCCGTGCTGGTCGCGCTGTCGCCCGACACGGCCTTCACCGTGATGATGGCGATCGCGATGTTCGGCGCGCTGTTCACGTGGCTGATGATTTTCGTCACGCATCTGCGTTTTCGCGCGCAATACCGCGGCCCGGCGCTCGCGTTCCGGATGTGGGGGCACCCGTTCGGCAGCCTGCTCGGCGCCGGGCTTGTGGGCGCGATCCTGCTGACGACCGCGTTCACGCGCGAATTCCGGATGACGATGGTGGTCGGCGTCGTGTTCGTCGTTCTGCTGACGCTCGCGTACGCACTGCACTACCGGCACCGGCACGCCCGTTGACGACGCGTGGCTTCGGACCCAGCAGGCTGCGCGGCGCTGCCACGCCGCTAAGGTTCCGTTAAGCCGACGCGGATTACATTCGAACCTGTTCGCGATCCGGGTTGGCGCAGCCAGCCCGTCGCTATCCGCAAAAGGGGTTCGAATGAACAAACTTCCCGAAATCACGCTCGCATTCTGGATCATGAAGATCTGCGCGACGACGCTCGGTGAGACCGGCGGCGACCTGCTGTCGATGACGTTGAACGTCGGCTACGCGGTGAGCTCGATCCTGCTGTTCGGTTTCTTTCTCGTGACGCTGGGCGCACAGCTGAGAACGACGCAGTATCGGCCGGCGATCTACTGGGCCGTGATCGTCGCGACGAGCACCGCCGGCACGACGATGTCCGATTTCATGGACCGCACGCTCGGCCTCGGCTACGCGGCCGGCTCGTCGATTCTCGTCGCGATCCTGCTGGCGATCTTCGCGGTGTGGCGCCTGAGCGGCGAATCGCTGTCGGTCGACCTGATCCGCACGCGCAAGGTCGAACTCCTGTACTGGATCGCGATTCTGTTCTCCAACACGCTGGGCACCGCGCTCGGCGATTTTCTCGCGGACAGCTCGGGTCTCGGCTTCGGCGGCGGCGCACTGCTGATCGGCGGCCTGCTCGCATTGATCGTTCTGGCCCACTATTTCACGCGCATTTCGGGCGTGCTGCTGTTTTGGGCCGCGTTCGTGCTCACGCGGCCGTTCGGGGCGACGGTCGGCGACCTGCTGACGAAACCGGTTGCCAAGGGCGGGCTCGCGCTCGGCACGGTGGGATCGTCGGCAGTGCTGCTCGGCGTGCTCGTCGCGATGGTGATCTACGCGAGCATCGCGCAGGCGCGGCGACGCGATTTCGTGCCCGCGCGGGTTGCGCAGACGGCCGATCGCTGAGCGGTAACGGAAAAAGGAAAGGGGCCGCGAATGAACTGAACCCCAAGAGTTGGACATAGATCCGACTCTTGGGGTTTTTCATGGCGCCGTTCAGTGACGCCCGGTGCTGCCGAAGCCGCCCTCGCCGCGATCGCTCTGCGCGAAGTCGTCGACAATGTTGAATTGCGCCTGCACGACCGGCACGATCACGAGCTGCGCGAGCCGCTCGAACGGGTTCAGCACGAACTCGGTCTGGCCGCGGTTCCACGTCGAGATCATCAGCTGACCCTGGTAGTCGGAATCGATCAGGCCAACGAGGTTGCCGAGCACGATGCCGTGCTTGTGGCCGAGGCCCGAGCGCGGCAGGATCAGCGCCGCGTAGCCGGGGTCCGCGAGGTGGATCGCGAGGCCGGTCGGCACGAGCGTCGTTTCGCCCGGCTGCAGCGTGACGGGCGCGTCGAGACACGCGCGCAGGTCGAGGCCCGCGCTGCCGGTGGTGGCGTAGGCGGGCAGGTAGTCGCGCATGCGCGCATCGAGAATCTTCAGATCGAGTTTCATGCGGTCGTCGAATCGGTCGGAAAAGGCGCGGCGGCACGGGCCACCGCGCGGGTGATCAGATCAGGCGGTTGTCCGGCAGGCGCTTCGCGATTTCCGCGACGAGCACGTGCGCGAGTTCGTCCTTCGGTGCGCGCGGCAGGCGCGTGAGGCCTGCCGCCTCGAACAGCACGACTTCGTTGTCGTCGCGGCCGAACGTCAGCGGGCCGAGATTGCCGACCAGGAGCGGTACGTTCTTGCGCTTGCGCTTCTCGTCGCCATGCACGTCGAGGTCGCCGCTTTCGGCCGCGAAGCCGACGCAAAACGGCGCATCGGGCAGCGCCGCGACAGACGCGAGGATGTCCGGGTTCTCGACGAATGCGAGCGCGGGCATCTTGTGATCGGCCGTCTTCTTCATCTTGTGCTCGGCCGGCTGAGCGACACGCCAGTCGGCGACCGCGGCCACCGCGATGAAGATGTCGGCGTCGGACACCGCGTGCATGACTGCGTCGTACATCTGCTGTGCGGTCTGCACGTCCTGGCGGTATACGCCCCACGGCGTATCGAGCGCGACCGGGCCCGCGACGAGATGCACGTCGGCGCCGGCCTGCTGCGCGGCACGCGCGAGCGCGAAGCCCATCTTGCCGCTCGAGCGGTTCGTGAGGCCGCGCACCGGATCGAGCGGCTCGAACGTCGGGCCGGCCGTGATCAGCACGCGACGGTGCGCGAGCACCTTCGGCGCGAAGTGCGCGACGATCGCTTCGTAAATTGCCTCGGGTTCGAGCATGCGGCCGTCGCCGACTTCGCCGCACGCCTGCGCGCCCGAATCGGGGCCGAGCACCGACACGCCGTCCGCGCGCAGTTGCGCGGCATTGCGCTGCGTGGCCGGGTTCTGCCACATCTGGCGGTTCATCGCGGGCACGACGAGCAGCGGACAGTCGCGCGCGACGCACAGCGTCGACAGCAGGTCGTCGGCGAACCCGTGCGCGAGCTTCGCAAGGAAATCCGTCGACGCGGGCGCGATCACGATCGCGTCGGCTTCGCGCGACAGGTCGATGTGCGCCATGTTGTTGTCGACGCGCGCGTCCCACTGGCTCGTGTAGACGGGCCGGCCGGACAGCGCCTGCATCGTGACGGGCGTGATGAACTGGGTGGCGGCGTCGGTCATCGCGACCTGCACGGTCGCGCCTGCCTTCGTCAGCAGCCGGGTGAGCTCGGCGATCTTGTAGCAGGCGATGCCGCCCGTCAGGCCGAGAACGAGGTGTTTTCCTGCGAGTTCTGCGTGTGCCAACTCAGGCCTCCAAGGGTCAAACGGAACGGCCGGCGCGAAGCCGGCCGTCGACACCGAGTATGCGCGCTCAGCGCGAGCCGCGCACGCGACGCAGTTCGTCGTAGATCAGCAGCACCGCACCGATCGTGATTGCGGAATCGGCGAGGTTGAACGCCGGGAAGTGCCAGGCGCCGAGGTGGAAATCGAGAAAGTCGATCACGTGTCCGTAGATCAGCCGGTCGATCACGTTGCCGAGCGCGCCGCCGAGGATCAGCGCGAGCGACAGGCTGAACAACCGCTGCTGGCCGTGGCGGCGCAGCAGGAAGCAGATCACGAGCGTCGCGCCGACGCCGAGCGCGGTGAACGCCCAGCGCTGCCAGCCGCTCGCGGTCGACAGGAAGCCGAAGGCGGCGCCGCGGTTGTACACCAGCACGAGGTTGAAGAACGACGTCAGCGCATGCTGCGCGCCGTACACGAACGTTTTCAGGATCGCGATCTTCGACAGCTGGTCGAACAGGATCACGATCAGCGAAATGCCGAGCCAGGGCGCGAGCGCGCCGCTGGCCGGTTTCGACACAGTCTTCGCCATATTCAAGCAGCGCTCCGGTTTTCGCCGTCTTCAAACAGGTTCGAGAAGCAGCGGCCGCACAGCGTCGGATGATCGGCGTGCGCGCCGACGTCCTCGCGGTAGTGCCAGCAGCGTTCGCACTTCTGGTACTTCGACGCCTCGACGTCGACGCTTTCCTGGGCTTCGTCGTCGACCTTCACGATCGTTGCCGCCGACGTGATCAGCACGAACTTCAGGTCGTCGCCGAGGCTCGTGAGCGCATCGTAGCGCGCACCGCTCGCATGCACGGCCACTTCGGCCTGCAGCGACGAACCGATGCGGTTCGCGGTGCGTGCCTCCTCGAGCGCCTTCGTCACGTTGCCGCGTACGTCGCGCAGCAGCGCCCACTTCTCGATCAGCGCGGCCGCGCCGGCGACTTCCGGATACGTGTAGTAGGTTTCCGTAAACACGGTGTCGCTGGCCGGCTGGAACACCTTCCACGCTTCTTCCGCGGTGAACGACAGGAACGGCGCGAGCACGCGCAGCAGCCCTTGCGTCAGGTGGTACAGCGCCGTCTGCGCGGAGCGGCGTGCGCGCGAATCGGGCGCGCTCGTGTACAGGCGGTCCTTCAGCACGTCGAGGTAGAAGCCGCCGAGATCTTCCGAGCAGTACGTCTGCAGCTTCGCGACGACCGGATGGAACTCGTACTTCTCGTAATGGGTGAGCAGTTCCGCCTGCAGTTGCGCGGAGAACGCGACCGCATAGCGGTCGATCTCGAGCCATTCGCCGACCGGCACCGCGTGCTGCGCGAAGTCGAAGTCCGACAGGTTTGCGAGCAGGAAGCGCAGCGTGTTGCGGATGCGGCGATAGCCTTCCGTCACGCGCTTCAGGATTTCCTCGGAGATCGCCAGTTCGCCCGAATAGTCGGTCGACGCGATCCACAGGCGAATGATTTCCGCGCCGAGACGGTTCGCGACTTCATGCGGGTCGATGCCGTTGCCGAGCGACTTGCTCATCTTGCGGCCTTCGCCATCGACCGTGAAGCCGTGCGTGAGCAGGCCCTTGTACGGCGCGCGGCCATCGATCATCGACGCGGTCAGCAGCGACGAGTGGAACCAGCCGCGGTGCTGGTCCGAGCCTTCGAGGTACAGGTCCGCCGGGAACTGCAGCTGATCCTTGTGCGAGCCGCGCAGCACGTGCCAGTGCGTCGTGCCCGAGTCGAACCACACGTCGAGCGTGTCGCGGTTCTTTTCGTACAGGTTCGCGTCGTCGCCGATCAGCTCGCGCGGGTCGAGCGTCTGCCAGGCTTCGATGCCCGACTGCTCGACGCGTTTCGCGACTTCCTCGAGCAGCTCGAGCGTGCGCGGGTGCAGCTCGCCGGTTTCCTTGTGCACGAAGAACGCCATCGGCACGCCCCACTGGCGCTGGCGCGACAGAGTCCAGTCCGGGCGGTTCGCGATCATGCTGAACAGGCGCTGCTTGCCCCACGACGGGTAGAACGCGGTCGCCTCGACGCCTTCGAGCGCGGTTTCGCGCAGCGTCTTGCCGCTGTCGCGCGGCGTGACGTCCATGCCGGCGAACCATTGCGACGTCGCGCGGTAGATGATCGGCGTCTTGTGGCGCCAGCAGTGCATGTAGCTGTGCGTGTATTTCTCGCTGCGCAGCAGCGAGCCGGCCTCGCGCAGCGCGTCGACGACCTTCGGGTTCGCGTCCCAGATCGACAGGCCGCCGAACAGCGGCAGCGATTCGATGTAGCGGCCGTCGCCCATCACCGGGTTGATGATGTCCGAGTCGGTCATCCCGTGCGCCTTGCACGACTGGAAGTCCTCGATGCCGTAGGCGGGCGACGAGTGCACGACGCCGGTACCCGTGTCGGTCGTCACGTAGTCGCCGAGGTAGACGGGCGCGGTGCGCTTGTAGCCGGGGTGGGCCGATGCGAGCGGGTGGTGGAAGCGCAGATTCGCGAGCTTCACGCCGGGGGCGGTCGCGACGATGCGCCCCGTCAGCTTGAAGTCGGCCATGCAGGCTTCGACGCGCTCTTCCGCGATGATCAGCAGCCCGCGCTCGGTGTCGACCAGCGCGTAGACGATTTCCGGATGGAGGTTCAGCGCCTGGTTGGCGGGGATCGTCCACGGCGTGGTGGTCCAGATCACGATACCACCCTCGGCGCGCGGCAGCGCCGGCAGGCCGAACGCCTGCGCGGTTTTTTCCGGTTCCGCGAACGCGAACATCACGTCGATCGTCGGGTCGGTGCGGTCCTTGTATTCGACTTCCGCCTCGGCGAGGGCCGAGCCGCAGTCGAAGCACCAGTTCACCGGTTTCAGCCCGCGATACACGTAGCCCTTCTCGATGATCTTGCCGAGCGCGCGGATCTCTTCCGCCTCGTTGACGAAGTTCATCGTTTTGTACGGGTTCGCCCAGTCGCCGAGCACGCCGAGGCGCTTGAAGCCGACCTTCTGCTTCTCGATCTGCTCGGTCGCGTATGCGCGCGCCTTGCTCATCACTTCGGCCGCCGGCAGCGACTTGCCGAACTGCTTCTCGATCTGGATCTCGATCGGCATCCCGTGGCAATCCCAGCCCGGCACATACGGCGCGTCGAAGCCGGCCATGTTGCGCGACTTGACGACGATGTCCTTCAGGATCTTGTTGACCGCGTGACCGAGGTGGATGTCGCCGTTCGCATACGGAGGGCCGTCGTGCAGGATGAACTTCGGGCGGCCCTTGCTGGCCGCGCGGATCTTGTCGTAGATGCCGCGCTCTTCCCATTCCTTGACCCATTGCGGCTCGCGCTTGGGCAGGTCGCCGCGCATCGGGAACGGCGTGTCGAGCAGGTTGACCGGATACTTGGCCTGCGGTTTCGAATCGGCTTTCTTGTTGCTCATGATGGGATCGCTATCTAAATCGGGGGACGCTCGTGCGTCGTGAAACGGGGATGCGCGCGTGTCGGCGGCGCGAGGGTGCGGCGCGGGGCGCCGCCGGCCGGATCAGCTAATTCGGTCGGTTGCCGACGTCGAGAAGCCGGTCGCGCGGCTGCCCGGCGCGCGCTCGCGCTCGATGAAGTACGCGCGCGCGTTCGCGACGTCCAGCGCGATCGCGCGCGACAGCGCCTCGAGATCGTCGTACTTCGCCTCGTCGCGCAGCTTCTTCAGGAATTCGACGCGGATGAGCTTGCCGTACGCGTCGCCGTGCCAGTCGAGCAGATGGACTTCGAGCAGCACGCGGCCGGAATCGTCGACGGTCGGCCGCAGGCCGAGGCTCGCCACACCCGGCAGCGGGGCGGGGCCCAGGCCGTGCACCTGCACGACGAAGATGCCCGCGAGCGCGGGCCGCTTGTGTGCGATCGGCAGGTTCAGGGTCGGGAAGCCGAGGTCGCGGCCGAGCTTGAGCCCGTGCGCGACGTGGCCGCTGATCGCGTAGCCGTGGCCGAGCGCCTGCGCGGCCGCGTCGAGATCGCCCGCGGCGAGCGCGGCGCGTACGCCGGAGCTGGAGATGCGCGTGCCGTCGCTGCCGGCGACGGTGCCCATCTGTTCGACCTCGAAGCCGTACTGCTCGCCGGCCGCCTTCAGCGTGTCGAAGGTGCCCGCGCGCTTCGCGCCGTAGCAGAAATCGTCGCCGACCATCATCCAGCGCGTGTGCAGCCCGCCGACCAGCGTGCGTTCGACGAACGCCTGCGGCGACTGGCTTGCGAACGTGTGGTTGAAGTGCTCGACGACGACGCGGTCGACCCCGTGTTCGCGCAGCGCCTCCAGCTTGTCGCGCAGCATCGCGATGCGCGGCGGCGCGCCGGCCGGGTTGAAGAATTCGCGCGGATGCGGCTCGAAGGTCATCACGCACACGGGCAGGCCGCGCGCGTCCGCTGCCGCGCGCACGCGCGCGAGCAGGGCCTGGTGGCCGCGATGGACACCATCGAAGTTGCCGATCGTCAGCGCGCACGGCGCGCGGCTCTCGGCGTTGGGCAGGCCGCGGAAGACTTTCACGATAGCGGATGCAGCGTCGGGGAATGGGCGGTGGGATGCCGCAAAGCAGAAGATTATAAACGTTCGGGCGGCCCGGCGGCCGAGAACGGGGGAAACGCGGGGGCGAATGGTAAAATTCGCGGATGAAAAAACTCGTGATCCTGATTTCCGGTCGCGGCAGCAACATGGAGGCCATCGTCCGCGCGTGCGCGCAGGAACGCTGGCCGGCCGAGGTCGCCGCCGTGATCGCCAACCGGCCCGATGCGGCCGGCCTGGCTTTTGCCGCGTCGCACGGGGTGGCGACCGCGGTGGTCGACCACCGGTCGTTCGACAGCCGCGACAGCTTCGACGCGGCGCTCGCCGCCGAGATCGACCGCTTCGCGCCCGATCTCGTGGTGCTCGCCGGCTTCATGCGCATCCTCACGCCCGATTTCGTCAGACGATATGAGGGACGGCTGCTGAACATCCACCCGTCGCTGCTGCCGAGCTTCAAGGGCATCCATACGCACCAGCAGGCGCTGGATGCCGGCGTCGCGCTGCATGGCGCGAGCGTGCATTTCGTGATTCCCGAACTCGACAGCGGCGCGATCGTCGCGCAGGGCGCGGTGCCCGTGCGCGCCGGCGACGACGCGGCCGCGCTCGCGCGGCGCGTCCTGACGGTCGAGCACGTGCTGTATCCGCGTGCGGTGCGGTGGTTCGTCGAGGGGCGCCTGCGCCTCGAGAACGGCCGGGCAGTGGTGGCGCCGGAAGAGGCGCGCTGGATTTTCGCGGATCAACCGCATACCGAAACGAGCGAGGGCGTATGAAGCTGCACGGATTCCTGATTGGCCAGACCGAGACCTTGCTCGCCGAGGTGCTGAAGTTCACCGGCCCCGCCGACGCGACGACGAGCCGGTTCTTCCGCGCGCACCCGAAGCTCGGCCACGCCGAGCGCGGCGTGATCGCCGAGGCGGTGTTCGCGGTGCTGCGCCGGAAGATGGAGTTTTCGCACCTTGCCGAGAGCGGCACGGGCAGCCCTGCGCGGCGCCTGACGCTGCTCGGCCTGATGCAGACGCTCGGCCGCAATGCGCTGAAGCCGTTCGTGTCCGACACCGAGGCCGCGTGGCTCGAACACGTGTCGAAGATCGATCCGGCGAGCCTGCCGGTGCGCGTGCGCACGAACTTGCCGGACTGGATCTACCAGGCGCTGTCGGCCCGTTTCGACGCCGAGGAACTCGCGCAACTCGCCGCGGCGCTGAACTACCCGGCGCCGCTGGACCTGCGCGCCAACGCGCAGAAGGCGACGCGCGACCAGGTGATCGACGCGCTGCGCGCGAACGGCATCGACGCGGGCGAGACGCCGTTCGCGCCGCAGGGCGTGCGCGTGGTCGGCAAGCCGGCGCTCACGCGGCTGAAGCTGTTCGAGGAAGGTCAGATCGAGGTGCAGGACGAGGGCAGCCAGCTGCTGTGTTCGCTGGTCGCGCCGCGTCGCGGCGAGATGGTCGTCGATTTCTGCGCGGGTGCAGGCGGCAAGACGCTCGCGCTCGGCGCGATGATGCGCTCGACCGGGCGCCTGTATGCGTTCGACGTTTCGGAAAAGCGCCTCACGAAGCTGAAGCCGCGCCTCGCGCGCAGCGGGCTGTCGAACGTGAATCCGGTGCTGATCGACAGCGAGCACGACGCAAAGATCAAGCGGCTCGCCGGCAAGATCGACCGCGTGCTGGTCGACGCGCCATGCAGCGGGCTCGGCACGCTGCGCCGCAACCCGGACCTCAAGTGGCGCCAGACGCGCACGTCGATCGAGGAGCTCACGCCCAAGCAGGCATCGATTCTGGCGAGCGCCGCGCGTCTCGTGAAGAAGGGCGGCCGTCTCGTGTACGCGACCTGCAGCGTGCTCGACGCGGAGAACGAAGCGATCGTCGAACAGTTCCTGGCCGACCATCCGGACTTCGTGCTGGTGCCCGCGCAGAAGGTGCTGGCCGATCAGCGCATCGCGCTCGAGACCGGCGACTACCTGTCGCTGTGGCCGCACCGCCATGCGACCGACGGCTTCTTCGCCGCGGTCCTCGAACGGCGCGCGCAGTAACGGCAGCCCGGACAGACGATGGAGAATCTGCAGAGCCGCCTGCTGTCGCACCGGCTGGCATCGGTGATTCGGGATTTCCACCAGCCCGTGATGATCTGGCAGGCGGCGATCCTGGTCGGCGCATTGTGCTTCGCTTGGGTTGCCGCACGCTGTGTTCACGGCCGCATCGATGCGCGCCGCCGGGCCGCCGGGCGCGCGCCCGGCGCAGGCGCGCAAAGCCTGAAGCGTGCGTTGTTTCCGCTGTTCGGCGGCGTCTTCGTGGGGCTCTCTCAGCTCGCGTTCGATCCGTTCATGTCGACGTCGCTACTGTCGCTCGCGCTCGTGCCGCTGTTCGGCATCGGGCTCATCTATGTGCTGTTCTTTTTCGCGCGGCGCGTATTCGCACGCGACGGACACACGCATGCGTGGCTGTCGATCGTCGAGAAGATCGTGTCGACCGTCGTGTGGGTCGCGATGGTGCTGACCGTGCTCGGCATCCAGCGCGACGTGCTCGGCTGGCTCGACAGCGTGCAATTCCGCGTCGCGAATGCCCACCTGACGCTGCTGTCGCTGATTTCGGGCGCACTGTGGGTATGCGTGACGCTGATGGTCGCGATGTGGCTCGGCTCGGTGCTCGAGGAGCGCCTCACGCGCGCGACCACGCTCGACGCGAACCTGAAGGTCGTGCTGTCGCGGGTCGGCCGCGCGCTGCTCGTGTTCGCGGCGATCCTGATCGGGCTGTCGCTCGTCGGCATCGACGTGACGGTGCTCGGCGTGTTCGGCGGCGCGGTGGGCGTCGGCCTCGGCTTCGGGCTGCAGAAGATCGCCAGCAACTACGTGTCGGGCTTCATCATCCTGCTCGACCGCTCGCTACGGCTCGGCGACGCGATCAGCGTCGGCGGGCTGCAGGGCGTCGTCACGCAGATTCGCACGCGTTATACGGTCGTGCGCGGCCTCGACGGCAACGAGACGCTGATCCCGAACGAGAAACTGATCACCGACGTCGTGCAGAACCAGTCGTCGTACCTGACGCGCGGCTACGCGAAGGTTGCCGTGCAGGTCGCCTATTCCTGCGACGTCGAGCAGGCGCTGTCGGTGCTCGCGGAAGCCGCGAGGGGCGTGCCACGCGTGCTCGACGAGCCGGCGCCGACCCCGTACCTGGTCGGCTTCGGCGCGGACGGGATTGATCTGGAACTCGGCTTCTGGATCGAGGATGCGGCGAAAGGCACGTCGGGCGTGCGTTCGTCGGTGAACCGCAACATCTGGCGGCTCTTCGGCGAGCATGGAATTTCCATTCCGTTCCCGCAGCGCGAGGTGCGCGTGGTCGGCCTGCCGGACGGTCTGGCCGCGACCGGCGCGGTGGCCGAGGGCGTGCCCGTGGCGGTGGGCGGCGACGCGATGGACGGGCGGGCGTCGGCGGCCTAGGTGCAAATCGAGCGAATCGAGCGAATCGGGCGAATCGGGCGAAGCGGGCGAAGCGGGCGGTCGAAACCGGATCGCGCGGCTTTCCCGGTCCGCCGATGGACTGTCCGCGTTGCGTCAAGACAAGAAAATATTCATTTTTTACAAAGACTTGGAACGGTTGAAGTAAAATCCCGGTCTACACGCGGTATGCTTTCATTTTTATGACGTCGGCTTGCGCCGGCGTCGCTCTCACCACAGGTAACTGCCTTGTTGAATTCCCTGCTCGATTTTCTTTCCCACGGGCTCCTGCGCTTTTCGTGGTGGCAGGTCGCGCTGTTCGCGCTCGCCGTCACGCACGTCACGATCATCGGCGTGACGGTCTACCTGCACCGCTGCCAGGCGCACCGCGCGCTGGAGCTGCATCCGATCGCAAGTCACTTCTTCCGTGTCTGGCTGTGGATGACGACCGGCATGCTGACGGGCCAGTGGGCCGCGATCCATCGCAAGCACCACGCGAAGTGCGAAACCGAGGAAGATCCGCACAGCCCGCAGACGCGAGGCATCTGGAAGGTGTTCCTGGAAGGCGCCGAGCTGTATCGCGCGGAAGCGAAGAACGAAGAAACGATGCGCAAGTTCAGTCACGGCACGCCGAATGACTGGATCGAGCGCAATCTGTACTCGAAGTACCCGATCCTCGGCGTGAGCCTGATGATGGTGATCGACGTCGCGCTGTTCGGCGTGCTCGGCCTGACCGTGTGGGCCGTGCAGATGGTCTGGATTCCGTTCTGGGCCGCGGGTGTCGTGAACGGTTTCGGCCACTTCTGGGGCTACCGCAACTTCAACTCGGCCGACGCGAGCACGAACCTGTTCCCGTGGGGCATCGTGATCGGCGGTGAAGAACTGCACAATAACCACCACACGTTCGCGACGTCGGCGAAGCTGTCGAACAAGTGGTACGAATTCGACATCGGCTGGATGTACATCCGCATCATGTCGGCATTCGGTCTCGCGAAGGTGAAGAAGGTCGCGCCGACGCCGCGTCTGAACAAGCCGAAGACGGTGCTCGACCAGGAAACGCTGCAGGCCGTGCTGTCGAACCGCTACGAAGTGATGGCGCGCTACGGCAAGGCCGTGAAGCGTGCGTACCGCCAGGAGCTCGCGCACCTGAAGGAACTCGGTTCGAGCGAGAAGTACCAGCTGATGCGCGGCGCGCGCAAGTGGTTCCACAAGGACGCCGACGGCCTCGACGAGCCGCAGAAGAAGCTGCTGCCGGAGATTTTCGCGAACAGTCAGAAGCTGCATACGTATTTCCAGCTGCGCCAGGATCTGGCCGCGATCTGGGATCGTTCGACCGCGTCGCGCGAACAACTTCTCGCGCAATTGCAGGATTGGTGCCATCGCGCGGAACAAAGCGGCATCAAGGCGCTGCAGGAATTTGCGACACGCCTGCGTCGCTACGCCTGATTCGAAATCGATTAGAATCTCAGGACGTCACAAACCCCGCGTTGGCGGGGTTTTTTCATTTGGGCGGACGGTTTTCGAAGGACGACCGGACGCACCGGAATTCGTGTGAGGTTTGGGGCCGCGCCGACGTGGCGCCCCGGGGCAAGCGGAGAGGATTGGCCCGAGCAAGCGCTGGAGCGATAACTCTGGTCGACCGCGAAGCATGGGACCAGGGCAGGCGCTAAAGCGCTAACTCTGGTCGACCGCGAAGCATGGGACCAGAGTAGGCGCTAAAGCGCCAACTCTGGTCGACAGGAGATATGGAGATGCAATCGACGATCAAATCCGTCGAGTACGACCGGCCAGTCTCGGCTGGGACCGTCTGCGGCGTGGGCCAGGCGTGGGCAAAGGTGCCCGATGCACCGTCCGCAGAAGAACGCGCCGCGCTGAAGGCACGCATCAAGGCGCTGCTTGCGCGTGAAAAGGCCGTGCTCGTCGCTCACTACTACGTGGATGCCGAGTTGCAGGAACTGGCCGACGAAACCGGCGGCTGCGTCGCCGATTCGCTCGAAATGGCCCGCTTCGGCCGTGACCACGACGCACAGACGCTCGTCGTCGCCGGCGTGCGCTTCATGGGCGAAACCGCGAAGATCCTGAGCCCCGGCAAGCGCGTTCTGATGCCTGATCTCGACGCGACCTGCTCGCTCGATCTCGGCTGCCCGGTCGACGAATTCTCCGCGTTCTGCGATGCGCATCCCGACCGCACCGTTGTTGTATACGCGAACACCAGCGCCGCCGTGAAGGCGCGCGCCGACTGGATGGTCACGTCGTCGATCGGCCTCGAGATCGTCGCCGACCTGCACGCGCGGGGCGAGAAGATCATCTGGGCTCCCGATCGCCATCTCGGCAGCTACATCCAGAAGAAAACCGGCGCGGACATGCTGTTGTGGCAGGGCTCGTGCCTCGTCCACGACGAATTCAAGGGCATCGAGCTCGACCTGTTGCGCGCCGAGTATCCGGACGCGAAGGTGCTCGTGCATCCCGAGTCGCCGGAAAACGTCGTTGCGCAGGCGGATGTCGTCGGCTCGACGACGCAGCTGATCGACGCCGCCGTGAAGTTCGACGCGACGCACTTCATCGTCGCGACCGACCTCGGCATTCTGCACAAAATGCAGCTCGCGGCGCCCGGCAAGACCTTTATCGCCGCGCCGACGGCCGGCAACAGCGCAACCTGCAAGAGCTGCGCCCATTGCCCCTGGATGGCGATGAACGGCCTCGCTAACCTCGCCGACGTGCTCGAGCGCGGTCACAACGAGATCTTCGTCGATCCCGCGATCGGCGCGCGCGCGCGTCTGCCGATCGACCGGATGCTCGATTTTGCAGCGGCGCACAAGAAGCGCGTGCAGGCGAGCGGCGATCTGCAGCGAGATCAGCAACTGTTCGCGAACGTGGGGGCTGCATGACGAGCGCAGTCTCTCCGCTGTTCGAAGCCGTGCGCGCACAATACGGCGCGGCATTCGACGAAGCGATCGCGCGCAACGTAGCCGATGCGATTGCCGAAGACGTCGGCACCGGCGACCAGACCGGCCGGCTCGTGCCGGCTGGCGAGCGGCGCCGTGCCCGCATCATCGTGCGCGAGGAAGCGGTGTTGTGCGGCGTGCCTTGGTTCGAGGCCGTCATCGCACGGATCGATCCGTCGATCGTCGTTCAGTGGCGGTATCGCGAAGGCGACCGGATGGCTCCGGATTCGACGGTCTGCGAACTCGAAGGGCCGGCGCGCGCGCTGCTGACGGCCGAGCGCAACGGGCTTAACTTCCTGCAACTGCTGTCGGGCGTCGCGAGTGCGACGCGCCGTTACGTCGATCGCGTCGAAGGCACGCGCGCGAAGATCCTCGATACGCGCAAGACACTGCCGGGCCTGCGGCTCGCGCAGAAGTACGCAGTGCGGGTCGGCGGCGGCGAGAACCAGCGTCTCGCGCTGTACGACGGCATCCTGATCAAGGAAAACCATATCGCGGCAGCGGGCGGTGTCGGCGAAGCGCTCGATGCGGCGTTCGCGCTCGATGCCGGCGTGCCGGTGCAGGTCGAAGTCGAGACGCTCGCGCAGCTCGACACGGCGCTCGCGCATGGCGCGCAGTCGGTGCTGCTCGACAACTTCACGCTCGACATGATGCGCGAAGCGGTGCGCGTCGCGTCCGGCAAGGCCGTGCTCGAAGTGTCGGGCGGCGTCAATTTCGATACGGTGCGCACGTTCGCGGAGACGGGCGTCGACCGCATCTCGATCGGCGCGCTGACGAAGGACGTGCGCGCAACCGACTATTCGATGCGGATCGTCGACTGACCGCGCGCTATGCCGTCTGATGAAAAAGCCGCTGGCGCGCAAACGCCAGCGGCTTTTTTGTAGGTCGCAAGCCCCGGCAGGGCGAGCCGCTCAGCGGCGCGAGCGGGGCGTGAGCACGCTCGGCAGCGCCTTCGGCAGCGTGTGCGGCCAGTCGCGGCTGTAGTGCAGCCCGCGGCTTTCGCGGCGCGAGTACGCGCTCTTCACGATCAGCGTCGCGACATCGACGAGATTACGCAGTTCGAGCAGGTCGCGCGTGACGCGGAAGTTCGCGTAGTACTCATGGATTTCGTCGCGCAGCAGCGACAACCGGTGCTTCGCGCGCTCGAGACGTTTGTCGGTACGCACGATGCCGACGTAGTTCCACATCAGCCGGCGCAGTTCGTCCCAGTTGTGCGCGACGACGACTTCCTCGTCCGCATCCGACACACGGCTTTCGTCCCACGCGGGCAGCGTGCCCGATGTTTCGGCGTCAAAGCCGGCCGACTCGATTGCCTCGGCTGCCGCGCGGCCGATCACGAGGCATTCGAGCAGCGAATTGCTCGCGAGCCGGTTCGCGCCGTGCAGCCCCGTGTACGACGTTTCGCCGACCGCATACAGGCCCGCGAGATCGGTGCGTCCCGCGAGGTCGGTGACGACGCCGCCGCACGTGTAGTGCGCGGCCGGCACGACCGGAATCGGCTGCTTCGCGATGTCGATGCCGAATTCGAGACAGCGTGCATGGATGGTCGGGAAGTGCTCGCGCAGGAATGCTTCCGGCTGGTGGCTGATGTCGAGATATACGCAGTCGATCCCGCGCTTCTTGATCTCGAAGTCGATCGCGCGCGCGACGATGTCGCGCGGCGCGAGTTCCGCGCGGGGATCGTGTGCGGGCATGAAGCGGGTGCCGTCCGGCAGCTTCAGCAGACCGCCTTCTCCGCGCACGGCTTCCGAAATCAGGAACGATTTTGCGTACGGATGGAACAGGCAGGTCGGGTGGAACTGGATGAATTCCATGTTCGACACGCGGCAGCCCGCGCGCCACGCCATCGCGATGCCGTCGCCCGTCGCGGTGTCCGGGTTCGTCGTGTAGAGGTACACCTTGCCGGCACCGCCGGTCGCGAGCACCGTGTGCGGTGCCTCGATCGTGATCGTGCGGTCGTTGTCGACGTCGAGCGCATACAGGCCGTGACAGCGGCGGCCGGGTAGTCCGAGCCGGTCCGACGTGATCAGGTCGATCGCATGGTGGTTTTCGAAGAACGTGATGTTCGGATGCTGGCGCGCGCGCTCGGACAGCGTCGCGAGCACCGCATGTCCGGTCGCGTCGGCCGCATGGATGATTCGGCGGTGACTGTGACCGCCTTCGCGCGTCAGATGGAAACCGAGTTCGGCCGCATCGTCCTTCGTGAACGGCACGCCCTGCGAAATCAGCCATTCGATCGCTTCGCGACCGTGCTCGACGATGTAGCGCGTCGCGCCTTCGTCGCATAGGCCGCCGCCGGCGACGAGCGTGTCGTCGACGTGGTTCTCGATGCTGTCCGCCGAATCGAGGACGGCCGCGATGCCGCCTTGCGCGTTATCGCTTGCCCCCTCCATCATCGAACGTTTCGCGATCAGCGCGACACGTCGCGTGCTGGCCAGGTTGAGTGCGACCGACAGCCCTGCCAGGCCGCTGCCGACGATCGCCACGTCGAATTTCATGCTGCATCTCCATCGTTACGCTTTGGCTTTTGTGCGTTCCGTCAGCCGTGGCCGCGGAAAGGGGAGAGCATACCGCGTCGGGCCCGTGCGTGCGCGCAAAACAAAAAGCCCCGCATGTGCGGGGCTTTTCGGTCGCCGTCAGGCTTGCAGAAACCGGAGATTACTTGATCTTGGTTTCTTTGTATTCCACATGCTTGCGGACGACGGGATCGAACTTCTTGATCGCCATCTTTTCCGGCATGTTGCGCTTGTTCTTCGTGGTCGTGTAGAAGTGACCCGTACCAGCGGTCGACTCGAGCTTGATCTTGTCGCGTGCGCCTTTTGCCATGATTGTGCTCCTTGGGCTTAGGCTTCGCCGCGTGCGCGCAGGTCAGCGAGCACGGAATCGATGCCGTTCTTGTCGATCAGGCGCAGGCCGGCGTTCGAGACGCGCAGGCGCACCCAGCGGTTTTCGCTTTCCACCCAGAACCGGCGGTTTTGCAGGTTCGGCAGGAAGCGGCGCTTCGTCTTGTTGTTTGCGTGGGAAACGTTGTTGCCGCTCATCGGCGCTTTCCCAGTTACTTGGCATACGCGTGCCATGAGAGCACTCCTAATACGCTAAATTCGGGGTTCGATCGCCGATGAAGGTTCCATCGTACCGCCACGTGATCCATGGCTGCACTCAGAACGCCGAAGCCTTTACAGACAAGGCCCTTCGATGGCTAGAACTGGTTGGAAAAAAGACAGACGACGATTCTAGCAGAAAAAGCTCAGAAAAATCAAACTCAATTTCGCTTCGTCGTTGCGGCGACCGCAGGTTGCGTCGCCGGGCCACAGTCTACAGCCAACCGGCGCGCGCGAACGAAAATGTATCGTCGCTGCCGACGACGACGTGATCGAGCAGCTTCGCGTCGACGAGCGTGAGCGCTTCGTGCAGCATGCGCGTCAGGCGGCGATCCTCCGCGCTCGGCTGCACCGCGCCGGACGGATGGTTGTGCGCGATGATCAGCGCGGCGGCATTCAGCATGAGCGCGCGCCGCACGATTTCGCGCGGATAGACGACCATCCGCGTCAGCGAGCCGCGCGCGCTCTCTTCCACGTCAATCAGGCCGTGACGGGCGTCCAGGTACAGCGTGACGAAAACCTCGTGCGCACGCGTGCCGATCCTGAGCCGCAGATAATCCTCGACCGCGCCTGGCGAGCCGATCTGCATCCGCTCGCGGGCTTTCTCGATCAGCGCGCGCCGCACGATCTCGGTCACCGCGATCAGCACCGCCGAGCGAGCGGGGCCGATGCCCGGGTGCATGGCGAACGCGTCGGGCTCCGCGTCGAGCATGTCGCGCAGCGAATCGCCGAAACGTGCGAGCAGCGCGCGGGCGCTGGCGAACACGTCGTGGCCGCCGCCGCCCGTGCCGAGCAGCAGCGCGATCAGCTCCGCGTCGGTGAGCGCGGCCGGCCCGCGTTCCAGCAGCCGCTCGCGCGGCAGATGGGATTTCCAGTTTCGCGGGCGGCGCTTGCGCGTCGGCCTGGCTGCATCGATGCGGCGGACCGCGGAGATCGGCGCATCGACTGTGTCGCGACATTCGGTCGCCGGGGCGGCGGGACAGGGGGACGGCATGATCCAGAACTCCATTGGCGGCGGGCGTGAGCGCGATGTCGTCGCACTTTCAGCCTTGCGCGCTCAGGTGACTTACAATATTGGCTTTGCGCCGGGCCTTTCGGCCAGTTCGGGCGCCGACGAACACGAGTCATTCATGAGCATCATCGATCTATCCGAAGTGAAGCCCGGTTCCCATGTGACGCTGCATTACAGGCTTGCATTGGCCGACGGCGCCGACATCGTCAACACCTTCTCCGACAAGCCCGCCACGCTGCTGCTCGGCGCGGGGCAACTGGCGCCCTCGCTGGAACAGATTCTGATCGGGCTCAGGGTGGGTGACCATTCGACTTATCAGCTAACGCCCGAGCAGGGGTTCGGTCCCCGCAATCCCGACATGCTCCAGCGCGTGACGCTGTCGACGCTGCGCGAGAACGGGATGGTCGGCGACGATTTCACGCCGGGCGACCTGATCGAGTTCAACGCGCCGGACGGCGGCCGCTATGCAGGGGTGCTGAAGGAAGTCAGCGAAACCTCTGCGCTGTTCGACTTCAATCATCCGCTCGCGGGCCAAGCGCTCACGTTCGAAGTGAAAATCATCGGAATCCTGTAATCATGAGCACCACCGATACGCTGTCCGGGCAGACCGTCGCCGCCGATGCCGAAATCCTGCTGGCCCAGCCGCGTGGCTTCTGCGCGGGCGTCGATCGCGCGATCGAGATCGTCGAGCGCGCGATCGCGATGCACGGTGCGCCGATCTATGTCCGTCACGAGATCGTTCACAACAAGTACGTGGTCGAGGATCTGAAGAAGAAAGGCGCGATCTTCGTCGAGGAACTCGAGGAAGTGCCGGCCGGCAACACCGTGATCTTCAGCGCGCACGGCGTGTCGAAGGCCGTGCGCGACGAGGCGGACGTGCGCGGGTTGCGCATCTACGACGCAACCTGCCCGCTCGTCACGAAGGTGCACGTCGAAGTGGCGAAGATGCGCCAGGACGGTGTCGATATCGTGATGATCGGCCACAAGGGCCACCCGGAAGTCGAAGGCACGATGGGGCAGGTCGAGCGCGGCATGCATCTCGTCGAAAGCGTCGAGGACGTGCAGAAGCTCGAGCTCGCCGATCCCGAGCGCATCGCGCTCGTCACGCAGACGACGCTGTCCGTCGACGACGCCGCCGAGATCATCGGCGCGCTGAAGGCGAAGTATCCGAAGATTCGCGAACCGAAGAAGCAGGACATCTGCTACGCGACGCAAAACCGCCAGGATGCGGTGAAGTTCATGGCGCCGCAGTGCGACGTCGTGATCGTGGTCGGCAGCCCGAACAGCTCGAATTCGAGCCGTCTGCGCGAAGTGGCCGAGAAGCGCGGCGTGGCTGCGTACATGGTCGATGCGCCCGATCAGATCGATCCGGCGTGGGTCGCCGGCAAGCGCCGCATCGGCGTGACGGCCGGCGCATCGGCGCCGGAAGTGCTCGCCCAGGCCGTGATCGCGCGGTTGCGTGAGCTCGGCGTGCGCAATGTCCGCGCGCTCGACGGCATCGAGGAAAACGTGTCGTTTCCGCTGCCGCGCGGGCTGAACCTGCCGCCTGCGGCCTGATTGCCGCATCGCACCCGCAGTGCCCCAAAGCGCGCCGTCTGGCGCGTTTTTTTTGCGCTGCGAAAATGAGATCGCAACCATTATTCACATCAATGGTGCAACCTAGTTGCAATCATTGCGCTCAACCGTCTCTCAAAATTGGTTGCAATGCAGGAAAACCCCATCGAATCAGGATTATTGGCGTCCTATAAATGGAGTTACAATGCGCCCGTTTTCAGGCCGGAATGGCTTTGAAATCGGGTTTTGGCAAGGCGCGGGAGACCTACTCGATGCATGTGAAGTCGGCTTACGCCATGTCCGTCGCCGCACCGGTTGCAATGCTTGCCGGCTGCAGCAAAAAGAGCGACGACGAGGCGGGCAGGGACGCTGCGGCACGCGCGGTACCGGCAGTCAGCGACATGCGTGCTGCCGGAACCGGTCGTGCGGTGCCGTCGGTGTGCCGCATTGCGCAATGGGACAGTGATAGGGACAACGGGGCACGTTTGGCGATCGAGGAAATCAACGCGCAGGGCTCGAAGATCGGCATGCATTCGGCACGGCGGGCAGCACGCGCCGGCAGCGCTGCCATCGACCGGGCGACGGGCATGCCGATTGCCCGGCAACGAGCCGCGGACCGTGATGCGGCAACGGCAGGGCGCGTCGAGCGACGGACGCCCGGATTTCGGGGCAACGCAGGCGACGTGCAGATGTCACTGATCCCCGTTCATTTCGATTCGACGAAACAGCGTGTCGCCGCGACCCATCGCGTCGCGGCGGGCGGTCTGCTTCGTTTCACGGATTCCGACGCAGTCCTGACGAAAGTCGGGCGCCACCTTCGCGATGCCGGTTCGGGCGCCGCGCGGGCGGCGGCGGACGGCCCGCTTGCAGCGCAGGCGACGGCGTCCGGCATCGGAGCGCAAACCCTTGGCGACAACGGCATGTGCGCCGCCAAGGTGGTCGAGCCCGCGGGCGACGCGGCGCGGAACCTGATCTGCCCGGAGGCGGGATTCGCCCCGGCCCGGACGGAAAAAGGCATGGCGTTCGGGAAACCGGACACCGGCCGTTGCGGCACGCTGCCCTACGACTTCAAGGAGGCCAAGTACACCGTCCTCGATGTCGTGACGATTTAGCGACGGGACTCACGATGGCACCGGAACAGTGCGGTGCCGTTTCTGTATCCGCTCCGGCGGCAAGTCCGGCCGTACAGGCCGGGCGGCGCGCGCCGGGACGATCCACCCTTACCGGTATCGACTAGTACCCGCAGTGTCGCCGAGAAGGCGCGATTCCTCGCTTACCCGCGGGGCGCAACGTCCTCCGGCAGCATGGGCCAAGGAGCTTTAAATGGATATTTTCATCCAGCAGATCCTCAACGGGCTGGTGCTCGGCAGTGTGTACGCCATCATCGCGTTGGGTTACACGATGGTGTACGGCATTCTCGGCATCATCAACTTCGCGCACGGCGACGTGCTGATGATCGGCGCGATGGTCGCCCTGTCGGCGATCACCGTGCTGCAGAACCACTTCCCCGGACTCGGCAACGTCGCGACGCTGACGATCGGCCTTGGCATCGCGGCGGTCGTCTGCGCGTGCGTGGGCTACACGATCGAGCGTGTAGCGTACCGGCCGCTGCGCCGCGCGCCGCGTCTTGCGCCGCTGATCACCGCGATCGGCGTGTCGATCCTGCTGCAGACGGCCGCGATGATCATCTGGTCGCGCAACCCGCTGCCGTTCCCGCAACTGCTGCCGACCGATCCGATCAACGTGATCAAGGCGACCGACACGACGCCTGGCGCCGTGATCTCGGTGACTGAAATCGTGATCATCGCGGTGGCGTTCATCGTGATGGCCGGCCTCCTGCTGCTCGTGCACAAGACCAAGCTCGGCCGCGCGATGCGTGCGATCGCCGAAAGCCCGAACACCGCGAGCCTGATGGGCGTGAACCCGAACTTCGTGATTTCGGCGACGTTCATGATCGGCTCCGCGCTCGCCGCGCTGGCCGGCGTGATGATCGCGTCCGAATACGGCAACGTGCACTTCTACATGGGCTTCATCCCCGGCATGAAAGCGTTCACGGCGGCGGTGCTCGGCGGGATCGGCAACCTTGGCGGCGCGATGGTCGGCGGCGTGGTGCTCGGCCTGATCGAGCAGCTCGGCGCGGGCTACATCGGCAACCTCACGGGCGGCGTATTCGGCAGTAACTACCAGGACGTGTTCGCATTCATCGTGCTGATCATCGTGCTGGTGTTCCGTCCGTCGGGCCTGCTGGGCGAACGTGTCGCGGACCGCGCGTAACGGAAGGGGAGCAAACAACATGACATCCATTCAACCGATCGAATCCTCGACGTCGCTCGTCGAAGAGCGCAACACGGCCAAGACGGTCATCATCGGCATCCTGACCGCGGCCTTCGTGATCGCGGCGCCGATCATCATCGGCTCGGCGGGCGGCAACTACTGGGTCCGCGTGCTCGACTTCGCGATGCTGTACGTGATGCTCGCGCTCGGCCTGAACGTGGTGGTCGGCTTCGCCGGCCTGCTCGACCTCGGCTACATCGCGTTCTACGCGGTGGGCGCGTACACGGCGGCACTGCTGAGCTCGCCGCACCTGACCTCGCAGTTCGAGTGGATCGCGGCGCTCGCGCCGAACGGCCTGCACATCCCGTTCCTGATCATCGTGCCGATCGCGATGGCGCTCGCCGCGACCTTCGGGATCCTGCTGGGCGCGCCGACGCTGCGCCTGCGCGGCGACTACCTGGCGATCGTGACGCTCGGCTTCGGCGAAATCGTGCGGATCTTCATGAACAACCTCGACCGTCCGGTGAACATCACCAACGGCCCGAAGGGGATCACGGGTATCGATCCGGTGCACGTCGGCGGCTTCAACCTGTCGCAGACGCATTCGATCTTCGGCTTCCAGCTGCCGTCGGTCTACATGTACTACTACCTGTTCGTGCTTTGCGCGCTGCTGGTGATCTGGGTCTGTACGCGCCTGCAGCACTCGCGTATCGGCCGTGCATGGGCGGCGATCCGCGAAGATGAAATCGCCGCGAAGGCGATGGGCATCAACACCCGTAACGTGAAACTGCTCGCGTTCGCGATGGGCGCGTCGTTCGGCGGCCTGTCGGGCGCGATGTTCGGTGCGTTCCAGGGCTTCGTGTCGCCGGAGTCGTTCACGTTCTGGGAATCGATCGTCGTGCTCGCCTGCGTGGTGCTCGGCGGCATGGGCCACATCCCCGGCGTGATCCTCGGCGCGGTGCTGCTCGCGATCTTCCCGGAATTCCTGCGCTCGACGATGAGCCCGCTGCAGCATGCGCTGTTCGGTCACGACATCGTCGATACCGAAGTGATCCGTCAGGCGCTGTACGGCCTCGCGATGGTGATCATCATGCTGTATCGCTCGGAAGGCCTGTGGCCGGCGCCGAAGCATGAGGACAAGATCGCGAAACTGGCGAAGCGCAACAGCAAGAAGCCGGTGCGCGCTTAACCAACGGACAAGGGGATATCACACATGAGCGACAAGCAAATCCGACTGTCCGTCAAAGGCGTGAACAAGCGCTTCGGCGGCTTGCAGGCACTGTCCGACGTCGGCCTCGAGATCAAGGAAGGCGAAATCTACGGCCTGATCGGCCCGAACGGCGCCGGCAAGACGACGTTCTTCAACGTGATCACGGGTCTTTACACGCCGGACTCCGGCGAGTTCAAGCTCGACGGCACGGAATACAAGCCGACCGCGGTGCACCAGGTCGCGAAGACGGGCATCGCGCGCACGTTCCAGAACATTCGCCTGTTCGGCGGGATGACCGCACTCGAGAACGTGATGGTGGGCCGCCACGTGCGGACCAAGCACGGGCTGCTGGGCGCGGTGTTCCAGACGCCGGCCGAACGCCAGGAAGAGCGCGAGATCAAGGAGCGCGCGATCGAGCTGCTCGAATACGTGGGCGTGCTGCAGTACGCGGACTACACGTCGCGCAACCTGTCGTACGGTCACCAGCGCCGGCTGGAAATCGCCCGCGCGCTGGCGACCGACCCGAAGCTGCTCGCGCTCGACGAGCCGGCGGCCGGGATGAACGCGACCGAGAAGGTCGAACTCACGCGCCTGCTCGACAAGATCCGCTCGGACGGCCGCACGATTCTGCTGATCGAGCACGACGTGAAGCTCGTGATGGGATTGTGCAACCGGATGACGGTGCTCGATTACGGCAAGGTGATCGCCGAGGGTCTGCCGCAGGACGTGCAGAAGAATCCGAAGGTGATTGAGGCATATCTCGGCGCAGGGGTGCACTGATGGCAGCGGCAATGTTGAAAATCAAGGGCTTGCAGGTCAACTACGGCGGCATCCAGGCCGTCAAGGGTGTTGACATGGAAGTCCGCCAGGGCGAACTCGTGACGCTGATCGGCGCGAACGGTGCCGGCAAGACCACGACGATGAAGGCCATCACGGGCCTGAAGCCGTACTCCGCGGGCGACATCGAGTACGACGGCAAGTCGATCAAGGGCGTGCCGTCGCACGAGCTGCTCAAGCGCGGCCTCGCGATGGTGCCGGAAGGCCGCGGGATCTTCGCGCGGATGTCGATCATCGAGAACATGCAGATGGGCGCGTATCTGCGCAACGACAAGGAGCAGATCAAGAAGGACGTCGACCGGATGTTCGCCTTCTTCCCGCGCCTGAAGGAGCGTGCGACGCAGCTTGCGGGCACGCTGTCGGGCGGCGAGCAGCAGATGCTGGCGATGTCGCGTGCGATCCTGTCGAAGCCGAAGCTGCTGCTGCTCGACGAGCCGTCGATGGGCCTGTCGCCGATCATGGTCGAGAAGATCTTCGAAGTGGTGCGCGAGATCTCGAAGGAGGGCATCACGGTGCTGCTGGTCGAGCAGAACGCGCGCCTCGCGCTGCAGGCAGCCGATCGTGGTTACGTGATGGACTCGGGCACGGTCACGATGGAAGGCGACGCGAAGCAGATGCTCGACGATCCGAAGGTGCGGGCCGCGTATCTGGGTGAATGAGCGGGCCGGTGCGGCGCGGCGGCGGGTGCCGGCGTGCCGCGCAAGGGCTTTCGAAAAGCTGTCACGGGATGCCGTGACAGCTTTTTTTTCGCGCGGCGCGCGCGGCGACGAACTGTGCGTGCGGATGCGACTCCATTCATTCGGCGGTGACGCCGACCATGCGACCCGGGACTTGGTGGCAGACTGTCCGCGACCGGCCGTCCGCGACCGGCCGTCCGCAACCGGCCGTCCGCAAACCGACACGCGGGTTGCGTAGCATGGTCGATCCATCGGGACACGGAGGGCACGCATGAGTCTGGACTACGGTTTCGTGAAGGCGAAGGTGACGTCGGTGGCGCGGCTGAAGGGCTCGCCGCACGGCAACGAGATCCAGTATCACATTCACCTGACGCTCGCATTGCCGACCGGCGACTGGGACGTCGCGATCAACGTCGGCACCAACGACGCGGACGACCTGCTGAACTACAAGCTCGTCTACGATTTCCATCATCCGGTCATGGCGACGCTCGCGGCCGCGGCCGAAGGCTACACCGATCTCACCGGGCACACCGCGCTGCCCGCGCTCGACTATCTGCGCAGCGACATCCTGAACGAGACGGGCGCATGGCGCGCCAGCGCGGTGATGGACGGCACAGAGAACGCGGAGCCGATCCCGTCGCTGCTGCGGCTAGTCAACGCCGCGCAGTCGCAGGGGCTCGACGTCGTCGTGTTCGGCCGCACGTATTCGGAAGGCAACGGCATCCACGACACGCACATGAACCAGGGTTCGACGGGCCCGAACTACCTGCACCGCGCGGGTGACGACCACAACGATCACAACGACGTCTGGCAGGACGGCGCGCTGATCGTGCGCGTGAGCGATACGCAGTGGGCCGCGTATTTCGCGGCGTTCGAGCAGCAGGCCGTG
Organism: Burkholderia diffusa; assembly: GCF_001718315.1. Classification (NCBI taxonomy): domain Bacteria; kingdom Pseudomonadati; phylum Pseudomonadota; class Betaproteobacteria; order Burkholderiales; family Burkholderiaceae; genus Burkholderia; species Burkholderia diffusa. The sequence continues at coordinate 2,611,775 of NZ_CP013362.1, read as the reverse complement.
CCGACCGACGCGCTCGGCAATCCGCTGCCGGGCGCGGGGCCGATCACGCGCTGATGGAGAGGCTGCCGGCGGCGTCAGGCGGCCGGCAGCGTCTTGCCGAACGAGATGCGTTCCTCGACGCGATAGCCGAGTGCCGCATAGAAGCGGCATGCGTCGTCGTTGCCGGGCAGCACCTGCAGATTGACTTTCAGGCAGCCGCGCGCGGCGAGCGCGCGTTCCGCATGCGCGATCAGCGCGCGGCCGATGCCGAGTCGCCGTGCATCGTTCGACACGCCGAACGAGTAGAGCCAGCCGCGATGTCCGTCGAAACCCGCCATCAGCGTGCCGACGACCCGCGCGCCGCTGGTCGCGACGAAGAACAGTTCCGGCTGCGTCGCGAGCTTCAGCTCGATCGATCGCAGCGGATCGCGGTGCGGCGGCGCGCCGGCTTCGTCGTATTGCGGGAACGCGTCGCGCCAGACTGTGAGCACGGCGTCGGTGTCGGCGCGTTCGAACGGGCGGATAGCGACAGCATCGGCGGCGGCATCCATCGCGGCGGGCTCCTACAGCGTGTCGAGGACCGACCGCAGCATCGCCATCATCTGGTCGATTTCCTCGGTCGTCACGTTCAGCGCGGGCATGAAGCGCAGCAGGTTCGGGCGCGCCGCGTTCAGCAGCAGGCCGTCGGGCTGCATGTCGCGCGCCTTCTCGACGATTTGCGGGCCGATGTCCTTGCCGAGCAGCAGCGCGCGCAGCAACCCTTCGCCGCGCTCGCCCTCGAAGCCACGCTCCTCCGACAGTTCGAGCAGCCTGCGCTTCAGGTATTCGCCGCGCGCGCGCACGCCTTCGAGGAAGCCGGGTTCGACGAGTTGCGAGATCACCGAATGGCCGACCGCCGTCATCAGCGGGTTGCCGTTGTACGTGCCGCCCTGGTCGCCGGCCTCGAACACTGCGACGTCGGCCTTCGACAGCAGCGCGCCGAGCGGCGCCCCGCCGCCGATGCCCTTCGCGAGCGTCATGATGTCCGGTTCGATGCCGGACAACTCATACGCGAACAGCGTGCCCGCGCGGCCACAGCCGCTCTGCACTTCGTCGACGATCAGCAGCAGGTCGTGCTGCTTCGTCAGCGCGCGCAGCGCCTGCATGAATTCACGCGTCGCCGGAATCACGCCGCCTTCGCCCTGGATCGGTTCGAGCATCACCGCGACGGTCTTGTCGGTGATCAGCTTCTCGACCGAGTTGATGTCGTTCAGTTCGGCCTTCGGGAATCCCGGCACCTGCGGTGCGTAGATCGTGTCCCAGCCCGGCTTGCCGCTGGCCGACATCGTCGCGAGCGTGCGGCCGTGGAAGCTGTGGTCGAACGTGATGATCTCGTACGCGCCGTTCTTGAACTTGCGGCCCCACTTGCGCGCGAGCTTGATCGCGCCTTCGTTCGCTTCCGCGCCGCTGTTCGTGAAGAACACCTTGTCGAACACGCTGTGCTGCGTGAGCAGACCCGCGAGCTTCGCCATCGGTTCGTTGTAGAACGCCGGCGACGGGTTCAGAAGTTTCTCGGCCTGCGTCTTCAGCGCTTCGACGATGCCGTCGTTGCAGTGGCCGAGGCTGTTGACGGCCCAGCCCTGAATGAAGTCCAGATAGCGCTTGCCCGTGTGATCGTAGAGCCACGAACCCTTGCCGTGCGTAAACACGATGTCGGGGCGGTTCGTGATGTACATCAGCGAGTCGATCGGGTAATCGTTCAGGGGCATGGCAGCAGACTCCAGCGGGCGTTGAAAGGGAAACGGGCAATAAAAAAGCCACGGAAGGCCGTGGCTGGTAGGTCGAACAGCTTGTGCGTAACCGGTGAAGCGGAGGAGGGTTACGCGCGAGTCCGTGACGAGCCGGCGGCATCCGGGCGGAGCGGCGAGCGGCGACGTCGGAGAGCGGACAGGAAGCGGTTCATGTGCGCAAGCATAAGGCATCCCGCGTCCCACTGTAAACCGCCGCGATGCCACGGATGTGACACGGCGGCGGACAGCAGGGGACGCGGGCGCGCCCGGTGCTCAGACCGGATGCGCGAGATCGGCGGCGCTCGTGAACGAATCCGCGTAGAACTCGTCGGCCGGCAGCGCGTGGTGCTGCGTGAAGTCGCGCTGCGCGGATTCGACCATCACCGGCGCGCCGCATGCGTACACCTGGTGGCCCGACAGATCGGGCAGGTCCTCGATCACCGCGCGGTGGACGAAGCCGGTGCGGCCCGTCCACTGGTCTGCGTCGTCCGGCTCGGACAACACCGGCACGTACTTGAAGTTCGGGATTTCGCGCGCCCATTGCTCGGCGAGCTCGCCGAGGTAGATGTCCTTCTTGCGACGCGCGCCCCAATACAGCGTCATCGGGCGCGTGATGCCCGTGTGCTTCACGTGTTCGATGATCGCCTTGATCGGCGCGAAGCCGGTGCCCGACGCGAGCAGCACGATCGGCTTGTCGGAATCCTCGCGCAGGAAGAACGTGCCGAGCGGGCCTTCGAAGCGCAGGATGTCGCGCTCTTTCATCGCGCCGAACACGTGGTCGGTGAACTTGCCGCCCGGCATGTGGCGGATGTGCAGCTCGATCGGACCTTCCTCGTGCGGCGCGTTCGCCATCGAGTAGCTGCGGCGCGAACCATCCTTCAGGATGAACTCGACATACTGGCCCGCGAGGTATTGCAGGCGTTCGTTGGCGGGCAACTGGAGCTTCACGACCATCACGTCGTCCGCCTTGCGTTCGAGCGCGGCGATCCGGCACGGCAGCTTCTTCACCTGCACGCCGTCGACGCCGGCGATTTCGCGCACGTCGATCTCGAGGTCGCACTGCGCCTTCGAGCAGCAGAGCAGCGCGAGGCCGCGCGTGCGTTCGTCGTTGGACAGTGCCGACGCGGCGTGCGGACCCTGTTCGATCTGGCCCGACACGATCTGGCCCTTGCAGGAGCCGCACGCGCCGTTCTTGCACCCGTACGGCAGATGGACGTTCTGGCGCAGCGCCGCCGCCAGCACGGTTTCGTCCGACTCGACCTGGAACTGCCGGCCGCTTTGCTTGAGAGTAACGTTGAATGCCATAGAACCAAATAGAACAAAATGTGGGGACCGTGCATGTCGGCACGGCAGCTACAATGCAAACCCGTTGCGCGCCGCGCAACGGTGGCTACTGATTTCGCAACCAACATGATCGCGACTCGAATCCTGCGCCGGCCGCGCGCACTGATCGTCGGCTGCGGCGACGTCGGCCTGCGCTGCGTCGCGCAATGGCGCGCCGCGCGCGGCAACCTGCGCATCGTCGCGCTGACGAGCCATCCGGACCGCTGCGACGAATTGCGCGCGGCAGGCGCGACGCCGATCGTCGGCGACCTCGATCGGCGGGCGACGCTCGGACGTATCGCGGGGCTCGCCCGCACGATCCTGCATCTCGCGCCGCCGCAATCCGACGGCCGCGACGATCGCCGCACCCGCGCGCTGATCGCCGCATTGTCCGTGCCTGCGCGGCGATCATTCGCACCGGCGGTGTCGTCGGTCGGCCGGCTCCGCACGTTGCGCGCCGCGACCCGACAGGCCGGCGTGCCGGCGCGGGCAGCGCGTATTGTACCCGACGCCCTTCGCGCGCCGACGCTCGTCTACGCCAGCACGACGGGCGTCTACGGCGATTGCGGCGGGGCGCGCATCGACGAGACGCAGCCGCTGCGCCCCGCGAATCCGCGCGCGTACCGGCGCGTGTCGGCCGAGCGTCAGCTACGGGCCGCGACGGTGCGCGGCGTGCTGTCCGCGCGCATCGTGCGCATTCCCGGCATCTACGCGGCGAACCGGCTGCCGCTCGCGCGGCTCGAGCGCGGCACGCCGGCGCTCGACGCGGCCGACGACGTCTACACGAACCATATCCATGCGGACGACCTCGCGGCGATCCTGCGGCGCGCGGCCGTACGCGGCAAGCCGGCGCGCGCCGTGCACGCGTCGGACGACAGCGAACTGCGGATGGGAGAGTATTTCGACCGGGTCGCGCAGGTGTTCGGCCTGCCGCTGCCGCCGCGGATCAGCCGCGCGGACGCCGAGCATCGGCTCGAGCCGACGCTCCTGTCGTTCATGCGCGAGTCGCGGCGCCTGTCCAATGCGCGGCTCAAGGCCGAATTGTGCGTGACGTTGCGCTATCCGACCGTAGATGAATTCCTTCAAACGCTCGCGCCGCACGGCGTGTCAGGTCAGCGCCGGTAACGCCTCGATCAGCAGGAAGCACAGCAACGCACCGATCAGCGCGCCGATCAGGTTCGGGTGATATTTGTGCTTCATGTGCATCGTGGCCAGCAAGGCGCCGATCACGATCGCACCCATGATCGCGAACGCGATTGTCACGTACGACAGTTCGAAAGAATGGTTGATATGCATGATGTCTCCCCTGCATCGCTGCTCGTACAGCTTGTGATTTCAGTATAGCGGGGGAACGAGCGGCCGCGACGCGGGCGAGCATCGAACGATCGTGCGGATTTTCCCTTACAGGGTTTTGACGGGATTGCGCAGGGCTGAAAGGTCGTCTTCCCCGAGCCAGCGCCATGCGCCCGGCGCCAGGTCGTCCGGCAGCGTGAAACCGCCGATGCTCTCGCGGTGCAGCGCCTCGACGCGGTTGCTGGCTGCGGCGACCATGCGTTTCACCTGATGATATTTACCTTCGAGGACGGTCAGCGCAAGCGCGTGCGTGTCGCGCGCGTCGGCGGCGACCGCCGCGATCGGCTTCGGCTCGCCGTGCAGCTGCACCCCGGCGCGCAGTGCGTCCAGTTGGGCGTCGTCGAGCGGGTGGCGCACGGTCGCGACGTAGGTTTTCGGCACCTTGCGCTTCGGCGACGTGTACGCGTGCACGAACTGGCCGTCGTCGGACAGCAGCAGCAGGCCCGTCGTGTCCTGGTCCAGGCGGCCGACGCACTGCACGCCGCGGGCGACGAGCGGCGCGGGGAGCAGGCTGAACACGCTCGCGTGGTGTTGCGGCTCGCGCGAGCACTCGTAGCCGGCCGGCTTGTTGAGCGCGAGATACGCGCGGGCGTGGAACGGCCAGGCGGTGTCGTCGACCGTGAACACGAGGCCGTCGGTGTCGAACGACGCGTCGGGGTCGGTCGCGCTCGCGCCCGCGACGGTGACGCGGCCCGTTTCGATCAGGCCGCGGCACTGGCGGCGCGAGCCGAAGCCCTGCGTATAGAGAATGCTTTCGAGGTCCATAGCGCGCGCATTCTATCAAGCGGCGCGCCGGCACCGGCACGAGTCCGTGCGCGCTGGTAAGCTGCAAAGCGCCGCGCGCGACGCGGCGCACGTTCCCTTTTCACGGAAAGACGGTGTCCGAGTGAAGTCGCGCCACGGCGGCGGCAGCTCCGTGCGAGGGCTGCCGCCGTTGCCTTCCGACACGGAGTTCGCCGCATGAATCCGACGACGCTCGATGCACTCGCCGATTTTCCCCGCCAGCTCGAAGCCCATTTCGCCGCCGTGCCGGACGGCTATGCGCGCTGGATCCCCGATGACTGGAGTGGCATGCCGAGCGAGCACTTCTCGCCGCTCGGGCAACTCTGCCACGTGCGTGACATCGAGATCGACGGTTATCACGTGCGGTTGAGGCGGATGCTCGATGAGGATCATCCGCTGCTCGTGTCGGTCGACGGCGACGCGCTCGCGATCAAGCGCTACGATGCCGCGTACGCGTCCGACGTGCTCGCGGCGATTCGCGATGCGCGGCGCGAGACGCTCGAGCTCGTGTCGCGCCTGACGCCCGAGCAGTTTGCGCGCACCGGCGAGTTCGAAGGCTACGGCGCGCTGACCGTGCGCGGTCTGGTCCATTATCTGTGCAGCCACGACCTGCAGCATCTGGCCGGCATGCAATGGTTGCTCGGCAAGATCGACGCAGCGCTTTACGCACGCTGACGCGCGTGCGTGCGGTGGCGATGCGGTGCAATGTGTCGCGTCGAGCAGATTTCGCCGCCCACGTCGGTGGGGTAGCTGACCATTCCGGATGCCCGATTGGATCGCTTTTCTGGATAATCCATCCAGCCATGCACGGCTGACCGGTGCGCCACGCGTGCCTACACTCCTAGCTTCATTCATCGTAAAAAGGAGTCAACCGTGGCTACTCACACGCTCGCAGACAAGGTCGTCCTGATCGCAGGCGGCGCCAAGAATCTCGGCGGGCTGATCGCCCGGGATCTGGCCGGCCACGGCGCGAAGGCGGTGGCGATTCACTACAACAGCGCGGCGTCGCAGGCGCAGGCCGAAGAGACGGCCGCCGCCGTGCGCGCGGCCGGCGCGCAAGCCGCGACGTTCCAGGTCGACCTGACGACGGCCGCCGCGGTCGAGAAGCTGTTCGGCGACGCGAAGCAGCGCTTCGGCAAGATCGACATCGCGATCAATACCGTCGGCAAGGTGTTGAAGAAGCCGTTCACCGAAATCTCAGAAGCCGAATACGACGAGATGTTCGCGGTGAACAGCAAGTCGGCATTCTTCTTCATCAAGGAAGCGGGGCGGCACCTCGAGGATCACGGCAAGCTCGTCACGCTCGTGACGTCGCTGCTCGGCGCGTTCACGCCGTTCTACGCGGCCTACGAGGGATCGAAGGCGCCGGTCGAGCACTTCACGCGCGCGGCGTCGAAAGAATACGGCGCGCGCGGCATCTCGGTGACGGCGGTCGGGCCGGGCCCGATGGATACGCCGTTCTTCTACCCGGCCGAAGGCGCCGACGCGGTCGCGTACCACAAGACGGCGGCAGCGCTCTCGCCGTTCAGCAAGACCGGCCTCACCGACATCGAGGACGTCGTGCCGTTCATCCGCCATCTCGTGACCGACGGCTGGTGGATCACCGGCCAGACGATCCTGATCAACGGCGGCTATACGACCAAGTAACACGCTGTCCGGACGGTCGTCGAGCACGCGCGGCGCCCGCAATGGAGCGTTTGCATGGACAATGGGCGGGCGCGCGGATACGAGGCCGCGCGCCCGTTTTCCTTGTGTCGCCGGGGCCGGCCGCGACGTGCTGCGCTCGCCCGTGACGATCGTCCGAACTCGCGTTTTCCGCCCACCGATGGACAAGCTGGACCAGGTCAGAATCTTCCTTCAGGTAGCCGAGATGGGCAGCTTCATCAAGGCTGCGAATGCGCTCGACGTGCCGCGCGCGACGGTGTCGGCGGCCGTCCAGCAACTGGAGGCCGCGCTCGGCACGCGACTGCTGCATCGCACGACCCGGCAGGTGCAGCTGACGGCCGACGGCGCGCTGCTGCTCGAGCGCGGCCGGCGGCTGCTTGCGGAGGCCGACGACCTCGATCGCCTGTTCCGCCGCCGCGAGCGCGACGTGATCGGGCGCCTGAGCGTCGACGTGCCGAGCCGGATCGCGCGCCGCGTGATCGCGCCCGCGTTGCCGTCGCTGTTTCGCCGCTACCCGAAGCTCCAGCTGTCGCTTGGCTCGACCGACCGCTCGATCGATCTCGTGCAGGAGGGCGTTGACTGCGCGATCCGGGTCGGGCGGCTCGCGGACAGCAGCCTCGTGGTCAGGCCGCTCGGCCAGTTCGCGCTGATCAACTGCGCGAGCCCCGACTATCTGCGCGAATGCGGCGTGCCCGACCATCCGGATGCGCTCGCGCACGGGCACTGGGCGATCGGCTATGCGTCGCCGACGACGGGGCGCGAGCTCGCGTGGGAATACTGCATGGACGGCGACCGGCACGTGCTGACGCTGCCGAGCCGCGTGATCGTCAACAACGCGGAGACCTATATCGCGAGCTGCATCGCCGGGATGGGCCTGATCCAGATTCCGCGCTTCGACGTCCAGCATCTGCTCGACGGCGGCGCGCTCGTCGAGGTGATGCCCGGCTACCGCGCCGCGCCGATGGACGTGTCGGCCGTGTACCCGCACCGTCGGCACCGGTCGCGGCGGCTCAACGCGTTCGTCCACTGGTTCGGCGAATTGATGGCAGAGGCGTTGAACGACGCCGGCGCGGCCGGCAGCGGCGACTGAAAACGGCGTCGTGTCCCAACCCTCAGACCGTTCGCCATTCGCCGGCCGGTGACTCCGATCCATCCGCAGAGGTGCGACGCGGCAGGCGTGGTACGTCCGCTAGGCGCGGCCATTGTGCCGCGCGCGCTCAGGCGGCGAACTGCCGCGTGCGCCCGGTCGCCCGCACCGCGTCGATCAGCGCGGCGCTGGCGCCGCCGGGTTTCGACGCGAATGCGTAGAAGCGCGCGGCCGGCAGCGCCGGCAGGCCGTCTTGCACGCCGCATTCGCGCAGGCCGTCGCGCAACTGGCTGCGCGCGAGCGCCGTGACCGCGAAGCCGGCGAGCGCCGCCGACACGCAGCCGGCCATGCTGCCGCTTTCGAACAGCACGCGAAACGGCCGCAGCGCGGCGGCGAGCGCGGCCACCGCGGCTTCCCGATATACGCACGGCTCCGGAAACAGCGCGAGCGGCACGCCACCGTCGGCGTCGAATGCCGTATCCGCCGCGAAAGCCCACACCAGGGGTTCCTCCCACAGCGGTTCGCCCGGCGTGTCGACCAGCCGGCATTGCTTGCCGAACACGACATCGAGCCGGCCCAGCGCTTGCTCCCGCAGCAGCGACGCGGTGATGCCGACCTTCAGTTCGATCGACGTGCGCGGATGGCTGTCGCGGAACGTGCGCAACACCTGCGGCAGCCACGTGCCGGCGAAATCCTCCGACGCGCCGACGCGCAGCGGGCCGTGCGCCGGCGCGCCGCGCAGCCGGGCGCGGACTTCGCGCTCCATGTCGACGATGTTGCGTGCGTACGCATACAGCGTGTCGCCGGCCGGCGTGAGCGCGACGCGGCGCGTGGTGCGCGCGAGCAGCAGCGTGCCGGCCGCTTGTTCGAGCCGCTTGATGTGGCCGCTGACCGCAGATGGCGTCAGCGCGAGACGTTCGGCGGCCGGCGCGAAGCCGTGGCGATCGACCACCTCGAGGAAGGTGCGGAGCAGCGTGATGTCGAGCGCGGTCGACGCGGGATCGGTCGGTGGTTCCATCGATGAATTCAACGTGATATTCGAACAATGAGTCATGATACTCCGCGAATCGTGATGAGATCCGGATCTACCATCGTTCTCCGGACCGAACTTGGAGGAGGGCACGATGACTGCTTATCGGCATGCGATGACCGCGTCGCTAGACGTCGCGTATCTGGAATGGAATCCGCAAGGCGAGCGCGTGGCCGTGTTGCTGCACGGCTGGCCGGACAGCCCGGCCGGGTGGGAAGCCGTGGCGCAAACGCTGAGCCTGCGCGGCTATCGCGTGCTGGCGCCGGCATTGCGCGGCTTTGCGCCGACTTGTTTTCGTGATCCGGGGACCCCGCGTAGTGGCCGGCTCGCGGCGCTCGGCCGCGACCTGCTTGAGTTCGTCGACGCGCTCGGCATCGAGCGGCCGGTCCTGGTCGGGCACGACTGGGGCGCCCGCGCGGTGGCGAACGCGTGTGGCCTGCGCGACGGGGCGGCGTCGCACCTGGTGATGCTGTCGGTCGGGTACGGCACGAACGATCCGGCTCAGCCGCTGTCGCTGCAGCAGGCGCGCAACTACTGGTACCACTGGTATATGGCGACGCCGCGCGGCGAGCAGGCGCTGCGCGACGATCGCCGCGCGTTCGCGCGCCTGATGTGGGACACATGGTCGCCGGCCGGCTGGTACGACGAACGTGACTTCGATGCGGCGGCCGAGTCGTTCGACGGGCCTGACTGGATCGACGTGGTGCTGCGCTCGTACCGCTATCGCTGGGGATTCGTCGACGGCGGCGCCGCGTACGCGCAAGACGAAGCGAAACTGACGCCGGCGCCGGTGCTGTCGCTCCCGACGCTCGTACTGCACGGCGCCGCGGACGCCTGCAATGGGCCCGAAACTTCCGCCGGGCGCGAGCGATTCTTCACCGGCCGCTACGAGCGCACCGTACTTGACGGCATCGGGCATTTTCCGCAGCGCGAGGCGCCGTCGACCGTCGCCGACGCGATTCTGCGGTTCTGCGCGCGCGGTTGACGGGCCGGCCGGCACGGCGCGCAACGGCGCTCAACGTTGCTCAAGTGCTGACGCGCGGCGCGAGCAGATCGGCGAGGCCGATGTTCCTGAACATCTCGCGGCGGATGCGATCGCCGATGCGAAACACTTCCTCGGCGCCGTCCTGTGACGGATCGACGAAGACGCGGTACGGGCGCTTGCCGGCCGGCGCGGCGACGAGCCCGGCAATCGCCGTCGCGACGGCGCCGGCATCGGCGTCCGCAGGCTCCAGCGCGGCGAGGCCGCTCAACGCCCGATCGGCGACGCCCGCGTACGGTCCGCTGTCGTAGGCAGCTTGCACGGCGGTATCGGCCGGCTTGCCAGCATGGACGAAGTGGTTCGTGCCGCGGGTGAACGCGCCCGGCACGACGATCGACGTCTCGATCCCCCACCGCGCGAGCTCGGCGGCATAGGACACCGCGAGCGAATCCATCGCGGCCTTCGCGGCGAAGTAGGGGGCGAGAAACGGCGGCGTGCCGCCGCGCGCCGACGAGGACGACACCCACACGAGCAGGCCGCGGCCCTGGCGACGCAGGTGCGGCAGCGCGGCGCGGTTCACGCGCTGGGTCGACACGACGTTGATGTCGTAGAGCTGCGCGAGCTGGTCGGGCGTGAACGCTTCGGCAGGCCCGAACACCATGTGGCCGGCGTTGTGGACGACGACGTCGAGGCGGCCGTTGTCGACGATCACGCGTTCGATCGCGCCGGCGACCGATGCGTCGTTGCTGACGTCGAGTTCGACGGTGCGCAGGTCGACACCGTGCTCCTGCGCATAGGCGGCGATTGCGGCGACGCACGGCGCGTTGCGGCCGGTGCTCTCGCGCATCGACGCGTAGACCGTATGGCCGGCGCGGGAAAGCGCCTGGGCGGTCAGCAGGCCGAAGCCGCTGGATGCGCCCGTGACGAGAATGACTTCCTTCATGATCGATCTCCGGAAAGCGGGGGGCACGGGCCGCGATCGGCGGCCCTGTTGCGCGGTATCACGGCGTGCATCAGCACATGCCGCCGTTGGCGCGCAGGATCTGGCCGTTGACCCACGCGCCGTCGGGGCCGGCGAGGAATGCGACAACGCTGGCGATGTCGCCGGGCTGGCCGAGCCGCTCGAGCGGGTTCAGCTTCGCCATGCGGTCGATGAGCTCGGGGCTCTTGCCGTGCAGGAACAGCTCGGTCGCGACCGGCCCTGGCGCGACGGCGTTCACGTTGATGCGGCGGCCGCGCATTTCCTGGGCGAGCACCTGCGTCATCGCTTCGACGGCCGCCTTGGTCGAGATGTATGCGCCGTAGCTCGGCAGGCGCATGCCGATCACGCTCGACGTCAGGTTCACGATGCGGCCGCCGTCGCGCACGCGCTTCGCGGCCTCGCGACTGACGTTGAACGCACCCTTCAGGTTGATCGCGACGGTTTCGTCGAACACGGCGTCGTCGAGTTCGGCGAGGGGGGCGAGCTTCATGATGCCCGCACTGTTGACGACCACGTCGATGCGGCCGAATGCGTGCTCGGCCGCGTCGAACAGCGCGGCCACGGCGCCCGGATCGACGATGTCGGCCTGTACCGCGACGGCCTCGCCGCCGTCGGCGGTGATCGTGTCGACCACTTCGCGGGCCGCGCCTGCGCTGCCCGCGTAGTTCACGACGACGCTGAAGCCGTCCCGGGCCAGACGACGCGCGATTTCCGCGCCGATGCCGCGCGACGAGCCCGTGACGAGGGCGACCTGTTTCGATGTGCTCATGTCCTGCTCCTTGGCGAGTAAGTGCCGGGGGATCCGGCGACAGGACTAATGTAGGCGCCCTCGATCAATAAAAATAATGAATAATGATCAGATCATGAATGACTAAAAGTATGTCTCATGGCATTCGACAGCAGACTTCTGAGCGGAATCGGCGTGCTTTCGGCGGTGATCGAGGCCGGCACGTTCGCGCGCGCGGGCGAGGCGATGGGCCTTACGCAGCCGGCGGTGAGCCGGGCGGTCGCGCGGCTGGAGGAGCGCGTCGGCATCCGGATCTTCAACCGGACGGCGCGCGCGATCACGCTGACCGACGAAGGGCGGCGCTTCTACGAGGCCGTGGCACCGCTGCTGGCCGGCATCGAGGAGGCGGCGGTCGATGCCGGTCGTTCGCGGGCGCGCGTGAGGGGGCGGTTGCGGGTCAACGTGGACGGCACCTTCGGCCACTACGTGCTGGCGCCGAGGATGGCCGAGTTCCTCGATCGTTTCCCCGACCTGTCGGTCGAGATCAGCGTGCGCGACCGGATGGGCGACCTCGTGGCCGACGGATTCGACGTGGCCGTGCGCTTCGGCATTCCGGAGCCGTCGTCATATCGTGCACGGCTGCTGCTGGAGACGCGCGTGCTCACCTGCGCGTCGCCCGGCTACATCGCGCGTCACGGCGAGCCGCGGCATCCGCGGGATCTCGCGAGCGGGCATCGCTGCGTGCTGATCCGCGATCCGGTGACTGGCCGGCCGTATGACTGGGTATTTCATCGCGGCAAGGACGTGGTGCCGGTCGACGCGACCGGCCGGCTGATGGTCAACGATACGGGCGGGCTGCTCGGCGCGTGCCTGGGCGGCGAGGGCGTCGCGCAGCTGCTGGCGCTCTATGCGCGGGACATCCTCGCCGACGGGCGGCTGGTTCAACTGCTGCCGGAATGGGCGGACGAGACCTTTCCGCTTTATGCCTATCACCACGCGTCGAATCTGGTTGCCGCCAAGGTCCGCGTGTTTCTGGACTTCGTGCGCGAGCTGACGGCCTGAGCGTGCGCGGCGGCACGGCGCGTGGCGATCATTCGGTGCGGTGCGGGACGTCGTCCGGGAACGGATAAGGCGCATGCGGACCCGGCCAGTCGGGCACGGGCGGGGCGGTCAGCACGTCGCATCCGCCCAGCACGAGCAGCAGCATGGCGGCGAGCATGCGGGCGCGGAGCAGGGGCGACACCTTGCGCAGGAACATGAGCGGCCTCCGTGTCGCGCATCGGTCATGATGCTTCGACCGCCGCGCGCGGCCCCGCGTTGCGTCGCGTGTGGCGAACAACAAAAAACCCGCGGAGCGGCGAGCTGCGCGGGTTTCGAGGGACGCAGCGCATGACGCGCTGCGAAATACTGGTGCCCAGGGCCGGAATCGAACCGGCACGCCTTGCGGCGGGGGATTTTGAGTCCCCTGCGTCTACCAATTTCACCACCTGGGCTTTGATCCTGGCCGCGCATGCGATTGTGCGCGGCGAAACGCGGATTATGGCGGAAAATGAGCCGCCGGGCAAGCCGCCCGGCGGCCGTTCGTACGTTACTGGCTCAGGTAGACGAACTTGCCCTGTTTCACGATCCCCATCACGCTCGCGCGCTGATCGAGCCCTACGTGATCCTTGTCGCTGGTGTTGACGACGCCGTTCGGCACGACGAGCTCGTGCGCGCGTTCGAGCTCGCGCCGCAGCGCCGCGCGGAAGGCCGGCGTGCCGGGCTGTGCTGCCTTGAGTGCGCGGCCGACCGCGTCGGCGAGGCGCGGATACACGCCCGCCGCATCGCCCGCGAACTGCGTGACGGTGCCGGCACCGTATTTCGTTTCATATGCATCGACGAACGCAAGCGCGGTCTTGCGGGCCGGATGGTCGGCGGGCAACGTGCGCGCAACGACGACCGGCTGGGTCGGGAACAGCGTCCCGTCGACGTCCTTGCCGCCGAGCTTGATGAATTCCGGCGTCGCGATCCCGTGCGTCTGGTAGATCGCGCCCTTGTAGCCGCGCTCGATCAGCGTGCGCTGCGGCAGCACGGCCGGCGTGCCCGAGCCCGCGATCAGGATCGCGTCCGGCTTTGCCGCGATCAGCTTCAGCGACTGGCCGGTAACGCTTGCGTCGGTGCGGTTGAAGCGCTCCGTCGCGATCACGCGAATTTTGCGGACTTCCGCGAAGCGTGTGAATTCATTCAGCCAGCTGTCGCCGTAGCTGTCCGCGAAGCCGATGAAGCCGACCGTCTTCACGCCGTGGTTGGCCATGTAGCGCGTCATCACGTCGGCCATCGCGCTGTCGCTCTGCGCCATCTTGAATGCCCAGGTCCGCGCGCCTTCCTGCGGCTCGACGATCGCGCCGGAGCCGACCAGCGTGATCATCGGCGTCTGCGCGGCCGCCACCGCGTCGAGCGCCGCTAGCGCGGCCGGCGTGATGTTCGGCCCGACCACGACGTCGACGTGATCCTCGTCGACCAGCTTGCGGATGTTGCGCACGGCGGCGCCGGGGTCGGACGCGTCGTCGAGCACCGTCACCTGCAGCGGCTGCCCGGCGATGGTCTTCGGCCACATCAGGATCGCGTTCTTGCTGGTGATGCCGATCACGGCGGCCGGGCCGGTCGACGACAGGTCGACGCCGACCTTCAGGTCGGCATGCGCGGCCGCGCAGGCGATCAGGAGCGCGGCGCCGGCGGCTCGGCACAGCAGGGCGGGAAGCGTCATGCGGAAATCTCCGTCGGGCAATAAAAAGGGGCGCGATTTGCGCCCCTGTGTTTATACCTGTCCTTCAAAGCTCGTACGATTCGGATTCGCCCTTGAGCGCCTGTTCGATCAGCTTGCGGTTCAGCGTCGGCGACAGCAGCTCCACGAGCGTATATACATAGCTGCGCAGGTAGGCGCCCTGCTTGAGCGCGACGCGCGTCACGTTGCTGCCGAACAGGTGGCCGACCGGAATCAGCCGCAGGTTGCGGTCGCGCTCCGGGTTGAATGCGATGTCGGCCATGATGCCGACGCCGAGGCCGAGTTCGACGTAAGTCTTGATCACGTCGGCGTCGATTGCCTCGAGCACGATGTCCGGCGACAACCCGCGCAGCGCGAATGCGTGATTGATCTTCTTGCGGCCGGCGAACGCGTCGTCGTACGTGATCAGCGGGTATTGCGCGAGATCGTCCAGCGTGACCGGCTTGCGTTCGAGCAGCGGATGGTCGGCGGGTACCACGGCCGCGTGATGCCACTGGAAGCAGGGCAGCGACACGAGTTCCTTGTAGTCGGCAATTGCCTCGGTCGCGATCGCGAGATCCGCCTGGTCGTGGATCACCATCTCGGCGACCTGCGTCGGGCTGCCCTGCAGGATCGACAGGTGCACCTTCGGGAAGCGCTTCTTGAACTCGGCGATGGCCGCCGGCAGCGAGTAGCGGGCCTGCGTGTGGGTGGCGGCGATCGTCAGGTTGCCCTGATCCTGGGCTGCATAATCTTTTCCGACCCTTTTCAGGCTTTCAACTTCCTGCAGGATCCGCTCGACCGACGCGAGGATGATCCTGCCCGGCTCGGTGAGCGAGCGCACGCGCTTGCCGTGCCGCGTGAAGATCTCCACGCCGAGTTCGTCCTCGAGCTCGATGATCGCCTTGGACACCCCCGGTTGCGACGTGTAGAGCGCCTTGGCGGCCTCGGTGAGGTTGAAATTCTGCCGGACGGCCTCGCGCACGAAGCGAAATTGGTGCAGGTTCATTTATAACCCTTCCGCATATCAACAGAATTTTTTAGTCGTTTGAAATATAAGGCGAGTTTATTACGATTCACCGGAGTTTTTCAAATATGGATATCTGTTTTCGTCATTAGCAATCCAGCCGGGCAGCGGAACGCCGGCGATGGCGACGGAACCGAGATCCGGGCGCGACGTGGCTAGGACGTCGCGCGGTCATCACGAAAACCCTGGGGTCCCCGAATGTATCAGTACGACCAGTACGACCAGACGATCGTCGACGAGCGAGTCGCGCAGTACCGCGATCAGGTGCGCCGCCGCCTGTCGGGTGAGTTGAGCGAGGACGAGTTCCGTCCGCTGCGCCTGCAGAACGGCCTGTACATGCAGCGCCACGCGTACATGCACCGCATCGCGATTCCGTACGGCAACCTGCGCAGCGAGCAGCTCCGCATGCTGGCGCGCATCGCCCGCGAACACGACCGCGGCTACGGCCACTTCTCGACGCGCTCGAACATCCAGTTCAACTGGGTCCAGCTCGAGGAAACGCCCGAGATCCTCGCGAAGCTCGCGTCGGTGCAGATGCACGCGATCCAGACGTCGGGCAACTGCATTCGCAACATCACGGCCGACCAGTTCGCCGGCGTCGCGCAGGACGAGGAGATCGATCCGCGTCCGTGGTCGGAAATCCTGCGCCAGTGGTCGACGTTCCATCCCGAATTCGCATGGCTGCCGCGCAAGTTCAAGATCGCTGTGTCCGGCTCGAAGCACGATCGCGCGGCCGTGCAGATCCACGACCTCGGCGTGTACCTGAAGAAGAACGCGCAGGGTGAAGTGGTCGCCAGCATTCTCGCGGGCGGCGGCCTCGGCCGTACGCCGATCGTCGGCGCGGTGATCAAGGAAGACCTGCCGTGGCAGCACCTGCTGACCTACTGCGAAGCCGTGCTGCGTGTATATAACCGCTACGGCCGCCGCGACAACCTGTACAAGGCGCGGATCAAGATCCTCGTGAAGGCGCTGTCGCCCGCGAAGTTCGCGCAGCAGGTCGAGGACGAGTGGCAGCACCTGAAGGACGGCCCGTCGACGCTCACGCAGGCGGAAGTCGACCGCGTGTCGCAATACTTCAAGCCGCCCGTCTACGAGAAGCTCGCCGACACCGACGCGTCGTTCGAACAGCACCTGCTCGAGAACAAGGCGTTCGCGCGCTGGGTCGAGCGCAACGTCGCGCCGCACAAGGTGCCGGGCTATGCCGCCGTCACGCTGTCGCTGAAGGATCACCGCGTGGCCCCGGGCGACGCGACCGATGCGCAGATGGACCTGGTGGCCGACTGGGCCGACGCGTACTCGTTCGGAGAACTGCGCGTGTCGCACGAGCAGAACCTGATTCTCGCCAACGTGAAGAAGCGCGACCTGTTCGCGGTGTGGGAAAAGGCGAAGGCGGCCGGTTTCGCGACGCCGAACATCGGCCTGCTGACCGACATCATCGCGTGCCCGGGCGGCGACTTCTGCTCGCTCGCGAACGCGAAGTCGATCCCGATCGCGCTGGCGATCCAGCAACGTTTCGACGATCTGGACTACGTGTACGACCTCGGCGACCTGTCGCTGAACATTTCCGGTTGCATGAACTCGTGCGGTCACCATCACGTGGGCAACATCGGCATTCTCGGTGTCGACAAGGACGGCGCCGAGTGGTACCAGGTGTCGCTCGGCGGCGAGCAGGGCACGGGCCGCAACGGCGCGCGCCTCGGCCGCGTGATCGGGCCGTCGTTCTCCGCGGAGGAAGTGCCGGACGTGATCGCGAAGCTGATCGACACGTTCGTCGAGACGCGCATCGACGGCGAGCGCTTCATCGACACGTACGACCGCATCGGCATCGCGCCGTTCAAGGAGCGCGTGTATGCGGCGCGCCAGGCAGTGAACGCGTAACCAACCGGGTAGAAGGAATTTGCAGATGGCTTCGATTATCAAGAACCGCGCAGTGATCGACGACGCATGGCAGGTCGTGCGCGCGTCGGAAGACGGTGCGCTGCCCGCGGTCGACGCGTTGCCGGCCGGCAAGGTGCTGGTGCCGTTCGCGCTGTGGCAGGCCGAGCGCGCGGCGCTCGTCGCCGCGAAGACGAAGGAAGAACTCGGCGTATGGCTCGCGCCGGACAGCGAGCCGGCCGATCTCGTGACCGACTTCGGTGCGATCTCGCTGATCGCCGTCGATTTCCCGCGCTTCGCGGACGGCCGCGGCTACAGCATCGCGCGCCTGCTGCGCGAGCGCCACGGCTGGACCGGCGAGCTGCGCGCGATCGGCGACGTGCTGCGGGACCAGTTGCTGTACATGTCGCGTTGCGGCTTCGACGCGTTCGCGGTGCGTGCCGACAAGGACATCCGCGACGCGCTGAATGCGTTCGGCGAATTCACGCAGCGTTACCAGGGCGCGTTCGACGAGCCGGCACCGCTGTTCCGCCGCCGCGACGCCGCGGTCGACGCGAAGGTGAGCGCATGAGCACCGCGACCGCACTCACGCCCGAACTCGCCGCGAAGGTCGAGCGCCTCGACACGCTGCTCGCGCAGATCGGCGCGCGCCACGAGAAGGTGAAGTTCGCGAGCAGCCTCGCCGCGGAAGACATGCTGCTCACGCACGCGATCCTGTCGAAGGGCGTGGCGATCGGCATCTTCTCGCTGAACACCGGTCGCCTGCACGCGGAAACGCTGGGCATGATCGACCGCGTGCGCGAGCGCTACGGCTACGAGATCGAGCAGTTTCACCCGCGCCAGGATGCGGTCGACCAGTACGTCGCCGAGCACGGCCTGAACGCGTTCTACGAAAGCGTCGAGCTGCGCAAGTCGTGCTGCCACATCCGCAAGGTCGAGCCGCTGAACCGCGCGCTGGCCGACGTCGGCGCATGGGTCACGGGCCAGCGCCGCGAGCAGTCGGTCACGCGTGCGGAGCTGCACGAGGAGGAACGGGACGAAGCGCGCGGGATCGCGAAGTACAATCCTCTCGCCGACTGGACGGAAGCCGACGTGTGGGCATACCTGAAGGCGTTCGACGTGCCGGTCAACCCGCTGCATGCACGCGGCTACCCGAGCATCGGCTGCGAGCCGTGCACGCGCGCGATCCGCCCCGGCGAGGACAGCCGCGCGGGCCGCTGGTGGTGGGAGTCGCGCGACACGAAGGAATGCGGGCTGCACATCGCGATCACGCCGATTCCGGCGAATGCCGAAGCCGGCGCCGCGCACTGAAAGCCGACAAGAAACCGAATATTGCGCCGCCCGCGCGAGCGGGCGGCACGAACCCAGAAGAGAAGGACTGAAATCATGAGCACGACGCTCGAGCAATCCGCCTTTGCCCCGCCCACCGGTGCCGACGACCGCATGGGCCACCTCGACTGGCTCGAAGCCGAGTCGATCCACATCCTGCGCGAACTCGTTGCGGAATGCAGCAAGCCGGCGCTGTTGTTCTCGGGCGGCAAGGACTCGGTCGTCGTGCTGCACCTCGCGCTGAAGGCGTTCGGCCTCGGCGCGAACCGCAAGACGACGCTGCCGTTCCCGCTCGTGCACATCGACACCGGCCACAACTACGAGGAAGTGATCGACTTCCGCGACCGCCGTGCGCAAGAGCTCGGCGCCGAACTGGTGGTCGGCCACGTCGAGGATTCGATCAAGCGCGGCACGGTCGTGCTGCGCCGCGAAACCGATTCGCGCAACGCCGCGCAGGCCGTCACGCTCCTCGAGACGATCGAACAGCACGGCTACACGGCGCTGATCGGCGGCGCGCGCCGCGACGAAGAGAAGGCGCGCGCGAAGGAGCGGATCTTCTCGTTCCGCGACGAATTCGGCCAATGGGATCCGAAGGCGCAGCGCCCGGAACTGTGGAGCCTGTACAACGCACGCCTGCACAAGGGCGAGCACCTGCGCGTGTTCCCGATCTCGAACTGGACCGAGCTCGACGTGTGGCAGTACATCGCACGCGAGAACCTCGAGCTGCCGTCGATCTACTACGCGCACCAGCGCGAGATCGTGCGCCGCAACGGTCTGCTCGTGCCGGTCACGCCGCTCACGCCGATGCGTGACGGCGAGACGAGCGAGCTCGCCCAGGTGCGCTTCCGCACGGTCGGCGACATCAGTTGCACGTGCCCGGTCGAGAGCGACGCGGACGACGTCGAGAAGATCATCGCCGAGACGGCGGTGACCGAGATCACCGAACGCGGCGCGACCCGGATGGACGACCAGGCATCCGAAGCCGCGATGGAACAGCGCAAGAAGCAAGGTTATTTCTGAAGCACACGAGGACATTCACATCATGAGCATCATCGAGAACAACGAAGACCTCGGCGTGCTGCGCTTCATCACCGCGGGCAGCGTCGACGATGGCAAGAGCACGCTGATCGGCCGCCTGCTGTACGACAGCAAGGCCGTGCTGTCCGACCAGCTGTCCGCGCTGTCGCGCGCGAAGAACAAGCGCACGGTCGGCGACGAGATCGACCTCGCGCTGCTGACGGACGGGCTGGAAGCCGAGCGCGAGCAGGGCATCACGATCGACGTCGCATACCGCTACTTCGCGACCGCGAAGCGCAAGTTCATCATCGCCGACACGCCGGGCCACGAGCAGTACACGCGCAACATGGTGACGGGCGCATCGACCGCGCATGCGGCGATCATCCTGGTCGACGCGACGCGCGTGACGGTCGAGAACGGCGTCGCGCAACTGCTGCCGCAAACGAAGCGCCACAGCGCGATCGTGAAGCTGCTTGCGTTGCAGCACGTGATCGTCGCGATCAACAAGATGGATCTCGTCGACTACAGCGAAGCGCGCTTCAACGAGATCCGCGACGCGTACGTCGCGCTTGCGAAGCAGCTCGGCCTGAAGGACGTTCGTTTCGTGCCGGTGTCGGCGCTGAAGGGCGACAACATTGTCGGCGCGAGCGAGCGCATGCCGTGGTACGCGGGCGAGCCGCTGCTCGACGTGCTCGAGTCGCTGCCGGTCGAGACGCAGGCGCATGACGCGCTGCGCTTCCCGGTGCAGTGGGTCGCACGCCAGGATGGCAGCTCGGCCGACGACTTCCGCGGCTACATGGGCCGCATCGAGTCGGGCGAGGTGAAGGTCGGCGACGAAATCGTCGTGCTGCCGTCGAACCGCACCGCGACGGTCGCCGAGATCGTCGCGCCGGTGCCGGGCGGCACCGCGTCGGTTGCGCACGCGTTCGCGGGCCAGACGGTGACGATTCGTCTCGAAGAGGACGTCGACGTATCGCGCGGCGACATGTTCGTCACGACGGCCGAGACGGTCGCGCCGGCGAAGAAGCTCGAGGCGGACCTGTGCTGGTTCGACGAGACGCCGCTGTCGCCGCAGCGCAAGTACCTGCTGAAGCAGACCACGAGCACGGTGTTCGCGAAGATCGGCGCGGTCAAGGAAGTGCTCGACGTGCATACGCTGTCGCACGCGACCGACCGCCAGGAACTGAAGATGAACGACATCGGCCGTGTGGCGCTGACGCTGCAAAAGCCGATCGTCTGCGATACGTACGACGCGCACCCGGGTACGGGCGCATTCGTGCTGATCGACGAGGCGACGCATCACACGGTCGCCGCCGGCATGATCCGGGCGTTCTCGGCATAACCGGCGTTCAGCGCCGCCCGTGCGGGCGGCGCGCGCCGGTCGCCGTCCACGAGCAGGACAAGCGAAGCGACAAACATGGGCAAGGTGTATCTGATCGGAGCAGGGCCGGGCGCCGCGGACCTCATCACGGTGCGCGGCGCGCGGCTGCTCGAGCAAGCCGACGTCGTGCTGCACGACGCGCTCGTCGAGCCGGCGATGCTCGACCATGCGCCGAACGCGCGGAAAATCGCGGTCGGCAAGCGCTGCGGGCGGCGTTCGACCGCGCAGCACTTCATCAACAAGCAGATCGTCGATGCGGCGCGCGAGCATGCGTGCGTCGTGCGCCTGAAGGGCGGCGATCCGATGCTGTTCGGTCGTGCCGAAGAGGAAATGCGCGCGCTCGAGGCGGCCGGCATCGAATATGAAGTGGTGCCGGGCATCACCGCGGCGCTGGCCGGCGCGGCGACGCTGAAGCGCTCGCTGACATTGCGCGGGGTGTCGCGCAGCGTCGCGTTCGCGACGCACAGCCGCGCACCGGGCAGCGACGAGATTCGCGAGGCCGCACGCGCCGATTCGATCGTCTACTACATGGGCCGCGACAGCGCGCCGGGCATCGCTCGCGATCTGATCGACGCGGGCCGGGCGCCCGCGACGCCGGTCGCGATCGTCGAAGCTTGCAGCACCGCGCGCGAACGCACGCTGACGCTCACGCTTGCGCAGATGGCGGCGGGCGACGCGCAGGCGTGGCTCGATCCGGCGGAGCCGAGCCTGCTGATGATCGGCGATGCATTCGCCGAACGCGTGCGGCACGTGAAAGAGAGCGATGCGTTGCAGGACGCCGCTTGAGTCGATCGCGCAGTTCGCAGACGAAAAAAAAGCGCCGGCTTCCGAAGCCGGCGCTTTTTTGTTTGGGCTCGCCGCTTCGGCCGGCGATTCGCTTACGCGTCGTGGCCGATCTGGTCGATGCAGTAGCGCGCGATCGCATCGAGCACGCCGTCGTCTTCCCCGACGGCCGTCGCGCAACGGATCTCGATGCCCGGATGCGCGGCACGGCACGCATCGACGAGTTGCGGCAGGTCGCGGCGCACATGCCCGCCCTGACCGAAGAACACGGGCACCACGGTGATGCGCGTGCAGCCGGCCGCGACCTGCGCGGCAACGGCCGTATCGAGCGACGGCGTCATCAGTTCGAGAAACGCGAGCGACACGTGCGGGGCAGGGGAGCCGGCCCCGCGCAGCCGCGCGGCGAGCCGCTCGAACGGCTCGGCCCAGCGCGGATCGCGTGCGCCGTGGCCGAACAGGACGATGCCGTGCGAACTCATGTCGAAGCCTCCGTCGTGACGGCGCTCAGTGCCGGTCGACCCACTTGAGCGCGAACAGGCCGAGCGCGAGATAGATGAGGCCCGGCGTCGCAGCGGTCAACGGCGCGGGCCACGTATTCAGCGTGCCGATGTGCGAGAACAGCGTGTTGAGCAGCTGGAAGCTCATGCCGAGCATGATGCCGCCGAACACCTTCACGCCGACCACGCCGGCGCGCGTATGCAGGTACGCGAACGGCAGCGACAGCACGAGCATCACGAACACCGCGAACGGGTAGAGCAGCTTGCGCCACAGCGCGATGTCATAGCGCTGCGTGTCCTGCTGGTTTTCGCGCAAGTGCTGGATGTAGCGGAACAGGTTGATGATCGACATCCGTTCCGGCGACACGAGCAGCACCGACAGGATCTGCGGCGTCAGGTCCGAGCGCAGCCGGTATTCGGGCAGCGTCACCTGCTGCGACCGGTACACGGGGTTCAGCGCGTCGGCCGGTTCGCCGCTGATCGGCTTGATCGGCGTCAGTTCGGTTTCCGTCACGCCCTTGAGCAGCCAGTGGCCGGGCGGCTCGTAGCGGCCCGTCTGCGCGATCCGTACGTTCTGCAGCTGGAATTTCGAGTCGAATTCGTAGATGCGCACGTTGCTGATCGTCGAATCGGGCGACAGGCTGCCGACGTTGACGAAGCGCGTGACCTGCTCGCCGTTCTCGCGGGCCGCGAGCGTGTCCTTCACCCACACGCCCGACTGGAAGTTCGACGACACCGACGCGCCGAGCGCCTGCAGCCGCACGCGTTCGGACAGCTGGTCGGCGTACGGGCCGACGAACTCGCCGATCAGGTAGGTGACGATCACGAGCGGAATGCCGATCTTCAGCAGCGAGCGCAGCGCCTGGTTGGTCGCGAGGCCCGACACGCGGAAGATCGTGAATTCCGAGTTCGCGGCCATCTGCGCGAACACGTAGATCGCGCTGATCAGCGCGGCGACCGGGATGATCTCGTAGAAGCGCGACGGCGTTTGCAGCGCGACGCGCAGCACCGCGTAGCCGAACTTGTAGTTGCCGTGCCCGACCGAATTCAGTTCGCTGATCAGGTCGAAGAAGAAGAACAGGCCCGAGAACGCGAACAGGATGAAGACGAACGTGACGTAGATCTGCCGCGCGAAGTATTTTTCATAGAGCCGCATCGATCATGCTCCCGAGCGGCCGAACAGCGCGCGTGTAAACAGCGGACGATTGCGCACGCGCAACCAGAAGATGAACGCGACGATCGCCGCGACGACCAGGTGCAGGCCGATGAGGCCGACGCCGAACGACATCTTGCCCTGCTCGATCTGCGCCTGCACGACGTTCAGCAGGTTCGAATACGTGAGGTAGATCAGCACGGCCATCACGAGGTTGATCGTGCGGCTGCGGCGCGGATTCTGGTACGACAGCGGAATGCCGAGCACCATCAGGTTGATCGCGATCAGCGGCAGCCCCGCGCGCCACGCGAATTCCGCGAGGTTGTCGCGCGTCGGGTTGCGCAGCAGGTCGGGCGTCGGCGTGCTGTTCGTGGTCGGCACGTTGGTGACCGGCGTGCTCGTGATCTTCACGCCGTAGCGCTGGAACTCCATGATCTTGAAGTTCGGCTGGCCGGGCGTGCCGTCGTAGCGGCGGCCGTCCTCCAGTACGACGAAGCGATCGCCGTCCTTCGTTTCCGTATGGCCCGTGTGCGATACCACGACGTTGACCTTGCCGTTCTCGGTCGACGTGACGAACACGTTCTGCACCTTGCTCTGGTCCGGCGACATCTTCTCGATGAAGAACACGCGATGGTTCGCGGCCGATTCGCGGAACTGGCCGGGCGCGAGCAGCGAGATCTCGTCGCGCTGCTGGAAGCGCGCCTTGATCATCTTGCTCTGCTGGTTCGACCACGGCCAGCCGACGAACGCGAAGAATGCGATCAGCAGGACGATCGGTGTGGCGAACACGCCGATCGGCTTGATGAGGCGCGTGAGGCTCACGCCCGATGCGAGCCACACGACCATTTCGGAGTCCCGGTACCACCGGGTCAGCACAAACAGGATCGACACGAACAGCGTGACGACGAGCATCACGGCCAGATAGCCGATCACGGTCAGGCCGATCAGCACGAGCACGTCGCGCGGATCGATTTCGCCGGACGCGGCATAGCCGACGATGCGGATCATCATCGTCGTGAGCATGATCGTGAGCAGCACCATGAACACGGCGCCAGCCGTATACGCAAGCTCGCGCTGGAGGGAGCGTTCGAAGATCATTCTTGATGAGAAGAGGGCGGGAGGCTGCGCACGCGTGGTGGAGCGCTCGCGCCGCCACGGGAAAAATAGCGGATAATTGCGGCTTTCATCCTTAGCCCAGATTTTATCCGAGGACAAGCGCGATGGACTTTAGCATAAAAGGCTGTGATTGGAGCAAAGGCGAGGCCAAGGGGTTCCTGACCGGGAAGTCCGACTGCATCGTGCTCGGCATCTTCGAGGCGCAGACTCTCTCGGGCGCGGCGCTCGACATCGACACGGCCACCAAGGGGCTGATCTCGCGCTTGGTGAAGGCCGGCGACATGGACGGCAAGCGCGGCAAGACGCTGTTCCTGCACGAGGTATCGGGCATCGGCGCGTCGCGCGTGCTGCTCGTCGGCCTCGGCAAGCAGGATGCTTTCAATCAGAAAGCCTATAACGACGCGGCGACGGCCGCATGGCGCGCGCTGCTGGCGACCAAGGTCGTTCAGGTCACGTTCACGCTCGCGCAACTGCCGGTCGACGAGCGCGGCTCCGACTGGGGCGTGCGCGCGGCAATCCTCGCGCTGCGCAACGAAACGTACCGCTTCACGCAGATGAAGAGCAAGCCGGAACCGGCGTCGCACGCGCTCAAGCGCGTCGTGTTCAGCGTCGACCCGGCCGATGAAAAGGCGGCGAAGCTGGCGGTCAAGCAGGCTGTCGCGCTGGCGAACGGGATGGATCTCACGCGTGACCTGGGCAACCTGCCCGGCAACGTGTGCACGCCGACCTATCTCGGCAACACCGCGAAGAAGATCGCGAAGGATTGGGGTCTGAAGGTCGAGGTGCTCGGTCTGAAGCAGATCCAGGCGCTCAAGATGGGCTCGTTCCTGTCGGTCGCGCGCGCATCCGTCGAGCCGCCGCAATTCATCGTGCTGCATTACCAGGGCGCCGCGGCGAAGGCCGCGCCGGTCGTGCTGGTCGGCAAGGGCATCACGTTCGACACGGGCGGCATCTCGCTGAAGCCGGGCGAGGCCATGGACGAGATGAAGTACGACATGTGCGGCGCGGGCTCGGTGCTCGGCACGATGCGCGCGGTCGCCGAAATGGGCCTGAAGATCAACGTCGTCGCGATCGTGCCGACCTGCGAGAACATGCCGGGCGGCAACGCGACGAAGCCGGGCGACATCGTCACCAGCATGAAGGGGCTGACGATCGAGGTGCTCAACACCGACGCCGAGGGCCGCCTGATCCTGTGCGACGCGCTGACTTATGCGGAGCGCTTCAAGCCGGCCGCGGTGATCGACGTGGCGACGCTGACGGGCGCTTGCGTGATCGCGCTCGGCGGCCACAACAGCGGCCTGTTCTCGAAAGACGATGCGCTCGCGGGCGAGCTGCTCGATGCATCGCGCGAAGCGAACGATCCGGCGTGGCGCATGCCGCTCGACGACGAATACCAGGATCAGCTGAAGTCGAATTTCGCGGACATCGCGAACATCGGCGGACGCCCGGCCGGCGCCGTGACGGCGGCGTGCTTCCTGTCGCGCTTCACCGAAAGCTATCCGTGGGCGCACCTGGACATCGCGGGCACCGCGTGGAAGGGCGGCGCGGCGAAGGGCGCGACCGGCCGTCCGGTGCCGCTGCTCGCGCAGTTCCTGATCGACCGCGCCGGCCAGTGATGGCGGGTCTCACGACGATGCAGGTGCGCGGGCGATGACGCGAATCGATTTCCATTCGAACGTCGGCGATTCGCTCGCGTACGCGTGCCGGCTGCTGCGCAAGGCCTATCAGGCCGGGCAGCCGGTCGTCGTGCTCGCGGAGCCCGCGCGCCTGCGCGCGCTCGACGAGCGGCTCTGGACGTTCTCGCCGCTCGATTTCATTCCGCACTGCGGCGTCGACAGCGCGCACGCGGCCGGCACGCCTATCGTGCTGACCGCGGATCTCGACCAGGCGCCGCATCACCACGTGCTGCTGAACCTCGGCGCGGCCGTGCCCGCGCAGTTCGCCCGCTTCGAACGTCTGCTCGAGGTGGTAGGCAATGCGCCGGACGAACTGGCCGCGGGCCGCGAGCGTTACCGTTTCTACCGCGATCGCGGATACGCGCTGAACAACTACAAGCAAGGCAGCTAGCCGAAACCGTCGACGGAGCGTCCCCGTGACACAAGCCGAATCCTCTTCGATCCCGACGCTGACCGACGTGCTGGTCCCAGGCAAGCCGGTGCCGGCGCGTGCGTCCGCGACCGATGCGTCGCCGCGCGACGATGCCGTCCTGCCGGTGCTGACCGACGTGGTCGCGCCAGGCCATCCGGCCGGGGCGTCCGCCGGGCTGGAATACCAGGGAACCGACCCCGAATTCGTGACGATCGAGCCGGTGCCGACGCCCGATGTCCCGACGGTCGAGCTGCCGGGCGACAGCGATGCGCCGGCGCAACCCGGTGCCGCCGGGCACGTCGTCGCCGAGGAGTCGGCCGCAGCGCAGGCGCCGTTGCGCTCCGCGCTGGTCGACGACGACTCGCAGCAGGCCGACGTTGCCGCGACGCCGCGCGATGCCGCCGACGCGAAGCGGTCTCATGCGGTCGAACCGGCTGCCCACGGGCTGGCGACCGATCATCTTGCTCATGCAGTGCACCCGGAGTCGCAGGCGGCCGCCGCGCTGACGCCTGAGGACGCGCAACATGTCGCCGAGCGTCTGCGCAACCGGCTGACGAATTATCTGACCGGGGAAGGGCGCGAGGCTATCGAGGCCCGCTGTCGCGACGCGCTGCACGACCATACGGCCTGGCTCGTCGGCCAGATCACGCGCGAGGTGGCGCTGGCGCTCGAAACCGAAGTGATGGAGTGGGTTCGCGACGCGGTCGACGAAGAGATCGCTCGCCGACGGACCGGGCATTCAGGCTGAGTGCCCGGCGGATTTCGTGCGCTGACGCCGCGCGCGGCGCCGGCCATCGTCGCTGACGATCGCTGATTCTGCTGCAACGGGAGGCATGAAATCGTGCCGGGCCCAAAGCGCGTCGCACGCGCCCGGCCATCCGGTTCAGTGCAGCGAAAGCACCCACTGCGCGAGCGTGTGCGCTTCGACGCTCGTCAACTGCGTATTGGCGGGCATCGGCACGCCGCCCCACAACCCGACGCTGCCCTTCACGATCGATTGCGCGAGGTAATCGACTGCGTCGGCGCGTGCCCCGTACTTGCCGGCGATGTCGTGGAACGACGGGCCCATCAGCGGCTTGCCGACCGCATGGCAGGCCATGCAGTTCTTGCGCTGCGCGAGCATGAGTCCGTTGGCGGCTTGGTCGGCGGCCTGGTCCGCGTGTGCCGCCGCCGCGCTGCCGGTCAGCAGCGCCACGAGCAGCGCGCGCAATATCGTCTGTTTCATGCGGTTCTCCGCCGGCTGAAACGGCCGGCTTCACGGTCCGCGCATTATAAAAGCAAAGGGAAAGCGCGTTTTGCGCGTTTCCCCGGTGGCCATTTGCAATGGGGCCGCATGACTTGCGTGCTGCGTCAGCCGGTGACGGCGCCCTTGTTCGCCGGACGGGCCAGTGCCGCATACTTCGCGAGCACGCCACGCGTGTAGCGCGGCGCCGGCTGTTTCCACGCGGCGCGCCGGCGGGCGAGCTCGGCGTCGTCGACGTTCAACTGCAGCACCAGCCGGTGCGCATCGATCGTGATCGAGTCACCTTCCTGCACGAGCGCGATCGTGCCGCCGACGAAGGCTTCGGGCGCGACATGCCCGACCACCATCCCCCAGGTGCCGCCCGAGAAGCGGCCGTCGGTGATGAAGCCGACCGATTCGCCGAGCCCCTTGCCGATGATCGCCGACGTCGGCGCGAGCATTTCCGGCATGCCCGGCCCGCCCTGCGGGCCGAGATAGCGCAGCACCAGCACGTCGCCCGCGCGGATCCGGTCGCCGAGGATCGCGTCCATCGCGCTTTGCTCGTCGTCGAACACGCGCGCCGGACCCGTGATTACCGGGTTCTTCAGGCCGGTGATCTTCGCGACCGCACCGTCTTGCGCGAGGTTGCCCTTCAGGATCGCGAGATGCCCTTCCTTGTACAATGCGCGATCGATCGGGAAGATCACCTTCTGGTCCGCGCGCGGCACGCCCGGCACGTCCTTCAGCTCCTCGGCGATCGTGCGGCCGGTGATTGTCATGCAGTCGCCATGCAGCAGCCCCGCATCGAGCAGGATCCGCAGCACCTGCGGGATGCCGCCGGCCTGGTGCAGGTCGGTCGCGACGTACTGGCCGGACGGTTTCAGGTCGCAGATCACCGGCACGCGCTTGCGGATGCGTTCGAAGTCGTCGATCGTCCAATCGACCTCGGCCGCGTGCGCGATCGCGAGATAGTGCAGCACCGCGTTGGTCGAGCCACCGGTCGCCATGATCAGCGACACCGCGTTCTCGATCGATTCCCGCGTAATGATGTCGCGCGGCTTCAGGTCGCGCTTCACGGCCTCGACCAGCACGCGCGCGGATTCGGCGGCCGAGTCGACCTTCTCCTGATCGGGATTCGCCATCGTCGACGAGTACATCAGCGACATGCCGAGCGCTTCGAACGACGAGCTCATCGTGTTCGCGGTGTACATCCCGCCGCACGACCCTGACGTCGGGCACGCATTCTTCTCGACCCCTTCGAAATCCTCCTGCGACATCCGGCCCGCGGTGAACTCGCCGACCGCCTCGAACGACGACACGATCGTCAGGTCGCGGCCTTTCCAGTGGCCAGGCCGGATCGTGCCGCCGTACACATAGATGCCCGGCACGTTCAGCCGCGCGAGCGCGATCATGCCGCCAGGCATGTTCTTGTCGCAGCCGCCGACCACCACCACGCCGTCCATCCACTGGCCCTGCACGCAGGTCTCGATGCAGTCGGCGATTACTTCGCGCGAGACGAGCGAGTACTTCATGCCTTCGGTGCCCATCGACATGCCGTCCGAGATCGTCGGCGTGCCGAAGATCTGCGGGTTCGCATCCGCCGCCTTTACCGCCGCGACGGCCGCGTCCGACAGCCGCTGCAGGCCTGAGTTGCACGGCGTGATCGTCGAATGGCCGTTCGCGATGCCGATCATCGGTTTGTCGAAATCGTCCTTCTGGTAGCCGAGGGCGTAATACATCGAGCGATTCGGCGAACGGGCCACGCCTTGCGTGATGTGCTTCGAGCGACGGTTGTACGGCATGGGGGACTCCATCGTTGTATTGGCGACGCTCGCGGGCGGCGCGCCGGTTCGGTCGATCAAGAATGGCGTTTCCGGTTTGGGATGTCCAATATATTATTTGTCCTCTATTAAGTCATTCTTCGAATGAGTGAGACATGGCCGACCCGACACCCGATCTGCGCCAGTGGCGCTATTTCGCGACCGTTGCCGACGAGCGCCATTTCGGCCGTGCGGCCGAGCGCCTGTCGATGACGCAGCCGCCGCTGTCGCAAGCGATTCGGGCGCTGGAGGACGCGCTCGGCGTCGCACTGTTCGCGCGTACCAAGCGCTCGGTCGCGCTGACGGCGGTCGGTGCGGCGCTGCTGCCTGACGTGCGCCGGCTGCTCGCGGCGGCCGACGCGCTGCCGCCGCTCGCGCGGCGTCTCGCACGCGGCGAAGCCGGTTCGCTGTCGCTCGCGTTCGTGTCGACCGCCGACTACGGGCTGCTGCCGTCGCTGCTGCGCGCGTTCGGCGCACGCTATCCGCAGGTGCGGCTGCAACTCGCGGAGGCGACGAGCGACGTCCAGATCGACGAACTCGTCGCGGGCCGCATCGACGCGGGACTCGTGATTCCGCCGGTGCCGCCGCGCCACGCGGCCGCGCTATCGTACCTGCCGGTCGTGCGCGAGCCGCTGGTGGTCGCGATGCCGGCGGCCGCGGCGCCCGGCGTGTCTGAAGACGAGCCGGTGCATCTGGCCGAGCTGGCCGCGCTGCCGCTCGTCATCTTCCCGCGCCGTTTGGCGCCCGGCTTTTATGACATCATTACGGGCTGCTACGGCGCGGCGGGGGCAACCCCGCGCATCGGCCAGGAAGCGATCCAGATGCAGACGATCGTCAGCCTCGTGTCGGCCGGCATGGGCGTCGCACTGGTGCCGCAGTCGTTGCGTAACCTGCGGCGCACCGGCGTGGTCTACCGGCCGCTCGCCGGCGACGCGCCGGTCGTCGAGACGGGCCTCGTGTGGCGCACGGGCGATGTCAGCCCGGTGCTCGCCGGCTTCATCGACGTCGTGCGCGAGCACGGTCTCGCCGCATGATGCGAACGATGGCGCGCCGGCGCCGTCCAATGCGCGGTGCGGCGCCAGTGCGAGCGCCGTACCGCATTCGAAAACTTCATCGCTAATCCATGATCATTCACCCGAATTTCGACCCCGTAGCGATCCATCTCGGGCCGCTGGCCGTGCGCTGGTATGGCCTCATGTATCTCGTCGGTTTCATCGCGGCGATCGTCGTCGGCCGGATCCGCCTGAAGCTGCCGCACGTCGCGGCGCAGGGCTGGACCGCGAAGGACATCGACGACATGATGTTTTACGGCGTGCTCGGCACCGTGCTCGGCGGTCGGCTCGGCTACGTGCTGTTCTACAAGGCCGACTTCTACTTCTCGCATCCGCTCGATGTGTTCAAGGTGTGGGAAGGCGGGATGTCGTTTCACGGCGGCTTCCTCGGCGTGACGCTCGCGATGGCGCTGTTCGCGTGGCAGCGCAAGCGCCACTGGCTGCAGGTTACCGATTTCGTCGCGCCGATGGTGCCGACGGGGCTCGCGGCCGGCCGGCTCGGCAACTTCATCAACGGCGAGCTGTGGGGCCGTGTGACCGATCCGAATGCGCCGTGGGCGATGTTGTTCCCCGGCGCGATGCGCGATGACGCGGCGTGGCTGCCGAAGCACCCGGCACTCGTCGAGAAGTGGCACCTGGCCGACGTGTTCATGCAGTACCAGATGTTGCCGCGCCACCCTTCGCAGCTTTACGAAATCGCGCTCGAAGGCATTGCGCTGTTCTTCGTGCTGTTCTTCTTCTCGCGCAAGCCGCGGCCGATGGGTGCGATATCCGCGCTGTTCCTGATCGGCTACGGGCTCGCGCGCTTCACGGTCGAATTCGCGCGCGAACCGGACGACTTCCTCGGCCTGCTCGCCCTCGGCCTGTCGATGGGGCAGTGGCTGTCGCTGCCGATGATTCTCGCGGGCATCGCGCTGCTGGTGTGGGCGTATCGCCGCCGGGCGGCGAGCGTGGCTGCGTGATGTAGCATGCGTCATGCAGTATCGTCCCGCGCGAGCCGTATGACGCGTAATGCGTGATGCGATACGGATGCGCACGATCGGCGTGCGCACCGCTCGCAGGATCCCGAACGAAAAACGCCGGCCTTCAGGCCGGCGTTTTCGCGTCTGCCGCGGGTTGCGCGACGTGCGTCACTTCATCTGCACCGAGCCGTTGACGGTGACCGACACGGTCGCCTTGCCGCCTTCGACCGAGATCGGCGCGCTCATCTTCGCGCTGTCCATCGGTGCCGCCGCCATCGCCATCATGCGCGGATACGGCTGCACGTTGCGGCTGCCGCCGACGTTCACGTCGCGGATCGAGTAGCTGTTGTAGCCGAAGGCCTTCGCGGCTTCGTCCGCGCGCGCGCGGAACGACTTGATCGCTTCGGTCGTGAGTTTTTGCTCGGCCGCGCGCTGCGCTTCGGGCGACAGCGAGAACTCGACGTTCGCGACCTGCATCTGGTTAGACAGCTGGCCCGCGAGCTTCGATGCCGCCGAGAAGTCGCGGGATTCGAGCACGACTTCGGTACGGCCGCGCCACGCGGAGATCTTGCCGTCACGATCGGTGCTCGGATACACGGAGAATGCGCCGGTGCGCGCGGTGACGCCCGATACCCCCTTCGCTTGTGCGAGCGCCGCGTCTGCCCGCTGGTTGAGCGCGGACGTCAGGCTGCCCGGGTCCTTCGCCTGCTGTTCGTAGAACAGCGTGATGTGAATGATGTCCTGCGGCACGTCGGCGCTCGCCTGCGACGACAGCGACAGCACGCCGGCCGGTTCCGGAAAATGCGGGTTCGCTGTCTGCGCGTGCGCGGCCGGCGACGCGAGCGTCAGCGCGACGGGCACGGCGGCGGCGAGGGCGAGCGACAGCGCGAGTGCGGATTTCTTGGTCATTGTTGGACTCCTTGTGCGAGGGCGCGCATGCGGATCTCGCGTGCGCGACGCGGGCGTACCGCGCGACGAAAAAAACGACAGTCGCCCCGATCGGGCGACAGCGGTTGCTTAGGCTGCGCCAACGCGTCGCGAGTTCCGTGGCTGCGGCGTGTATTGACCGGATTTGACCTTTTGCGCGTGTCCGGCACGCATGCGCGTACTGCGCGCGCCTACTTCATCAGCTTTTCGGTGATGAAGCGCCATTCGGCGCGCGTGACGGGCGTGATCGACAGCCGGTTGCCGCGTGCGAGCACGCGCATGTCGGCGAGCTCGTCATGCTCTCGCAGCACGGCGAGCGGCACGAGCGGCGACTTCTTCACGAAGCGCACGTCGACGAGCAGCCAGCGCGGTGCTTCCTGCGTCGACTTCGGATCGTAATACGGGCTTTTCGGATCGAACTGGGTGGGGTCGGGGTAGGGCGTCGACGAGACTTCGGCCAGGCCGGCGATGCCCGGCTCGGGGCAGCTCGAGTGATAGAACAGCACGCCGTCGCCGATCTTCATCGTGTCGCGCATGAAATTGCGCGCCTGATAGTTGCGCACGCCGGTCCACGGCAGCGAATGCTGTGGCGCGCGTGCGAGATCGTCGATGCTTGCTTCGTCCGGTTCGGACTTCATCAGCCAGTATTGCATGGATCGTAATCGACGCAGACAGGGCATGAAGATCTGTCTGCTTGCGCGTTCCGCATGCAGACAGACGCTGAAAAAGGAAACGGCATCGGGGTTCCCCGATGCCGTTGGATAGGCCCCCACCTTGGCCGCTAGGCCGGCATCCTGAACCTGAGGTTCAGAATTGGTCGCAGTTAGCAGCACTTCGGGTACATCAGACAGAGTGACGCGCGCGCCCGTGCTACAAATTTCCGCAACCGTGCACATGGCATTGGTTCAAGGAATATATGACCTTGGCGAACCAGGCAGGGAAGCTGACTGAACTGTGTTTCGTTGCGCCAATTTGACCACCGTTGATCGCCGAGATCAAGGGGAATCGACGCATCGATCAAACGTTATTGCGTCTCGTGCTGTGCGAGCACCGCGCCGAGCTGTTCGTTCATCTGGTGCATTGTACGACGGATTTCTTCCGCCGGAAATGCTTCACCGTGACGCACGCTCGTTTGCAGTCGCAGCAATTCGGATGCAAGCGACAGTGCCGCCATCACCGCGATGCGGTCGGTGCCGCGCACGGAACTGTTCGCGCGGATCTTCGACATTTCGGCGTCGACACGTGCGACGGCCTCGAGCAGCGCCGCTTCGGTCTCGGCCGAACAGGCGAGCCGATAGGGCTGACCGAGAATCGAGACTTCGATCTGCTTGGTGCTCATGCATGTTCTCCGTGGCTGGCCGCGTCGTCGCCATCCGTGCGCGCCTGCGCATCCAGCAGGTCGAGCTGGTTGTCGGCTTGCTCCGCGCTCTTCGTGCGCGGCAGCTTTTCGAGAATCGCGTTCAGTTTGACCTGGGCGTCGTCGATCTTCGCCGACAGCGTGTCGCGCTCGGCCGCGAGCGCATTGCGTTCGTCGCGCAGTTGCGCGAGTTCCGCGCGGACCGTGTCCGCTTCCGCGCGCAGTTGCGCGACTTGCTCCTCGAGCGCGAGCCGTTCCGAGTGATAGCGCTTGTTCAGCGAGATCAGACGGCCAATATTTTGAGATAAGGTTTCGAGTTCGTTGAGCATTTGCTGCGTCCTCTAAAGACCCAGCATTTTAGCGCGGAATAACGCGCATTCCGACATCTGTAACGTTTCCAGTCGTAACACCCCGGCTTCTTGCCGCGAATTCGCGGCTCCGGCGTGTTCGCGGCGCGCTCCCGGCATACGTTCGGCCGCTTTCTTGACGCTCGCGCGACCCGCTCCTAAACTGGCGCCGCCTCGGTGCTCGCGCGTGCGTCGCGCGGTTAAACGGGAAGCAGGGCGCGCTTCGCATGGAGATCGCCAACCTGCGCTGCCCCCGCAACGGTAAGCGGCCGCGTCGGACGACGCAGGTCGGCTCGGGCGCGTTTCGCGTGCAGGTCGCACGCGGGCGCGGGCCACTGCGCGTGATACGCGCGGGAAGGAGAGCCGGTACGCCGCCAGCCCGGATACCGGCCGAGGCGAGGAGCCTGCACGGCTTCATGGCGCGCGGCCTGCGGGGAAGCGGGGCGCGCAGTGCTTCACGGGATTCGTCTTCGATGCTGACCCCAATCGTCCGTCCGCCCTTCGGCGCATGCCGCGGCGTGGCGCATCCCGCCGTCGCGCGTACTGCGACGGCGGCCGGTTTGCCCGGATCGTCGACGACGCGGGCCGTTGCGGCGTCGGAACCTGTCGCGCCGCGCGACGACGTGCCGTTGCCGCCCGAAGTCGCGGTCGCCGAGCCGATCATGCGTGAGGGCGACGCGCCCGCGATGACGATCGACCGGATCCGGCGGCTTCCACTATATTGCGCAGAATGTCCGCCGCACGCAGGTGCGGCTCGATGGATCGTGGCCATGTCACGCGGGTGCGACCGACGCTCGGCCGTTCGCCCGCTTGCGGGACGCGATCGGCGAAACGCCGGAATCCGAATGCCGATCGTGACGCGCGCTATCGTGCGCCGTCGGCCGTGCATCGCTCGCGTTGCCGCACATGGGTCTGACATCCGCGCCGCGTGCGCGATGACCTCCGCGGGGCGCGGTTCGTCCGTGCGCGCATCAACAACCTGTTCGACGAGGAAGACAAGCTTGCGTATGCCTGCAACACGCCGGAGCGCGACGCCGATGCCGTGCCCGGCCGGCAACGATGGTCAGCGCAAGCATCGCGCATCATGCGCGACGCCGTGCGGAGCATGAACGCCGCGCGCGCCGCCGCGATCTGGACCGCGCTCGCGGCCGTGGTCGCGTTGCTGTTCGTCGCATCGCTGTCAATCGGAAGCGTGCCGATGTCGCCGTGGCAGGCGCTCGCATCGCTCGTGCCGCACGGTGGCGACGCACTGTTCGCCGACATCGTGCGCACGCTGCGGTTGCCGCGTGCGCTCGCCGGGTTCGCGTGCGGCGCGCTGCTTGCGCTGGCCGGTGCATTGCTGCAGGTGCTGCTGCGCAATCCGCTCGCGGAGCCTTATGTGCTCGGCGTGTCCGGCGGCGCGGCCGGCTTCGCGCTGGTCACGATGATCGCGGGCGGCGCGTGGTGGCTCGTCGATGCGTCCGCGTTCGCCGGCTCGCTCATGTCGGTCGCGCTCGTGCTCGGGCTTGCTCGCCGCGAGCTGTGGCGCGGCGACTCGCGCGACGCATCGCCGCGGCTGCTGCTCACGGGTGTCGTGATCGCGGCCGGGTGGGGCGCGCTCGTCACGCTGCTGCTGTCGCTCGCGCCCGATGCGCGACTGCGCGGCATCATCTTCTGGCTGACGGGCGACCTGAACGGCGTGACGGCGCCGTGGTTCGCATGGGGCGCGCTGCTGGTGGCCGCATGCGTCGCGCTGCCGGCCGCGCAGCAACTCAACGTGCTGCTGCGCGGCGACGCGACCGCACTCGCGCTCGGCGTGCCGGTCGCGCGAGTGCGCATGCGGATCTACCTCGTCGCGTCACTGGCCGCTGCAGCCGCGGTGACGACGGCCGGCACGATCGGTTTCGTCGGCCTCGTCGTGCCGCACGCATTGCGGCTCGCATTCGGCAACGACCAGCGCATGCTGTTGCCCGCCGCGATGCTCGCGGGCGGCGGCGGCGTGATGGCAGCCGACCTGCTTGCGCGTACAGCAATCGCGCCCGCGCAATTGCCGGTCGGCGTGATGACCGCGTTGATCGGCGTGCCGGTGTTCCTGTGGATGTTGCTGAGGAGACCGATGCGATGACGCACGCCGTAGCGCACCCTGCAGGCGACATGACCTATGGGGCGATCGATCTCACGCTGAAGGCCGGTGAACGGACGCTGCTCGACGGCTTCACGCACGCGTTCCGGCCTGGCGAGATCTGGTGTGTCGCGGGGCCGAACGGCGCCGGCAAGACGACGCTGCTCGCCACGCTCGCGGGCCTGCAGCGACCGGCCGGCGGCCACGTCGAGATCGACGGCCGGCCGCTTGCCGCGTGGCCGCCCGAAGAGCTCGCACGGCGCCGTGCAATGATGCCGCAGCAATTGCACGACGCGTTCAGCGCGACGGTATTCGACACGGTGCTGCTCAACCGCTTCCCGTATCTCGGCGGCTGGGGCTGGGAGCGTGACGGCGACCGCGCGGCCGCGCACGATGCGCTCGCGACGTTCGGCCTGACCGCACTCGCATCGCGCGACGTGCTGTCGCTGTCGGGCGGCGAGCGGCAGCGCGTCGCGCTGGCCGCGACGCTGTGCCAGGACGCGCCGCTGATGCTGCTCGACGAACCGCTCGCCCATCTCGACCTGCATCACCAGATCGATGGGCTGACCGCGCTGAGCGCGTGGCTCGACGCGGGCCCGCGCACGGTGCTGTTCTCATGCCACGACCTGAATCTTGCGCGGCGTTTCGCGACGCATGCGCTGTTGCTCGACGGCCGCGGCCATGCGTGGGCGGGCCCCGTTCATGACGTGCTGACGCCGGCGCGCGCGAGCGACGCATTCGGCTATCCGCTCGTGCTGATTCGCGAGAACGGCCGCGACGCGCTGCTGCCTGCGTGGCCCGAGCGACGATGAACTTCCTTCTTTCGATGCGCGGCACCGGCCGCCCCAGCGAGGCAACCTTTTGATGACGAACCCGACCACCGACTTCCCGCCCGCGATCGCGGCGCTCGACGACACGCTGCGCAAGCGCCTGCAGCACGTGATCGATCACAAGACCAAGCCGCCCGGCAGTCTCGGCCAGCTCGAGGCGCTCGCGCTGCAGATCGGCCTGATCCAGCATACCGAGAAGCCACGCGTACAGCGTCCGGTGACCATCGTATTCGCCGGCGACCACGGGATCGCGGCCGAGGGCGTAAGCCCGTATCCGCAGGCGGTTACCGCGCAGATGGTCGCGAACTTCCTGGCCGGCGGCGCGGCGATCAATGCGTTCTCGGGCGTCGCGCAGAGCGTGCTCGAGATCGTCGATGCGGGCGTCGCGTCGCCGCTGCCGGTGTCCGACCGGCTCGTGTCGCTGCCGGTCGCGCGCGGTACGCGCAACTTCGCGGCCGAACCCGCGATGACGCTCGACGAAGCGAAGACGGCGCTCGCGGCCGGTGCGGCGCGCGTACGCCTGCACGCGTCGCTCGGCACGAACGTGATCGGCTTCGGCGAAATGGGGATCGCGAACACGTCGTCCGCTGCATGCCTGATGAGCCGTCTGCTCGACGTGCCGGTCGACGCGTGCGTCGGGCGCGGCACGGGCCTCGACGACCAGGGGCTCGCGCACAAGCGCGCGGTGCTCGGCCGCGCGCTCGTCCGGCACGCGCATGCGATCGCGCCGCTCGATGTGCTCGCGACGTTCGGCGGCTTCGAGATCGCGATGATGACGGGCGCGTATCTCGCGGCCGCGAGCGAGCGGATGACGATTCTCGTCGACGGTTTCATCGCGACGGCCGCGCTGCTCGTCGCCGAGCGCATCGCGCCCGGCGTGCGCGACTACTGCGTGTTTTCGCATGCGTCGCACGAGGCCGGGCATCGGCGCATGCTCGAGCATTTCGGCGCGAAGCCGTTGCTCGCGCTCGACCTGCGTCTCGGCGAAGGCACGGGCGCCGCGCTTGCGCTGCCGCTGGTGCGCGCGGCGGTCGCGTTCCTCACCGAGATGGCGAGCTTCGAATCCGCGGGCGTCGACAATCGTGACGCCTGAGCGCGCGGGCGGTGTGCGCGCCGAACTGCGCTATTTCCTCGTCGCGCTCGGCTATTTCACGCGCGTGCCGGTGCCGCGCGCGATCGGCTACGCAGCCGGCGATCTCGACCAGGCCGCACGTTACTTTCCGCTGGTCGGCGCGTGCGTCGGCGCGTGGGGCGCGCTCGTCTACCTTGCGGCGCTGCGCGTGTTCCCCGCGTCGATCGCGGTCGGCCTGTCGATGGCCGCGACGCTGCTCGCGACCGGCGCGTTCCACGAGGATGGCCTGGCCGACAGTTGCGATGCGTTCGGCGGCGGCTATGCGCGTGACGACGTATTGCGCATCATGCACGATTCGCGAATCGGCACGTTCGGCGCGGTGGCGCTCGTGATCGCGCTCGGCCTGAAATGGCAGGCGCTCTCGGCCATGCCGCCGCTGCGCGCCGCGTGGACGATGATCGCCGCGCATGCGGCGAGCCGCGCGGGGGCCGTGAGCCTGCTGATGTCGCTCGACTACGTTCGGTCGGAGGGTAAGGCGAAACCGGTCGCGCAGCGCATGGGCGCACGCGCGGCCTGGATCGCGGCCGCATTCGGGCTGCCGTGGCTGTTCTGGCCGGACTGGCGCGCGGGGCTCGCGGCGTTCGTGGCGCTCGTGCTCGTACGCGCATGGGCGGCCCGCTATTTCGTGAAGCGGATCGGCGGCTATACGGGCGACTGCCTCGGCTTCGCGCAGCAGTTGGGCGAGCTGGCGATCTATCTCGTGGTGCTCGGATGGATCTCGTCCTGATTCGCCATCCGGCGGTCGATGTCGAGCCGGGCGTTTGCTACGGACGCAGCGACGTGCCCCTCGCCGCATCGGCCGAGGCCGGTGCGCGGGCTGTTCGCGAGCGTCTGGCGGCACTCGGGGCGCCGTTGCCCGAGCAGGTCTGGACGAGCCCGCTCGCGCGTTGCGCGTCTGTCGCCGAGCGGCTCGCGCAGGCGTTCGGCGTGCCGTTGCGGCGCGATGCTGGCTGGCAGGAAATGGACTTCGGCGCGTGGGAGCTGCGGCGCTGGGACGATATCGACCGCGCGGCGCTCGATGCGTGGGCGGCCGACCTGATGCATGCGTGCGCGCATGGCGGCGAAAGCGTCGCACGGTTCGCCGCGCGTGTCGCACGGATCGCGGACGCGGTCGCGCGGACCGACGCGCCGCAATGGGCGCTCACGCACGCAGGCGTGATTCGCGCATTCGCATCGCATGCGTTGCGCGTGCCGCTCGATACGCTGCTGTCGCGACCGGTGCCCACGGGCGGCGCCGTCTGGTTACGGACGCAGGATGCCGCCCGCGCATGGGAAGTCGTCCACTGGGACGAATAGGTGGCCGCAACGGATCGAAGCCCGAAAATCAGCGTGCCGGCCGCCGCGCCCGCGCGGCGTCGAGATCCTCGCACAGCGCGGCTGCGCCTTGCGCGATCCGCGGCGACGGCCGGGTCAGCAGATCGCCGTCGATCGCGAACAAGTTGTTGCGCGCCACGGCCGTCAGCGCGGGCCACGCACGCCAGCGTGCGAGGCTTGGCAGCGGCGCGTCCGAACGGGTCGCGCCGGCGCTCGTCGTCACGATCGCTTCCGGATTCGCCGCGAGCACGGCTTCGTCGGTGACGGTCGGTGCGAGCGGCTTCAGCGCCGCAAACACGTTGCGGCCGCCGCACAGCGTGATCACTTCGTTGAACAGATGCGCGCCGTTGAGCGTCGTCAGCGGGCGGTCCCATACCTGGAAGAACATCGTGACGGGCGGGCGTGCCGCATAACGCGCGCGCAGCGCCGCGATATCGCGCGAGAACGATGCCGCGGCCGCGTCGGCGGCCGGTTCGGTGCCGAGCAGCGTGCCGAGCCGATGCAACGACGTGGCCACATCGTCGAGATGTTTCGGTTCACTGAAGAACAGCGGAATGTGCAGAGCACGCAGTGCGTCGGTTTGCCGCTCGGCGTTGCCGTGTCGCCAGACGACGATGAGATCGGGCTTCAGCGCGGCGATTCGCTCGAGGTCGAGCGCCTTGTTGTCGCCGACACGCTGCACGGATTGCGCGGCGGGCGGGTAGTCGCTGTATGTGACCGTGCCGACCAGTTTCGCGCCGCCGCCGGCTGCGTAGACCAGCTCGGTCGCATGCGGCGCGAGGCTGATCACGCGTTGCGCCGGGGCGGGCAGCGTCACCGTATTGCCGGCGTCGTCACGGGTCGTCACGGCGGCGTGAGCGAAGGGCGTGTACACAAGCGCGGCCAGCGACGCGAGGGCCGCCAGCCGGCGGAACACGCTGGCGCTCATGCGGATGCCGGCGGCAGCGCCGGGACGCATTGCGAGAGTGCATCGGCGACGCGCCGCCATTCGGCTTCGTTGCCCGGCAGGCCGATGCGCACGCTCGACGGTTGCGCGAAATGCCGCGTCCAGATTCCGCGTGCGGCGAGCGCCGCGTGCAGTGCGGCGGCGCGCGGATCGTCGGTCCAGCTGAACAGCGGCGTCGCGTGCACCGCGAAGCCGTGCGCGCGCAGCAGCGCGGCGAGACGTTCGCCATCGGCCGCGAGCCGCGCGCGCGCGGCGCTCTGCCATGTGCGGTCGGCGAACGCGGCGGCGACTGCGTGACGTGCAGGGCCGCTGACGGTCCATGCGCCGAGCATGTCGCGCAGCGCGACGACCAGCTCCGGACGGGCGAGCGCGAAGCCGGCTCGAATGCCGGCGAGTCCGAAGAACTTGCCGACCGAGCGCAGCACGACGAGGCCCGGACGATCGGTGAACTGCGCGAGCGATGGCGTGGCGCCCGTATCCGCGAATGCCTCGTCGACGATCAGCGTGCCGCCGCGTGCCGACAGCTGCGCATGCCAGCCGAGCAGCCGCTCGGCCGGAACGAATTCGGCAGTCGGATTATTCGGGTTCCCGATGATGATGTGGCGCAGCGACGCGGGCAGCACGTCCGCGTCGATGTCGAGCGGGACGACGCGATGGCCGTGACGTGCGAACGCAGGCGCGTATTCGCCATATGCGAGCGCTGCGACACCGGCGTCGCCCTTCGGCAGCAGCGCGGGCAATGCGCGAATCGCGGCCTGGCTGCCGGCAACGGGCAGCACATGCGCGGCATCGGGCGCGTGATAGTAGCGGGCAGCGCATGCGGCGAGCGTATCGCCGTCATCGGGCAGCCGGCGCCATGCGTCGGCCGGGACCGGCGGCACCGGATAGCCGACCGGATTGATGCCGGTCGACAGGTCGAGCCAGGCGTCGTACGGAATGCCGTGGCGGCGCGCGGCTTCGTGCAGGTTGCCGCCGTGCGTGATGCGTGCGTCAGACATGATGGGTAGCGAGGATGAGTGCGCCGCTCGCGACGAGCAGCGCGAGCCACAGCGCAAGCGTGCGCGTGACGAGCGACAGCGCGGCGACGACGTGCGCGGCCGTCGCCGGTGCGCCGGTGCCGAGCGCGGGACGGTCTTCGATTTCGCCGTGATAGACGGCCGGGCCGCCGAGTTGCACGTTCAGGCTGCCGGCGCCGGAGGCCATCACGGGGCCCGCGTTCGGGCTGTCCCAGTGGTGCGCCTGCGTGCGCCAGCAGCGCCATGCGGCGGCCGTGTCGCCGAGCAGCGCGTAGCTCGCGGCGGTGAGGCGCGCGGGAATCCAGTTCAGCGCGTCGTCGATGCGCGCGGCGGCCCAGCCGAACGTCAGGAAGCGCGGCGTGCGGTAACCCCACATCGCGTCGAGCGTGTTCGCGAGCCGGAACAGCAGCGCGCCGGGGCCGCCTGCGACGACGAACCAGAAGAGCGCGCCGAAGATCGCGTCGTTGCCGTTCTCGAGCGCCGATTCGACTGCGGCGCGCGACAGCGCGCCTTCGTCGGCCTCGCTCGTGTCGCGCGACACGATCCGCGCGGTCAGCGCGCGCGCGGCGTCGAGGTCGTGCCGCAGCAGCGCAGCGGCGATCGGTGCCACATGCTCGGCGAGGCTCTTCGCGCCGAGCGCGAACCACAGCAACGCGACGTGCAGCACGGCTGCGAGCGGCCATGGCAGCACGGCCGCGAGCCATGCGGCGACGGCCACCGGCGGCGCCACCGCCGCGAGCCAAGCGGCGACGCCGATCACGCGGCCGCGCCGGCCCGTGTTCAACGCGCCTTCGATGCGCGCGGCGAGCCGGCCGAACGCGACGAGCGGATGCCAGCCGGCCGGCTCGCCGACGACGCGATCGACGATCGCGGCCGCGACCGCAAGCATCGCGACGACCGGCAGCGACAGCATCAGCATGACGGCGCTCCGCCCTTCAGTTCGAGCGGCAGCCCGGCGACCAGCATCGTCACGCGCGTCGCGAGCGCGGCAATGCGCTGGTTCAGACGCCCGAGTTCGTCGACGTAGCGGCGCGTGACCGACCCGAGCGGCACGACGCCGAGCCCGATTTCGTTGCTGACGACGATCACCTTCGCGCGCGCACCGCGCAACGCGTGCTCGAGCCGCTCGACCTGCGTCGCATACTGCGCATCGTCGAGCGGTTCGCCATCGAGCGGGCACAGCAGGTTCGTGAGCCACAGCGTCAGGCAGTCGACGAGCAGGCACGCGCGCGGATCGTCGAGGCGCGCGAGCGTGCCGGCGAGGTCGACGGGCGCATCGGCGAAGCCCCAGTCAGCCGGCCGGCGCGCGCGATGATGCGCGATGCGCCGTTCGAATTCGGCATCGGCGGCCGACGAGGCCGCGGTCGCAATATAGGTGACGGGGCGGCCGCTGTCGGCGGCGAGCCGCTCGGCGTGCGCGCTCTTGCCCGAACGCGCGCCGCCGAGGACGAAGGTGATGTCGTGCGGAATCATCGCGTGATTGTAACGGCGCGCGCGTGGCGGCGCGGGCGATAATGCGGCCTTTGCTTCGCCATGACTTGCATACGATGAACGCACCCGAACCGCAGCCGCGCGGCACGTTGATGATCCAGGGCACGACGTCCGACGCGGGCAAGAGCACGCTCGTCGCGGGCCTGTGCCGCCTCGCGCGCCGCGCGGGCGCGCGTGTCGCGCCGTTCAAGCCGCAGAACATGGCGCTGAACAGCGCGGTGACGGCCGATGGCGGCGAGATCGGCCGCGCGCAGGCGTTGCAGGCGCTCGCCGCGGGCGTCGCGCCGCATACCGATTTCAACCCGGTGCTGCTGAAGCCGACGAGCGATCGCGGCGCGCAGGTGATCATCCACGGCAAGGCGCGCATGAACCTCGATGCGCGGGCGTACCACGACTACAAGCCGGTCGCATTCGACGCGGTGCTCGAGTCGTACGCGCGGCTGCGTGCCGGCTACGACACGGTGCTCGTCGAAGGCGCGGGCAGCCCGGCCGAGATCAACCTGCGCGAAGGCGACATCGCGAACATGGGCTTCGCGGAACGCGTGGACTGCCCGGTCGTGCTGGTCGCGGACATCGACCGCGGCGGCGTGTTCGCGCACCTGGTCGGCACGCTCGCGTGCCTGTCGGACAGCGAGCGTGCGCGCGTGCGAGGCTTCGTCATCAACCGCTTTCGCGGCGACATCAAGCTGCTCGAACCGGGCCTCGACTGGCTGCGCGCGCAGACGGGCAAGCCGGTGTTCGGCGTGCTGCCGTACCTGCACGGATTGACGCTCGATGCCGAGGACATGCTGCCGTCGCAGGCGCGCAGCGCCGCCGCACGCGCCGACGCCGGCGTGCTGCGGGTGGTGGTGCCCGCGCTGCCGCGGATCAGCAACCATACCGATTTCGATCCGCTGCGCGCGCATCCGCAGGTCGAGTTCACGTACTGGAAGAGCGGCCCGGTGCCCGATGCCGACCTGCTGATCCTGCCCGGCTCCAAGAGCGTGCAGCGCGATCTCGCGTGGTTGC
Organism: Burkholderia diffusa; assembly: GCF_001718315.1. NCBI lineage: Bacteria > Pseudomonadati > Pseudomonadota > Betaproteobacteria > Burkholderiales > Burkholderiaceae > Burkholderia > Burkholderia diffusa. Next base: position 2,567,561 of record NZ_CP013362.1, on the reverse strand, counting down.
GCGACACGGGCTGGGACGCGCTGATCCGCCGGCACCTGCGCTATGGCGGCAAGGTGATCGGCATCTGCGGCGGGATGCAGATGCTCGGCCGCACGCTGGATGATCCGCTCGGCCTCGAAGGCAGGCCCGGCAGCGTGCCGGGGCTCGGGCTGCTCGATTTCGACACGACGCTGCAGCCGGACAAGACGCTGAAGAACGTGACCGGGCATCTCGCGCTGCCGGGCGCGGCCGCCGTGCATGGCTACGAGATCCACATGGGCGACACGCGCGGACCCGCGCTCGCGGCGCCCGCGCTTGAACTGGCGGCGGCCGATGGGCCGGGCGGCGTGCGCATGGACGGCGCAAGGTCGGCCGACGGGCAGATTCTCGCGACCTACGTGCACGGGCTGTTCGACGCGCCCGACGCGTGTGCGGCACTCCTCGCATGGGCGGGGCTCGACGGCGCGGAGCGCATCGACTACCCGGCGCTGCGCGAGGCGTCGCTGGAGCGGCTGGCCGATTCGTTCGCCGAGCATCTCGACCTGCGCGCGCTGTACGCCGAGTTCCGCTGACGCGGGGCGTGCCGGCCTGGCATTTTGCGGCGGATCGCGTACAACTCAGATGGGCGGAGGTCCGCCCGAAGGAGCGCGACGATGAAGGCTCGATGGTGGTTGAGCGTGCTGCTCGCGGCGTTGCTGGGCGCTTCGGCGGTGGCGCACGCATGTGACTCGTATGCACCGGGCGGCGGCCCGGCCGGTTCCGGTGACGCCGCGCCAGGCAAGAGCGGCGGCTGAGGTTCGTGGCCGATGCGGGCAGCGGGGCATGATCGGTCATGCCCTTTTTTACGACCCGATTCATTCCCGGAAAGAATCAGTTAAAGCCGGAGTGCGTGTTTATTGGTCGAATCGATTCGAATAGAGTGCGATCCATTCTCATCCACTCATGAAGGAATTCGCCATGAACCCCAATCGCCTGAACGATCTCGGCGCGGCGCTGCTGCGTGTCGCACTCGGTGTGCTGTATCTCGCGCACGTTGCGCAGAAAGTGTTCGTCTTCACGCTGCCCGGCACCGCGCAGTTCTTCGCGTCGATCGGCCTGCCGGGCTGGCTCGCGTATGTGACGACGTTCGTCGAGCTGGCCGGCGGCCTTGCGCTGCTCGCAGGCTTTCGCGTGCGTGTCGCCGCGCTGGTGCTGCTGCCGTTCATGCTCGGCGCGGTGTCCGCGCATCTGCCCAACGGCTGGAGCTTCGCGTCGCCGAATGGCGGCTGGGAATACCCGGCGTTCTGGGCCGTCACGCTGGCCGTGCAGGCGCTGCTGGGCGGCGGCGCATTCGCGCTCGGCGCACCGCGCGCCACGACGCGAACCGCATGAAAGGGGGAGCGCATCGGCGCAACCCGTTCCGGTGACACCCCGTTTGCCGATATCATCGCTCCCTGTATCCGCAATCGAGCGGCGCCTGCCGGGCGGCAAGCGCCGCGTGGCTTTCTCGGGGGAATTCATGACGGTCATCGTGGTGGCGAATCCGAAGGGCGGCGTGGGGAAAAGCACGCTGTCCACCAATCTTGCCGGCTATTTCGCGGCGCAGGGCGCATGGGTCGCGCTCGCCGATCTCGACCGGCAGCAGTCCGCGCATGCGTGGCTCGACCTGCGGCCGGCCGGGCTGCCGGCGATCGAGGCGTGGGAGCTCGATCCGGACGCGCCGTCGAAGCCGCCGCGCGGCCTCGAATATGCGGTGATCGACACGCCTGCCGGCCTGCATGGCAACCGGCTCAACGTCGCGCTGCAGCTCGCCGACAAGGTGATCGTGCCGCTGCAGCCGTCGATGTTCGATATTCTCGCGACCCAGCAGTTTCTGGAGCGCCTCGCTGGCGAGAAGGCCGTGCGCAAGGGCAGCGTGGAGGTCGGGATCGTCGGGATGCGGGTCGACGCGCGCACGCGTTCGTCCGACCAGCTGCACCGTTTCGTCGAAGGGCTCGGGCTGCCGGTGCTCGGCTATGTGCGCGACACGCAGAATTACGTGCAGATCGCCGCGCACGGCCTGACGCTGTGGGATGTCGCGAAAAGCCGCGTCGAGAAGGATCTCGAACAGTGGCGGCCGATCGTCGAATGGGCCGAGCGTCGCGCGCCGAAAGCGGAGAAGGCCGCCAAGGCGTCTTGACCGCCGGTGGTCGAACACCGGCGAGGCGGTTACGGTGAAGTGAATGAAGAAGGGCCTGATCCGGCGTCGTGCCGGATCAGGCCCTTCCTGCATGTGCGGGCACGGTGCTGGCCGTCACGGCGCACGAGGGCGCCGAGGCCCGGCGCATCGCGACACGCCGGCCGCCACGTGGATCAGGTCCAGTTCTGCGTCGGCACGTGATCGCGGTGGCCCTTGATCTTGTTGCCTTCGTCGATGAACACGAGCTTCGGCTTCCAGCCGGCCTGCAGCTCGGCTTCGTCGACCATCGCGAACGCAGCGATGATCACGAGGTCGCCGAGCTGGGCGCGGCGCGCGGCCGAGCCGTTCAGCGAGATCATCCCGCTGCCGCGCTCGCCCTTGATCGCGTACGTCGAGAAGCGCTCGCCGTTGTTGATGTTCCAGATGTCGATCCGTTCGTTCTCGATGAGGCCCGCCGCTTCGAGCAGGTCTTCGTCGATCGCGCACGAGCCTTCGTAATGCAGCTCGCAGTGCGTGACGGCCGCGCGGTGGATCTTCGATTTGAGCATATGGCGCTGCATGGTATCTCCGTGATGCGTGAGAGGCGAGGGCGGGCGGCCCGTCAGATTTCCAGGTTGTCGATCAGGCGCGTCGCGCCGAGCTTTGCGGCCGCGAGCACGACGAGCGGCTCGCCGGCTTCGAGTTCGGCCGCGCTCGGCGCGATCAGGTTCGCGCGGCGGCGGATCGCGATGTAGTCGGGCGCCCAGCCGCGCTCGGCCAGGTGCGCGTGCGCGTGTTGCTCGAGCTTGCCGAGGTCGCGTTCGCCGCCGAGCACGCTGTCGCGCACGCGCTGCAACGTCTTCGCGAGTTCGGGCGCTTCCTTGCGCTCGTCCGCCGTCAGATAACGGTTGCGCGACGACAGCGCGAGACCGTCCTCGTCGCGCACGGTTTCGGCCGCGATGATCTCGACGGGCAGCGCGAGCTGCTGGCACATCCGGCGCACGATCATCAGCTGCTGGTAATCCTTCTTGCCGAACACGGCGACGCGCGGCTGTACGCAGGACATCAGCTTCGTGACGACCGTGCACACGCCAGCGAAGAAGCCGGGGCGGAACTCGCCCTCGAGAATCCCGCCGAGGTCGTCCGGCGGGAGCACGCGGTACTCCTGCGGCTCCGGATACATGTCGCGCTCGGTCGGCGCGAACAGCACGTAGACGTTTTCCTTCTGCAGCTTCTCGATGTCGTCCTGCAGGGTGCGCGGATATTTGTCGAAATCCTCGTTCGGGCCGAACTGCAGCCGGTTGACGAAGATGCTCGCCACGACCGGGTCGCCGTGCTGGCGCGCGAGGCGCATCAGCGACAGGTGACCTTCGTGCAGGTTGCCCATCGTCGGCACGAACGCCGTGCGGTTCTGTCCGCGCAACTGGTCGCGCAGTTCCTGGATCGAGCTGATGACTTTCATGATCGGGTAGCGGGTTCCTCGCGCAGGCGCGCGTTGGCGCCGCAGCAGCGGCGTCGGGGTCGAAGCGGAGAACGCCGGCGCGCGGGCGGCGCATCGGGCGTCGGCGGATTGTAGAGGATTTGGCCGCCGGGTGCATCGAAAAAAGTACGATCGTTCACTTTTTACGCGGGCGCACCGCGAACGAGCCGCGCGGGCGGCTCCGGCGGCGGGATGCGGTGTATTGCGGTGTGCGGGGTGACGCGGATGCGGCGGCGCGCCTTACGCGGGCAGGTATGCGAGGCGCACGTAGATCGGCGCGAACGGTTCGGCCTGCGTGATCTCGACGAGCGATTCGCGCGCGAGTTCCAGCATCGCGATGAAGTTCACGACGACGACCGGCACGCCGCGCGACGTGTCGAACAGGTCGGCGAACTCCATGAAGCGTGCGTTCTGCAGCCGGCGCAGGATCAGGCTCATGTGTTCGCGCACCGACAGCTCCTCGCGGGAGATCTTGTGGTGCTGGACGAGCTTCGCGCGCTTGAGCACGTCGGCCCACGCGGCGCGCAGGTCGTTCGAATCGACGTCCGGGAAGCGCGGCGTGATGCTCTGCTCGATGTAGACCTCGGCGCGCAGGAAGTCGCGCCCGAGTTGCGGCAGCTGGTCGAGGCGTTGCGCGGCGAGCTTCATCTGCTCGTATTCGAGCAGGCGGCGCACGAGTTCCGCGCGCGGATCCTCGGCTTCCTCGCCGGTATCGGCCTTCTTGACCGGCAGCAGCATCCGCGACTTGATCTCGATCAGCATCGCGGCCATCAGCAGATATTCGGCCGCCAGCTCGAGGTTCGACGTGCGGATCTGGTCGACGTAGCCCAGATATTGCGCGGTGACCTGCGCCATCGGGATGTCGAGCACGTTGAAATTCTGCTTGCGGATCAGGTACAGCAGCAGGTCGAGCGGCCCTTCGAACGTTTCGAGGAACACCTCGAGCGCATCGGGCGGGATGTAGAGATCCTGCGGCAGCTTGAAGAGCGGCTCGCCGTACAGGCGTGCGAACGCCGCGACACCGTCGACCGTGTCGGGCGTCGAATCGGCGCCCGCAGGCGCGGCGATCGCGTCGTCCTGCCGGGCGGCGCTGGCCTCGTCGGCGGCGCTCACGTCGTCAGAAGTTCTGGTAGTAGACGTAGGACGTTTGCTTCACGCGCGATTCCTGCTGCTCGGCGCGCTCGTCGAGGTCGATCGGCTGCTTGTCCCACAGCAGCGAACGGCCCTTGCGCTGCTCTTCTTCGAGCGTCGGCTTCTGTTGCTTGAGCTGGTTCAGGAATTGCGTGACGTCGGACTGGTACGGCATGGCTTGGCTTTCCGTTTCGGGCGGCGCACGATGCGCCGGGTTCGCGATGGCGGGATTTTACCGCATCGCGGGGAACAGCCGGCGGCAATCGCGCGTCGAATCCGCTGGCCGACGCCCGCGGCGCGACCGGCCGGCCCCGCGCGCCTCGTTGCGTCCAGGCGTCAAAGCGGCGCCCGTGCGGGCAGGGCCGCCGCCCTGTGGTCAAATACGGGGTTTTCCACAAAATCACGACAACCGAGGGCGAGGTCATAGTTGGCGGGTCAGGTGAACCAGCAGACACATACGGCGCTTGAGGCGAACCCGCGCGCGGCGCGCCTCCACGATCGGCGCGCGCGGTGCGGCGCCGCTGCGGCGGCCCGGGCAGCCCTCGTCGGCTGCCTCGCCGCGTTCGTCGCGCTGCCGGCCTACGCGAAGTACGACGTCGACATCGACGCGCCGCGCGCGATCCGCAAGCTCCTCAAGGCCCATCTCGACATCGCGCGTTTCGCAAAGCGCGACGACATCAGCGACGACCAGTTCGACTTCCTCGTGACGGCGACTCCTCAGCAGGTGCGCGACCTGACTGCGACGGCCGGCTATTTCTCGCCGGTCGTGCGCACCGATGTGCGCACGCGCGACGGCAAGCGCGACGTGCGCGTCGCCGTCGATCCGGGGCCGCAGACCGTCGTGTCGACGGTCGATCTGGCGTTCAAGGGCCCGGTCGGCACCGAGGATCCGAAGCAGGAAGCCGCGACTCGCTTCGCGTTCTCGCTGAAGCCGGGCGACCCGTTTACGCAATCCGACTGGGACGGCGCGAAGGGCGCGGCGCTCAGGCAGTTGCAGTCGCGCCGCTACCTGGGCGCGAAGATCGCGTCGTCGGAGGCGCGCGTCGACCCGCGCACGCAGCGCGCGACGCTGGCCGTCACGTTCGACAGCGGCCCGACGTTTACGATCGGCAAGGTCGACGTCGACGGCGTGCGCCGCTATCCGGAAAAGATCGTCACGAACGTGAATCCGCTGTCGGAAGGCGAGATCTACGACGTGCAGCGGATCACCGAGCTGCAGCGGCAGCTGCAGAACACGCCGTACTACGCGAGCGTCGCGATCGACGTCGGCGACGATACGGCCAAGCCGGAGCGCACGCCCGTGCACGTGAAGGTCAGCGAGTTTCCGTACAACAGCATTCGCGGCGGCGTCGGCTATGCGACCGATACGGGCCCGCACGTCCAGGGCTCCTATACGTATCTCGACACGTTCGGCGCCGCGTGGCCGCTCACCGTGTCGGGCCGGCTCGACCAGATCCAGCAGTACGGCCAGGTCCAGCTGTCGATGCCGCCCGGCGAAAAAGGGTGGACCAACAGCGTGCTCGCGTCGTACACGAACACCAACGTGTCGGACACGCGCATCTACAGCGCACGGGTCGGCGCGCAGCGCACGCGCACCGGTCAGTTCATCGACTACGCGTACTCGCTGATGTTCTACCAGGACCGGCTCGACCAGAACGGCGCCGGCCCGACCACGAGCCGTGCGCTGGTGCCGCAGTGGGCGTGGACGCGTCGCAACGTCGACGATCCGCTGTTCCCGCGCTCGGGCAACCTGATCCACGCCGAGGCCGGCTTCGCGATCAAGGGCGTGCTGACCGACCAGACCTTCATCCGCGGTTATGCGCGCGGCCAGCAGTACCTGCCGATCGGCAAGCGCGACCTGTTCGTGTTCCGCGCGGAGCTCGGCGGCGTGTTCACGAGCGGAAGCTCGAACGGCGTGCCGGCGTCGCTGCTGTTCCGCGCGGGCGGCTCGAATTCGGTGCGCGGCTACGGCTACCAGAGCATCGGCAACAGCGTCGACGGCTCCGTGCTGCCGACCAAGTACCTGGTGACGGGCACCGCCGAATACCAGCACTGGTTCAACCGCGACTGGGGCGCCGCGACCTTCTTCGACATCGGCACCGCGACCGATGCATGGGGCGAGCGCGTGTTTTATCCGGGCGTCGGTATCGGCGCGCGTTGGCGCAGCCCCGTTGGCCCGATCAACGTCGACGTCGCGTACGGACTGCGCAACCATAGCGTGCGCCCGTACCTGACGCTCGGCATCGCTTTCTGAACGTGTTGCAAGAGCCACGACGAACCGCATGACGAAGGATCCTAACGACACGCCGCCGCCTCACGACCCGGACGCGCCCGACGCGCCGCAGCCCGCGCCGCGCCGCGTGCGTGCGGGCCGGATCCTCGCGTGGACGCTCGCGACGGTCGTGCTGCTCGCCGTGCTTGCAGCCGGCCTCGTGCTGGCCGCGGCGACGACCGAGCGCGGCACGCGGCTTGCGTGGCAGACCGCCGTGCGTGTGCTGGGCGGCCGGCTGGCCGGCACGCTGGACGGCGGCGCGCTCGCGACGGGCGTGCGGCTGCGCGGCTTCGCGTGGACGAGCCCTCGCGGCGCCGGCACCGAAGTGCGGATCGACCGGCTCGACGGCCGCTGGGCGCTGACCCGCGCGCCGTGGCGGCTGACCGTCGACTACCTTCGCGCGGGCACGATCGATGTGCGCATCGCGCCGGGTCCGTCGACGCCGTCCGCGACGCCGCAGGACCTGAGCCTGCCGCTGCAATTGCGGATCGACGACCTGCGCGTCGATCACCTGGCGATTCACGAAGGCGGCTCGACGACGCAGCTCGACCATCTCGCGCTGAACGGCCGCAGCGACGGCCGTCACCATGAACTGGCGCTCGACGGCATCGATACGCCGTACGGCGCGCTGACCGCACGCGCGAAGCTCGACGGCGTGAAGCCGTTCGCGCTGACGGGCAACGCGACCTACGTGGGCAAGCTCGCGGACGAACCGGTCAACGCGAGCGCGAACGTATCGGGCTCGCTCGAAGCGCTCGTCGCCGACGTTACCGCGAGCGGGATGAAGCTGAACGGGCGCGCGCACGTCGAGGCCGCGCCGTTCGGCGCGGTGCCGCTCACGCGCGCGTCGCTCGCGTTCGATCACGTGAACCCGCAGGCGATCGCGCCGGGCGCACCGGCCGCCGATCTCGCGGTGCGCGCGGAGCTGGCGCCCGTGGCCGCGCATGCGAAGGGGTTCGCGGTGACCGGCCCGGTGTCGATCGTCAACGCGAAGCCCGGCACGCTCGTCGAACATCTGCTGCCCGTCGTCGACGCACATGCGACCGTCAATCTCGACGCGCACGCGCAGCGGATCGACGGCCTCGCGCTGAAGCTGATCCGCGACGGCAGCGTGACCGGCGGCGGCACGCTGACCGGCGGCAAGGGCCGCTTCGACCTGAAGGTCGCGAACCTCGACCTCAATGCATTCGTCGCCGAGTTGCGGCCGATGCGCCTTGGCGGCCCGCTCGACGTCACGCTCGCCGGCGACGCGACGACCGTCGACTTCGACCTGAACGATCCGAAGCTCGCGCTCGGCGCGCGCGCGAAGGTCGCGCTGACGCGCCAGCAGACGGTGCTGACCGATGCGCGCGTGACGGCGGGCAAGGGCCGGATCGACCTGACCGGCGTGTTCCGTCACGACGCGCATTCGAGCTATGACGCGAAGGCGACGCTGACCGCGTTCGATCCGCTGCTGCTTGCCGCGATGAGCGCGCCGGGCGCGGGCGGCGGCAAGCCGGTCGCCAAAACGGCGAAGGCAACGGCCAAGGCGCCGGCCCGGCGCGGCGAGACGCGCGTATCGGGCACGCTGACGGCCTCCGGCGCGTTCGCGCCGCAGGTGTCGACGAAGGCGACCTTCAAGCTCGGCGACAGCCTCTACGACGGCGTACCGCTGACCGGCGCCGGCGTCGTGCAGCTCGCCGGCGCGCGGATCCTGCCGAGCAACGCGAACCTGTCGATCGCGGGCAACCATGTCGACCTGCGCGGCAGTTTCGGCGCGCCGGGCGACCGGCTGCGCTTCGTTGTCGACGCGCCGGAGCTCGACCGGCTCGGCTTCGGCGTGCAGGGGCTCGTGCAGGCGCAGGGCGAGCTGACCGGCAGCTTCGCGCATCCGAACGTGACGGGCACCTACAAGGCCCAGCACGTCGTGGTCGGCTCGAACCGGGTCGGTGCCGCGCAGGGCCGCGCCGACATCCGCGACGGTGCGCACGGTGCGCTCGTGTTCACGGCCGACGCGACGGACATCGCGCTCGGCTCGCTGCAATTGAAATCGCTGCGCGCGAACCTCGACGGCACGCGCGCGAAGCACACGCTCGACGCGTCGGCGATCGGGACGGCCGACGGCCGCGTGATCGATCTGGCGCTCGCGGCGAACGGGGGCGTGGTCGAGAATCGCGACGGGATGCGCTGGGACGGCACCGTCACGCGCCTCGCGAACCGCGGCACGCCGGCGGTGGCCCTGCAGTCGCCGCTCACCGTGTCGGCGGGCGCGGGCCGCGTGACGCTCGGCGCGACGCGGCTCACGCTCGAAGGCGCGACGATCGACCTGAAGTCGTTCGTGTTCGATCACGGCCAGATGCGCTCGGCAGGCGCCGTGCGCGGCGCGTCGGTCGCGCGCTTCCTCGAGATCCGCCAGGAGTTGACGGGCCAGCGGCCGCCGGTGCGCACCGACGTCGTGCTCGATGCCGACTGGGATTTCTCGCTCGGCGCGAATGCGACGGGCTACGTGCAGGTGAAGCGGCGCGGCGGCGACGTGACGATCGAGACCGGCCGCGGCATCGCGTCGCTCGGGCTGACCGACCTGTCGGCGCGCGCGAGTTTTGCACCCGGCAACCGGCTCAACGTGGTGGCGCTCGCGAAGGCGAACCGCGTCGGCACGCTCGACGCGAATGTCACCGTGCCGTTCGCGCTGCGCGACGGCGTGTTCGGCGTCGTCGACGACGGCCCGCTCGCCGGCCGCATCGACGCCGACATCCCGTCGCTGAAGGCGACCGGCAACCTGTTCGGGCCCAGCTACCTGCTTGGCGGGCGCGCGGCGCTGAAGCTGACGATCGCGGGCACGCCGGTGAAGCCGAACGTGTCGGGCATGCTGACGGGCGACGACCTGTCCGCGACGCTCGTCGACCAGGGCGTGCAGCTGAAGGACGGCATCGTGCGCGTGAAGCTCGCGGAGAACCTCGTCGAATTCCAGCAGGTCGAGTTCCACGGCGGCGACGGCACGCTGCGCGCGATCGGCCGCGTGCGGCTCGACGGCGAGGCGCCGGACCTGACCGCGAGCATCGTCGCGGACAAGCTCGAGCTATTCGCGGCGCCGGACCGCAAGCTGTCGCTGTCGGGCAAGGCGACCGTCGCGAACGACGGGCCGCGCGGCGCGCTGTCGATCGACGGCAAGTTCGTCGTCGACCGTGCGTTGTTCGACCTGCCGGAGGACGCCGCGCCGCACTTGTCCGACGATGTCGTCGTGGTGCGCCCCGACGGGACCGTGCGCGGCGAGACGCCGACCGGCACGGCGGTCGCGAAGCCGCAGAAGGTCGAGAACAAGCCGGCGCCGTCGCTTGCGCCGCGCGCGAACATCGACATCGGCCTCGGCAACAACTTCCGCTTCAAGGGGCACGGCGCGGATCTCGGGCTGCGCGGCACGATTACCGTGATGAGCGCGCCGGGCGTGCCGCTGCGCGCGGTCGGCAACGTGCGCGTGACCGAAGGGTCCACGTACACGTCGTTCGGCCGCAAGCTCGCGGTCGAGAACGGCTTCTTCACGTTCAACGGCCCCGTGTCGAATCCGGGCGTGAACATCCTCGCGATGCGGCGCAACCAGGAAGTCGAGGCCGGCGTGCAGGTCACCGGCACGATCCAGGCGCTGACGGTGAAGCTGGTGTCGGAACCCAACGTCACCGACAACGAAAAACTGTCGTGGCTGCTGTTCGGCCACGGCACCGATCAGGGCAACAACGTGGGCCAGCAGGGCACGATGACGGCGGCGCTCGCGCTGCTGGGCAGCGTGACCGGCAAGCGTGTTGCGCAGACCTTCGGGCTCGACGAATTCTCGATCGGCCGCAGCGATGTCGGGCTGACCGATCCGCAGGTCATCCAGGTGTCGAAGGCGATCAACGAGCGCTTCGTGCTCGGCTTCGAGCAGGGCCTGCAGTCGGCGAGCAACGCGTTCAAGGCGACGATCAACCTGACGCGCTTCTGGTCGGTGTCCGCATACGGCGGCACGTTCCAGGGCGTCGACCTGAACTACACGCGGCGCTTCGATCGCTGGTTCAGCCAGCGGTGACACTGCGGCACGCCGGCACGCGCCGGATTCGTCGTCGTCGCTCGCATCGCCGTCCGTCGGCCCGGTTGCGGACATAAAAAAAGCCCCGCACGCCATGGGTGCGGGGCTTTCTCGTGCAAGCGGCGTGCGTGCGGCTTACTTCACTCGCATGCCGGGCTTCGCGCCGCTGTGCGGCTCGAGGATGTAGAGGCCCGGTTCGGCCTTCTCGTCGGCCGCCGATGCGGCGAGCACCATCCCTTCGGACAGCCCGAACTTCATCTTGCGCGGCGCGAGGTTCGCGACCATCACCGTCAGCTTGCCGACGAGCTGTTCGGGCTGGTACGCGGACTTGATGCCCGAGAACACGTTGCGGGTCTTTTCCTCGCCGACGTCGAGCGTGAGCTGCAGCAGCTTGTCCGAGCCTTCGACGGCCTGGCACGCGACGATCTTCGCGATGCGCAGGTCGACCTTCGCGAAATCGTCGATCGAGATCGGACCGTCGTCGGCAGCGTTCGCGGCGGCCGCCTTCGCGTTCGCCTTGGCGCTCTTGCCGTCCTTCGCGGCGTTGGCGGCGGCCGCGCCCGCGGCAGCGGCGCCGCTGGCCTCGGCCTGCAGCGAATCGCGGTTCGCGGCGAGCAGCGCGTCGATCTGCTTCGGATCGACCCGCGTCATCAGGTGCTGGTACGCCTTGATCGGCTGCGTGGACGACAGCGGCTTCGCGGCGTCGGCCCACGTGAGCGGCGCGATCCCGAAGAAGGCCTCGACGGCTTCGGCCACGCGCGGCATCACCGGCTTCAGCGCGAGCGACAGCAGGCGGAACGCCTCGAGGCTCACGCTGCAGGTTTCGTGCAGCGCGACCGCATTGGCCGGATCCTTCGCGAGTTCCCACGGCTTCGCACCGTCGACGTACGCGTTCACTTCGTCGGCGAGTTCCATCGTCTGGCGCAGCGCGCGGCTGTATTCACGCGCTTCGTAGTGCGCGGCGATCGCGGGAATCGCATCGCGCAGCTTCGCGACGAGCGGATGGTTCATCGCGCTGTCCTGCACGCGGCCGTCGAAGCGCTTGAGCAGGAAGCCGGCAGCGCGGCTTGCGATGTTCACGTACTTGCCGACGAGATCGCTGTTCACGCGCGCCTGGAAGTCGTCGAGGTTCAGATCGATGTCTTCCATCGTCGCGTTCAGCTTCGCGGCGAAGTAATAGCGCAGCCATTCCGGGTTCAGGCCGGTGTCGATGTAGCTCTGCGCGGTGATGAACGTGCCCCGCGACTTCGACATCTTCGCGCCGTCGACCGTCAGGAAGCCGTGCGCGAACACGTTGGTCGGCGTGCGATGGCCCGAGAATTCGAGCATCGCCGGCCAGAACAGCGTGTGGAAATACAGGATGTCCTTGCCGATGAAGTGGTACTGCTCGGAGGTCGAGCCCGACCGGATCCACGCGTCGAAGTCGATGCCCTTGCGGTCGCACAGGTTCTTGAAGCTCGCGTAATAACCGACCGGCGCGTCCAGCCACACATAGAAGTACTTGCCGGGCGCGCCCGGGATCTCGAAGCCGAAGTACGGCGCGTCGCGCGAGATGTCCCAGTCGGCGAGGCGGGCTTCGCCGGCTTCGCCGAGCCATTCGCGCATCTTGTTGGTGGCTTCGGGCTGGGCGAGGCCGCTGACCCATTCGCGCAGGAACGACTCGCAGCGCGGGTCCGACAGGCGGAAAAAGTAGTGCGTCGACGTCTTGCGCACCGGCGTCGCACCGGACACGACCGAGTACGGGTTCAGCAGTTCGGTCGGCAGATAGGTCGAACCGCACACTTCGCAGTTGTCGCCGTACTGGTCCTTCGCGTGGCATTTCGGGCATTCGCCCTTGATGAAGCGGTCCGGCAGGAACATTTCCTTGACCGGGTCGTACGCCTGCTCGATCTCGCGCTCGGCGATCAGATCGTTCTCCTTCAGCGCGAGGTAGATCTTCTCGCTGAGCACGCGGTTTTCGTCCGAGTCGGTCGAGTAGAAATTGTCGAACGACACGCCGAAGCTGTCGAAATCGCGCTTGTGCTCGGTCCATACGCGATCGATCAGTTGCTTCGGCGTGAGGCCTTCTTTCTCCGCGCGCAGCATGACCGGCGTGCCGTGCGTGTCGTCGGCGCCGATGTAGTAGACCTCGTGGCCGTGCATTCGCAGCGTCCGCACCCAGATGTCGGTCTGGATGTACTCGACCAGATGGCCGATGTGGATCTGGCCGTTGGCATAGGGCAGTGCGGACGTAACGAGGATCTGGCGGCTGCCTTGCGGCGCCGCGGCCTGCACGGAAGTGAGGTCGGATGCGGACATAGGGTCTGTAGAAGAACGGCTGAAACGACGGAAACTGCGATTCTAGCAGGGGCGCGGGCAGGTCAGCCGGCGCGGGCGGCGTGGATCGGACGCCGCAAGGGGCGGGGCCGCGGTGGAGGCGTGCCCGGCGGTGTGATGCTGCGGCGCAGCATACGAATTCCGGGCAAAAAAAACCGGGGCGGATACGGCCCCGGAGCAACAACGACAAGAGGAGAATGGTGACGCGCCGGCTGCGCCAGCCGCGTACCGTAAAGACAGACCGCAGGCCGCGACAGAAGTTCGAAATTTTTTTCGATTTGTTACGGATCCCGCTGGAAGCCTTGTGCGGCGGGGGCGTGCGCCCCCGTCTCGTCCTCTCGCGGCGATGCTTACTGCTGTGCTGCGCGCAGGTAGATCTCGACGCGGCGGTTTTGCGCGCGGCCGGCTTCGGTCGCGTTGTCCGCGATCGGGTTCGACGCGCCCATGCCTTGTGCCGACAGGCGGCCGCCGGCGACGCCGCGCTGCACCAGCGCGTTCACGACGCTCTGCGCACGGTTCTGCGACAGCGTCTGGTTCAGCTGTGCCGAGCCCGTGCTGTCCGTGTAGCCGACGATCGATGCCGTCACTTGCGGGTTCTGGTTCAGCGTCGTCGCCAGGTCGTTCAGCAGCGGCGTGAAGGCCGGCGTGATCGCGTACTGGTTCGTCGCGAACGTCACCGAGCTCGGCACGTTCAGCTTCAGCGAGCCGTCCGGCTGCTCGGTCACCTGCGTGCCCGTCTTGGCTGCCGACGGCGCGAGCTTGTTCTTGATCGCTTGCCAGTTGTAACCCGTCACGCCGCCGACCAGTGCGCCGACGCCCGCGCCGATCGCCGCGCCCTTGCCGCCACCGGCCAGTGCGCCGATGCCCGCGCCCAGCGCCGCACCCGTGCCGGTGCCCACGGCCGTATTGTTGCCTTGCTGCGTGGCGCAGCCTGCCAGCAGCGCGCCGGCGAGTGCGAAGACGGACAGGCGAGTCGCGATTTTCATGTTCATCTTGGATTCCTCTCTTGGTTGAACGAGTCGACAACGACGACAAACAACAGTTACGGCTCCCTGCACGGACACCCGAAAAAGGAAGGGCAAGCCCGTGCCCGCGGCAGCCGCCGAGGCGGCTGCATGCCCTGTTCGCCAGCGGGGCTGTTCCGGACAGGGCGACGCATCAGCCTCTACAATATAGGCGGTTGGTAGCCGATTTGGCCCCATAGCATGCCGCACGCGAAGATTGCTCCGACCCGCGCGTTCGCGCAATGGCATGCAACAGATTCTTTCACTTTTCCCGATTTTCGCAGCGTTATTTGATATTTCTTGACGTTTGCGCGAGAGAAAAACGTTTTCACGGAGTTTCAATGAGCATTGACCGGGCACACGTCGACGCCGCACTGGCGGCTGTCGTCGACCCTAATACCGGCCGTCCGTACGCGGCGAACAAGGGCGTGCGCAACGTCGCGATCGACGGCGACGCCGTGGCGGTCGACGTGGTGCTCGGCTATCCCGCGCGCAGCCAGCACGACGACGTGCGCGCGCGCATCGCCGATGCGCTGAAGGCCGTGCCGGGCGTGCGCGACGCGCGCGTCGCCGTGTCGCAGGAGATCGTCGCGCACACGGTCCAGCGCGGTGTGAAGCTGCTGCCGAACGTGAAGAACATCGTCGCGGTCGCATCGGGCAAGGGCGGCGTCGGCAAGAGCACGACGGCCGTGAACCTCGCGCTCGCGCTTGCCGCGGAAGGCGCGTCGGTCGGCATTCTCGACGCTGACATCTACGGTCCGTCGCTGCCGACCATGCTCGGCATTCACGGCCAGCGCCCCGAGTCGCCGGACAACCAGTCGATGAATCCGCTGGTCGGCCATGGGCTGCAGGCAAACTCGATCGGCTTCCTGATCGAGGAAGACAACCCGATGGTGTGGCGCGGTCCGATGGCCACGTCGGCGCTCGAGCAGTTGCTGCGGCAGACCAACTGGCGCGAGCTCGACTACCTGATCGTCGACATGCCGCCGGGCACGGGCGACATCCAGCTCACGCTCGCGCAGCGCGTGCCGGTGACGGGCGCCGTGATCGTGACGACGCCGCAGGACATCGCGCTGCTCGACGCGAAGAAGGGCCTGAAGATGTTCGAGAAGGTCGGGATTCCGATCCTTGGTATCGTCGAGAACATGAGCATCCACATCTGCTCGAACTGCGGCCACGAAGAGCACATCTTCGGCGCGGGCGGCGCCGAGCGGATGGCGCAGGATTACGGCGTGACCGTGCTCGGCAGCCTGCCGCTCGACATCGCGATCCGCGAGCGCGCCGACAGTGGCATGCCGACGGTCGTGGCCGAACCGGATGGCGCGCTGGCGCGGCGCTACCGCGACATCGCGCGCGGGGTCGCGCTGGCGATCGCCGAGCGCGCGCGCGACATGACGTCGAAGTTCCCGTCGATCGTTGTTCAAAATACGTAAAACCCTTGCGGGGCGGGGCCTCACGCTGTTTACGGCGCCGCGAGGCGCGGTATCATGGCGACTTTTCCCGGGTCCCTTTACCCGCCCGGCATGGCCGCCGTGTCGAACGGCCGCCAGCCGGCATGAGGATCGAATG
Organism: Burkholderia diffusa; assembly: GCF_001718315.1. Taxonomy (NCBI): domain Bacteria; kingdom Pseudomonadati; phylum Pseudomonadota; class Betaproteobacteria; order Burkholderiales; family Burkholderiaceae; genus Burkholderia; species Burkholderia diffusa. Next base: position 2,551,634 of record NZ_CP013362.1, on the reverse strand, counting down.
AACCAACGACATCACGGCGTGCACGCCGGCCGCGCGCGGCGCGCGCTGCTGGTCGCCGCCGCGCTGGGCCTGCTGGCCGGCTGTACCTCTTTTTCCTCGTCGCACGAAAAGCGCGCCGATGCGCAACTGCAGCCGACCGTCGGCTCGCAGGCGCGCGGCGCGGTGACGCTCGTCGAACGCCCGGACGGCGTCCAGGTCACGTACAACCTGGTCGGCCTGCCGCCGAACAGCGATCACGCGCTGCAGGTGCACGAGCGCGGCGATTGCAACGCGGGCGACGGCTCGAGCGCCGGCCAGGTGTTCGCGCCGGCCGCCGACCGGCTGCGCGCCGGCGCGCGCGTCGCCGGCGATCTCGGCAACATCCACGCCGATGCAAACGGCGTCGCGGCCGGTTTCATCGTCGCACCCGATCTGGCCCTCGACGGCGTGCGCTCCGCGCTGAATCGCGCGGCGCTGGTGCATCGCGACCCGAGCGACCCGGCGTTTCCGCAGCATGGAGCGGGCCCTGCGCTGGCCTGCGGCGTGATCCGTTGACGGCCGCCGCGTGCGCGAGCCGATGATCGCGTAAAATGGCCGCCTTCCCCGGCGGCCGCCTTGAACCGGCGGCCGTCGTTTACCGTCACGCAGCGTTTCCTGGCGCCCCGTTATGAGCATCAAGTCCGACAAGTGGATTCGGCGCATGGCCGAAGAACACAAGATGATCGAGCCGTTCGTGCCCGATCAGGTTCGCGCGTCCGAGGACGGTCGCAGGATCGTCAGCTACGGCACGTCGAGCTACGGCTACGACATCCGCTGCGCGGACGAATTCAAGATCTTCACGAACATCAACTCGACGATCGTCGATCCGAAGAACTTCGACGAAGGTTCGTTTGTCGATTTCAAGGGCGACGTGTGCATCATCCCGCCGAACTCGTTCGCGCTGGCCCGCACCGTCGAATATTTCCGCATTCCGCGCACCGTGCTCACCGTCTGCCTCGGCAAGTCGACGTACGCGCGCTGCGGGATCATCGTCAACGTGACGCCGTTCGAACCCGAGTGGGAAGGCTACGTCACGCTGGAATTCTCGAATACCACGCCGCTGCCCGCGAAGATCTACGCGAACGAAGGTGTCGCGCAGGTGCTGTTCTTCGAAAGCGACGAAGTGTGCGACGTGTCGTACGCGGATCGCGGCGGCAAGTATCAGGGTCAGCGCGGTGTCACGCTGCCGAAAACCTGATCTGGTTGCATAACGTCTCACCAGTTTCCGGGTGACCGCTGCGCGTGACGCGCCGCGGTCGTTCTTTTTGGAGAATCGCCCATGAAGTTTCGTTTCCCCGTCGTCATCATCGACGAAGATTTCCGCTCCGAGAACATCTCGGGCTCCGGCATCCGGGCGTTGGCCGAAGCGATCGAGAAGGAGGGCGTCGAAGTCCTCGGCCTCACGAGCTACGGCGATCTGACGTCGTTCGCGCAGCAGTCGAGCCGCGCGTCGTGCTTCATCCTGTCGATCGACGACGACGAACTCATGCTCGGCGAAACGGGCCCGGACGGCGAGCTGCCCGAACTCGCGACCGCGATCATCGAGTTGCGCGCGTTCGTCACCGAAGTGCGCCGCCGCAACGCGGACATCCCGATCTTCCTGTACGGCGAGACGCGCACGTCGCGCCACCTGCCGAACGACATCCTGCGCGAGCTGCACGGCTTCATCCACATGTTCGAGGACACGCCGGAGTTCGTCGCGCGCCACATCATCCGCGAGGCGAAGGTCTATCTCGACTCGCTCGCGCCGCCGTTCTTCAAGGAACTGGTGAAGTACGCGGACGAAGGCTCGTATTCGTGGCACTGCCCGGGCCACTCGGGCGGCGTCGCGTTCCTGAAGAACCCGCTCGGCCAGATGTTCCACCAGTTCTTCGGCGAGAACATGCTGCGCGCGGACGTCTGCAACGCGGTCGACGAACTCGGCCAGCTGCTCGATCACACGGGGCCGGTCGCGGCGTCCGAGCGCAATGCGGCGCGCATCTTCAGCGCGGACCACCTGTTCTTCGTGACCAACGGCACGTCGACGTCGAACAAGATCGTCTGGCATGCGACGGTCGCACCCGGCGACATCGTGCTGGTCGACCGCAACTGCCACAAGTCGATCCTGCACGCGATCACGATGACGGGCGCGATTCCGGTGTTCCTCACGCCGACGCGCAACCACTTCGGCATCATCGGGCCGATCCCGCGCGATGAGTTCAAGCCGGAGAACATCCGCAAGAAGATCGAGGCGAACCCGTTCGCACGCGAGGCGATGCGCGAGAACCCGGACCTGAAGCCGCGCATCCTGACGATCACGCAGAGCACGTACGACGGTGTGGTCTACAACGTCGAGATGATCAAGGACCTGCTCGGCGACCTGCTCGACACGCTGCACTTCGACGAAGCGTGGCTGCCGCACGCGACGTTCCACCCGTTCTACCGCGACATGCACGCGATCGGCGACGGCCGTCCGCGCACGGGCGCGCTCGTGTTCGCGACGCATTCGACGCACAAGCTGCTCGCGGGCATCTCGCAGGCGTCGCAGATCGTCGTGCAGGATTCGGAGAACCGCACGTTCGACAAGCACCGCTTCAACGAGGCGTACCTGATGCACACGTCGACGAGCCCGCAGTACGCGATCATCGCGTCGTGCGACGTCGCGGCCGCGATGATGGAGCCGCCGGGCGGCACCGCGCTCGTCGAGGAATCGATCGCCGAGGCGATCGACTTCCGTCGCGCGATGCGCAAGGTCGACGCCGAATACGGCGACGACTGGTTCTTCAGCGTGTGGGGTCCGGACGACCTTTCGGAAGAAGGCATCGGCTCGCGCGAGGACTGGATGCTGAAGCCGAACGACCACTGGCACGGCTTCGGCCCGCTGGCGGAAGGCTTCAACATGCTCGACCCGATCAAGGCGACGATCATCACGCCGGGGCTCGACGTCGACGGCGAATTCGGCGAGACAGGCATTCCCGCCGCGATCGTCACGAAGTACCTGGCGGAGCACGGGATCATCGTCGAGAAGACGGGCCTGTACTCGTTCTTCATCATGTTCACGATCGGCATTACGAAGGGCCGCTGGAACTCGATGGTGACCGAGCTGCAGCAGTTCAAGGACGACTACGACAACAACCAGCCGCTGTGGCGCGTGCTGCCGGAATTCGTCGCGCAGCATCCGCGCTACGAGCGTGTCGGCCTGCGCGACCTCTGCACGCAGATCCACGACGTCTACCGCGCGAACGACATCGCTCGCCTGACGACGGAGATGTACCTGTCGGACATGGAGCCGGCGATGAAGCCGTCGGACGCGTTCGCGAAGCTCGCGCACCGCAAGATCGACCGCGTGCCGCTCGACGAGCTCGAAGGCCGCGTGACGAGCATCCTGCTCACGCCGTACCCGCCGGGCATTCCGCTGCTGATCCCGGGCGAGCGCTTCAACAAGACGATCGTGAACTACCTGCGGTTCGCGCGCGACTTCAACGAGCGCTTCCCGGGCTTCCACACCGACATCCACGGTCTCGTCGCGGAAGAAGTGAACGGTCGCGTCGAGTACTTCGTCGATTGCGTGCGCGACTGATGGCGGCGCAGGGACAAATCCGGACGATGCGCGCGGCGCTGGCCGCGCTCGTTGTCTGGGCGAGCTGGTCGGCAGGGCCGGCGGGGTTGAACGTCGCGCACGCGGAAGTGGCGGCGGCCGACCCGATCGACGTCGCGATGCGGCAGTGTCTTGCGCGGCGCGACCGATCGTCGACGGCCGGCCAGATCCAGTGCATGGGCGAAGCGCAGCAGCAGTGGCAGGCGGTGATGGACAGCGCGTATCAGCGCCTGACGAACGACGCGCCGGCCGACGCGAAGCGCGGCTGGCAGGACAGCCAACGCCACTGGATCACGTGGCGCAAGGATGAAGTTCATCTGCTGAAGGCCGTGTACGACACGACGCGCGGCACCGCGTACGCGATGTCGAGCGCCGATATGCAGCTGCAGCCCGTGCGCGATCGCGCATTGGCGCTGCGCGCGGCGGCCGACCGCTATGCGCCGCCGCCTGTCGCCGTTGCGGCCGCGGCTACGAGCCGTGCGCAGGGCGATACCCAGGGCGGTGCGGGCACGGCGCCAGGCACTGCGGCGGCAGCCACCGGCAAGCCGGCGAACGCGCCGCGCGATCCGGCGATACGCCGCGTGCGGCCGTGCGTGCAGGATGCCGCGTGTGAACATGCGCTGTTCGATTTGAACCGCTATTACCAGAAGCTGCGTCGCAAGATGCCCGCGCATTCGGCCGCGACGCTCGTGCGTGCGCAACGCGCGTGGGTCGCGTTCCGCGATGCGACGGCGCCGCTCGTCGGCGAGGACGGACGCGTCGATCTGATCGGCGCGCGCATCGCGACGATGAAGCGGCTGTCGGAGACGGCCGGCAACAACTGATCGCCGCGACGCCGGTCATCCGGCGCGGCTAAGGAAAACGGGCACCCGAGGGTGCCCGTTTGCATGTGGCGTGCCGCGAGCGGCCCTATGCCGGCTGCTGCGTATCCAGGCGGCCGAACCACGACGGCACGAGCGCGACCGCATCGCCGAGCGACGCGAGCACGTGCAGGCTCAGCGCGACGATCTCGGGTGTCGGCGCCTTCAGGTCGGGCACCGTGACGACCGATGCGCCCGCGCCGGCGGCCGATTGCGCGCCGAAGTCGCTGTCCTCGAACGCGACGCACGCGTGCGCCGGTACGCCTAGGCGTTCGGCGGCGAGCCGGTACACGGCCGGATCGGGTTTGCCGCGCGCGACTTCGTCACCGCCCGCGATTGCGCGGAAGAACGGCAGCACGCCGACCGCGTCGAGCCGCGCACGGATCACGTCGCGCGCGGACGACGATGCGACCGCGCACGGAATGCCGGCCTGCGCGAGCGTCTCGAGCAGCGCCAGTGCGCCGGACTTCAGCGGAAACTTCGGATGGGGTTCGGGCGCGGCGAGCCGTTCGCGCACGCGGGTGCGCACGGCGTCGAACGTGTCGGTGTCGCCAATGAGCCGCGCGAGAATGACCTGGCCCTCGGCGAACGAGCGGCCGACGATCTGCAGGTAGTCGATCTCGGTCAGCACGACGCCGTGCGTGCTCGACACGTCGATCCACGTGTTCATGATGGTCCGCTCGGAATCGACGAGCAGGCCGTCCATGTCGAAGAGCGCGGCGGAGAAGGTCATCGGCGGTATCCGGGAAGCGGGAAAGGCGTTGGGCGGCGCGGTGGCCGCACGAGGGAAGGACGGACGCGCCAGGCGCCCGTCCGTGCCGGCAGGCTTACTTGCCGAGCGCGGCGCGAGCGGCCTTCACCGCCGCACGCACTTGATCGGGCGCGGTGCCGCCCGGATGGTTGCGGCTCGCGACCGAACCTTCGAGCGTCAGGTAGCCGAACACGTCGTCGCCGATCAGGTGCGCGACGTTCGGCAGTTCCTGCTTCATTTCGTCGAGCGTCAGGTCGGCGAGGTCGATCCCGCGATCGTCGCAGATCCGCACCGCATGCGCGACGGCTTCGTGCGCATCGCGGAACGGCAGCCCGCGCTTCACGAGATAGTCGGCGAGGTCGGTCGCGGTCGAGAAGCCTTGCAGCGCGGCCGCGCGCATCGCGTCCGGCTTCACCGTGATGCCGGCGACCATCTCGGCGAAGATGCGCAGCGTGTCGGCGACGGTGTCGACCGTATCGAACAGCGGCTCCTTGTCTTCCTGGTTGTCCTTGTTGTACGCGAGCGGCTGGCCCTTCATCAGCGTGAGGAGCGCCATCAGGTGGCCGTTCACGCGGCCCGTCTTGCCGCGCGCGAGCTCGGGCACGTCCGGGTTCTTCTTCTGCGGCATGATCGAGCTGCCGGTGCAGAAGCGGTCGGCGATGTCGATGAAACCGACGCGCGGGCTCATCCACAGCACGAGTTCTTCGGAGAAACGCGATACGTGCGTCATCACGAGCGCGGATGCCGCCGTGAATTCGATCGCGAAGTCGCGATCCGACACCGCGTCGAGCGAGTTCGCGCAGATACCGTCGAAGCCGAGCGTCTTCGCGACGGCGTGGCGGTCGATCGGGTAGCTGGTGCCGGCGAGCGCGGCCGCGCCGAGCGGCAGGCGGTTCACGCGGGTGCGGCAGTCGCGCATGCGTTCGGCGTCACGCGTGAACATCTCGACGTACGCGAGCAGGTGGTGGCCGAACGTGACCGGCTGCGCGACCTGCAGGTGCGTGAAGCCCGGCATGATCGTGTCCGTGTTCTTCTCGGCAAGGTCGATCAGCGCGCCGCGCAGGTCGTTCAGGAGGCCGCCGATGCGGTCGATTTCGCCGCGCAGCCACAGACGGATGTCGGTCGCGACCTGGTCGTTGCGCGAGCGGCCCGTGTGCAGGCGCTTGCCGGCGTCGCCGATCAGCGCGGTCAGGCGCGCCTCGATGTTCAGGTGGACGTCCTCGAGATCCAGCTGCCATTCGAATTCGCCGCGCTCGATCTCGCCCTTGATCTGCGCCATCCCGCGTTCGATGGCGGCGAGGTCGTCGGCGCTGATGATCTTCTGCGCCGCGAGCATGCTCGCGTGCGCGAGCGAGCCGGCGATATCGACGAGCGCGAGGCGCTTGTCGAAAAACACCGACGACGTGTAGCGCTTGACCAGCTCCGACATCGGTTCCGAGAAGCGGGCCGACCAGGCCTCGCCCTTTTTGTGCAGTTGGGACGTCATGGCGATTCTTCGAAGGGGAGTTGGGCGGCGTGCGCCGCCGAGGGAATCCCGCAATTCTAGCATTCGCGCGGCTGGCGGCCGGCGCGCGCGGCGGCCCGCGAACGGGCGCGAACTACCGGGGGCCGCAGGTCAGCGGTCCGATGCGCGGCAGCGTGCCGTCGTCCGGGCGCCGGTACGCGAATTCGACGGCGCAGTCGCGGCCGCCGCCGGAGATTTCGAGGTGATTGTTCGCGACGAGGCCGTCGACGAAGGTCAGGCCGTCGTAGCCGACAATCGTGCGCTGGCCGCTCTCGACGTGGCGAACCTCGAGCCCGGGCGGCAGCGGCGTGCCGTCCGGCGCGCGCAGCGCGATCGACGCGGCGCTGTAGCGGCTCACCGCGAAGTGCGCGAGCACGCCTGAGCGCGCCTGCGGCACGACGTCGAGCGTCGTGTCGGCGATCCGTGCGTCGGCGGGCAGCGCCGTGCCGTCGATCGCGACGCGATTGCTCTGGTACGCATTCAGGTCGGGCACGAGCAGGTAGCCGGCCCGGTCCGTCTCGCCGATCAGCCGGTTCTGGTGCAGCACGGGCACGCGTCCGGTGTCGGTCGAGACGAGCGCGAAACCGTCGTCGACGCGGCGCGCGGTCATCAGCCGGCCGTCCATCAGCACGAATGCGCCCGTGACGTCGACCGACGCGTTGCCGCGCCCGTCGAACGATTGCGCGAGCAGCGTGACCTGCCCGGCGCGGCCGAGATACTGCAGCTGCCCCTGCGCGTAGCGGATGCCCGCGTTGGCGCCCGCCTGCACATTCCAGCCGACGCCGCCGCCGTAATCGGGCGGCCGCGTCGCGTTCAGCGTGTAGGTCGAGTCGCCGTTCTGCCGGCCGGCATTCGCCGAGACGGACGTGTTGCCGCCGAGCCCGACGCTCAGGCTCACGAAGAAGCCGCGTGCGTCGTGCTGCCGGAAGTCCTGGAAGCCGCTGAACGTGATCGAGGTCAGCCCGCCGAGATTGACGAGGTACGCGATCGAGCCGATCCGCGACGGGGCGATGCCCGGATACTTGAGGCCGAGATAGCTGAACGACAGCGTCTGCGCGCGCAGGAACGGAAACGAGACGGTGATGCGGTCGGTGGCGCGCGAGACCGGCACGCCTTCGCGGCTGCCGAGGTCGCCGTAGTCGCCGAACGCGCGCAGCGTCTGCGCATCGATCGAGAAGCGCGGCGTCACGTACTGGTAGCCGACGCCGGCCTGCACGCCCGTGCGACCCGGTGCGCTGACCGCCAGCGACGCGTTCGCCACGCCGCGTTCCCCGAGGCGTGCGAGCGTGCCGGCGCCCGCGTTGTAGACGCCGGCCGTCGCTTCCGCGTGCGCCTCGACGGTCAGCCGCTCGCTGATGCCGTAGCGCAGCGAGCCGCTCGCCGCCGGCGTGCGCGCATAGTCGAACGAATCGTTGCCATACGCGCGACGCAGGAACCCGGCTTCCGCCGAATAGCTGGCGAGGCCGGGGGCGAGCAGGCGCGTGTCGACGTACAGCGGGATGGTTGTCGCGATCGAGCGGCCGAGCGCGTCGCGTGTGACGACCGTCGCGTTGCCCGCGCCGGTGATGCCGGGCACGCTGTTGATCACGAACGGCCCGCTCGGCACGTCGCCGCTGAACTGGCGCACGTTGTTCACGTACAGGTCGACCGAGGTGGGCACCACCGCGCTGCCGGACAGCGCAGGCACCGGAAACGTGACGAGGTCGGGGCGCAGGCCGAAGTTGCTGCGCCACTGCACGCCGCCGAGGCGCAGCGAGCGGGTCCATGACAACGACGACGAAATCGTGTCGCCGATCTGGGTCGTCGTGAGCGTGCCGGGGTTCGAGTGGCTCCACGACGTGTCGTAGCGCACGTAGCGCCGGCGGTCGTCGTACAGGTACGCGATGCCGGTGTTGCTGAATACGCCGGCCGGATCGAAATAGCGCGCCTCGCTCCAGACCGCGAGCGGTGCGTGGGCGAGGGTCTGCGCGTACGCGTCGTAGTTCAGCACGAAGCCGCGCCCGGAGGTGGCCGGCGGCGCGGCCGCGAGAGCGCGCGTATCGAACGTGTGCGGGATGCGCAGCGCATCGGGCACACGCAGGTCGAGCGTCTGCCGCCCCGCGTCGTAGTCGTAGCGCAGCCCCGCGAGCGCATCGAGCGCGACGAGCGTGTTCGACGACTCGTGCGCGCGGTCGCCTGTGGCGACGCCCAGGTCGTTCAGGTCGGCGGACGCCGCGTACAGCCGGCCGTCGATTTGCTGAAAACGGGCGATGCGGTGCGTCGGCTCACCATTGAGCGACACATCGAGAAACAGTGAAGCGGGCGCGGATGCCGCCGCCTGCACCGGCGCGGTCTGCGCACGGACGGCGCCGGCATGCAGCGCCAGCGTCGCCGCGAGTGCAAGCACCGCGGCGGCGGGCCCGGCATATCGTGCGGGGCAGCCAGCCCGGAGGGCCGTGCTCGTCGTCGGAACGGGCAACGTCGTGCGATCCTCCGGCACGGATCAGGGCGGTGCCAGCCGGGCTTCGACCGGCTGCGCGTTCACGGTTGCCTGGATCCTGACGAACCCGGCCGCGCCTGCATCCAGCTTGAGCGGCCAGCGTCGCGTGCTGCCCGCGAGTGCGTAGCCGAGCAGGCCGCGCGTGACGTCATGCACGGCGCCGCGCGCGTCGACGAGACGAACCGCGGAAATCTGCGCGCGCCGCCCGCCGCGGTTCTCGACCGCGAGCCGCATGCCGGATCCGTCGCGCTCGATGCGCCAGTCAAGGCGTGGCGACTGTGGTGTGCCAGCGGGCTCGACGAAGACGGGCACGGAATAGCGCAGCCGGATCGTGATGCCGTTCTCGACCGGCGTACCGGGCGCGGGCAGTTCGTCGATCAGCACGCGATAGCTTTCCTCTGCGACGGGCGTGCCTCGTGCCGTGCGTACGAGCCGGATCAGCTGCTCGGCGTTCGCGCCGATCTGCAGCAGCGGCGGCGAGGCCGCGAGCGCATCGGTCGGCGTCATCACGTCGTCGCCGTTTTCCTGCGTCCAGCGATAAGCTCGAACCTGGCCATAGATCGGCTGCCCGCCCGGATTGCTGAGCGTCATGCTCGCGGCTGCCGCCGACGGCGGCAGCTCGATCGTCACGGGGGTGATCTGCAGCGTGGCGGCGAATGCGGCCGCGGACGCCGACGCGACGCACAGCGCGGCCAGCGCGCGCGGGATCGATGCCACGGCGCGTCAGAAGTACACGGTCGCGGTGACGGTCGCCTGGTAGGTGTCGGGCTTCGGCGTCGCTTGCGCAGGTACCTGGCCGTACACGTTCAGCACCTGCGCGGAACCGGTGCCGGTGCCGCCGACCGTGTCGGTGCCTTGCGTGTTGCCCCAGATCGTCGTGTGGCCCGAGTCCTGGTAGAGCTGGTAGCCCACCGTCGTGCCGGTATTGCCGCTCGTTGTCCCGCCCATCAACCGGCTGGCGATCGTCGAGCCGCTCACCGTGCCGGCGTCGAGCCCGACGTTGTACGGCGTCGAGTTCGAGCACGTGACGGAGACCGTGGTCTGCTGGTTGAGCGAAGACGCGAGCACGCCGGACGTGCCGAAGGCAAGCGGGTTCGCGGCGATCGCGCAGTTCGCCTGGATCGTGAGCGTGACGTTGAACTGGGCAGTAGCGGTGCCGTTCGAATAGACTGCGGCAACGGTGACGGGCTGCAGCGCAGGCGCGAATGCGAACGTGGCTGCGAGCGTGGCTGAAAGTACACGACGCCGGGAAGCGTTCATTATGGTTATCTCCTGCCGTTATATTGGAGACGCCCGGCCGCGGAGTGCCTGCCGCGTGGTCTGTCGCCGGTCGCCGTAACCGCTCTGTCGTTGGTGGAAGACTACTCCACGGATTTGGTCGCGCGCAATGGAGAAAACGCGCACCTGGCGAGCATTGTCCGGGGTTCCGGCCGGATTGCCATCGATCGAATTGACATGGATCAAGTAACAGTGCGAACGATCGGTGCGCGGATGGATACCATGAGGGCGCCGCCCGCACTGGAAAGCGGGGCGAGCGGACGAGTCTTTTCGGGGGAATGCATGGCGGATGACGGATTCGACGCAGCGCGCTGCTGGAGGCGCGTGCTGTCATGCCTGTTGCTGGCGGCGCTGCTCGGCATGCCGTGGATGTCGGCCCGCGCCGACACGTGTTCGGTGACGCCGCCGGTGCCGAGCTTCGGCCAGGTCAGTCCGATCACGCAGCAGGCCTATACGACCAACAGCACGATGACCGTGAGTTGCACGTGGGACGCACTGAGCCTGAACACCGGCGTGCTCGTTTGCGTGAATCTCGGCGGCACGAGCCCGCGCTACCTGACGAGCGGGGCGAACCAGATGCAGTACGACCTGTATCAGGACTCGGGCTATTCGCAACCCTGGGGCGCCGTCAGCACCGGCACGACGCCGATATCGGTCTCGTTGACGAAGCCGGTACTCGGCACGTCCGCGAGTACGAACGTGACGATCTATGGCCGCATCGCGGGGAACCAGCCGACCGTGCCGACCGTGAACAATGCCAGCACGGTCTATGCGCAGAGCTTCAGCGGCAATCAGGCCGCCTACAGCTACAGTTTTTCGCTGCTGGGCGTGCTGCCGACGCCGTGCGCGTCGCAGTCGACGGCGGGCACGATGAGTTTTACCGCCACCGCCACGGTCATCAACAACTGCATCATCAGCGCGACCGGCGTTGCGTTTCCGGCGTCGGGCGTGCTGGCGTCGGCGCTGACCGCGAGCGGCTCGATCAGTGCGCGATGCACGAACGGCGATGCATTCCAGATTGCGTTGAACGGCGGCGCCAGCGGCAATGTCACTGCGCGCACGATGCAGCGCACGGGCGGCGGCTCGGTCAGCTATCAACTCTATCGGGACAGCGCCTTCACGCAGCCATGGGGTGACGGCACCGGCGGCACGACGATGGCGACCGGAACCGGCAGCGGATTCGCGCAGGCAATCACGATATACGGCCGCGTACCCGCGCAGACGACACCGGCGCCCGGCAACTACAGCGACACCATCACCGCGACGATCAGTTTCTGAGCCGCGTCAATCGCGCACGAGCACGACCAGCTTCAGGTCCTCGCGGTGCGCGGGCTTCAGCGTGATCTGCTGGTACACGAGGCGGCCGTCGGCCGGATGGTCGAATTCACGCAGGCCGCCTTCGCGCTCGAACACGTCCTGCGATGCCCAATACTGCGCGAATGCATCGCTGCCTGCCATCAGCGCGTCGATCAGCGCGCGGGTCGGCGCGTCGGCGAGGTGGCGGATCGAGTCGGCGCGGAATTCGGCCGCGAGCCGGCGCGCACGGGTTTCCCAGTCGACGATCAGCGTGCGCGCGGCCGGCGCCATGAACGTGAAACGCAGCAGGTTGCGGTCGTGCTCGCCGTCGAGCCAGCCCGTGAACAGCGCGGCGGCCGGCGCGTTCCATGCGAGCGCGTTCCATTGCCGGTCGAGCACGTACGCGGGCGTCGCGATCGCGGCGACGGTTGCCGCGAGCGTCGGCGGCAGGTCGCCGGCCGCGACGTCGGGCTCGGCCGGATCGCGCTGCGCGGCCAGTTCGAACAGGTACGCGCGTTCGGCCTTCGACAGCTGCAGCGCGACGGCGATCCGCGCGAGCGCATCGGCCGACGCCGACACCGGGCGGCCCTGCTCGATCCACGTGTACCAGGTCGGGCTGACGCCGCACAGCTGCGCGACTTCCTCGCGCCGCAGCCCCGGCGTGCGGCGGCGCGGGCCGGGCGGCAGGCCGACGGCCTGCGGCGACAGCCGTTCGCGGTGCGCGCGGATGAATTCGCCGAGTGCGCGGGCGGGCGTCGCGTCGAGGGGCGGGGTGGGGGCGGAGGACGGCAGGTTCATGCGGAAACGGCTGAAAAGGGGCGCCGAAGGCGCGACAAGGATCAGGCAGGTGTAACAAATACCAGAATAACTGCTTAACTTGTACTGGTACAAGCGCGGCTCTATTGTAGCGATTCGCGCGCTGACAGGCAGCAAGCGTCCCACCCAAGGAAGGAGTGAACGATGAAACACCACGACCAGGTCGCCGACGCATTCGGCACGACGGCCGCCGCCTACCTGACGAGCACGGTCCATGCGACGGGCGCCGATCTGCAGGCGCTGGCCGACGCCGTGCGCGCGACGCCCGACGGCGCGGTGCTCGATCTCGGTTGTGGCGCGGGCCACGCGAGCTTCGCGGTCGCGCCGCACGTGCGCGACGTGGTCGCGTACGATCTCGCGGCGCCGATGCTCGCGACCGTCGAGGCCGCCGCGCGCGAGCGCGGGCTCGCGAACATCCGCACGCAGCAGGGGCCGGCGGAACGGCTGCCGTTCGAAGCCGGCACGTTCGACTGGGTGGTCAGCCGGATGAGCGCGCACCACTGGCACGACGTGCGCGCGGCGCTCGCGGAGGTGCGTCGCGTGCTGAAGCCGGGCGGCCGCGTGCTGATGATCGATATCGCAGGCAACGACCATCCGCTGCTCGACACGTATCTGCAGGCCGCCGAAGTGCTGCGCGACGCGTCGCACGTGCGTGACTACCGTGCCGACGAATGGCTCGCGATGTTCCGCGGCGCCGGGTTCGACGCGAGCGTGCAGAGCCGCTGGCGTCTGCCGATCGATTTCGATACATGGGTCGAGCGGATCCGCACGCCGGCCGACAGCGTCGCGGGCATTCGCGCGCTGTGGGCGCATGCGCCCGACGAGGTGCGCGGCTATTACGCGGTGCAGCCGGACGGGTCGTTCGAGCACGATGCGTTGCTGATCGACGCGCAATGACCGTATGGGGCGCCACGGCGGCCGGTGCCGTCGTGCCGTTCCATGAAAAAAAGCCGCGATACGCGTGAGTGCGTATCGCGGCTTTCGTTTTGCGGCGCTCGTTTCGCGATGCCGGCGCGGCGCGGGGCCGGCCCGCGCCGCGCGCGGATCAGCCCGTATTGCGCAGGCCGGCCGCGATCCCGTTGATGGTCAGGTGGATTCCGCGGCGCAGCCGCGCGTTCGTGTCGCCCGCGCGGTGACGCTTGATCAGTTCGACCTGCAGGTGGTTCAGCGGATCGAGATACGGGAAGCGGTTCTTGATCGAGCGCGCGAGCAGCGGGTTGGTCGCGAGGCGGCCTGCGTGCCCGGTGATTTCCGCGAGCGCCTGCGACGTGCGCTCCCATTCCGCGACGATCCGCTCGAACACGTGCTTGCGCAGCTTGCGGTCGGCGACCAGCTGCGCGTAGCGCGACGCGACCGCGAGATCGGTCTTCGCGAGCACCATGTCCATGTTCGACAGCAGGTTCGCGAAGAACGGCCAGGTCTTGTTCATCTTCTTGAGAAGCGCGACGCGCTTCGTGCGTTCGGCCGCGTCCTGCGCGCCGTCGAGATACGCACTCACCGCGCTGCCGAAGCCGTACCAGCCCGTCAGCAGCAGCCGGCACTGGCCCCACGAGAAGCCCCACGGAATGGCGCGCAGGTCTTCGATCCTGCGGTTCTTCGGATCCTGCAGCTTGCGCGAGGCCGGGCGGCTGCCGATGTTCAGCTCGGCGATCTCGGTGATCGGCGTCGACGAGAAGAAGTAGTCGGTGAAGCCGGGCGTTTCATAGACGAGCGCGCGATACGACGCCATCGCGGCGTCGGACAGCGTCTGCATCGCGGCTTCGAACGCGGGCAGTTGCGCGGGCGCGTTCGATTGCGGCAGCAGCGACGCCTCGAGCGTCGCGGCGACCACCGTTTCGAGATTGCGCCGGCCGATCTCGGGGTTCGCGAACTTGCTCGCGATCACCTCGCCCTGTTCGGTCAGGCGGATCTGGCCGTTCACGGTGCCCGGCGGCTGCGACAGGATCGCCTGGTAGGTGGGGCCGCCCCCGCGGCCGACCGTGCCGCCGCGGCCGTGGAACAGCCGCAGCGTGATCTTGCGTTCGCGGAACAGGTCGACGAGTGCGAGCTCCGCGCGATACAGCTCCCAGTTCGACGTCAGGAAGCCGCCGTCCTTGTTGCTGTCCGAGTAGCCGAGCATCACTTCCTGCTCGGCGCCCTGGTGCGCGATCAGCGCGTCGATGCCCGGCAGTGCGAAGTATTCGCGCATGATGCGCGCGGCGTCGCGCAGGTCGGGGATCGTCTCGAACAGCGGAATCACCATCAGGCCGTTGCGCGCGCCGTCGTGCGCGGCGCCGAATGCACCTTCGAGCAGCCCGGTTTCCTTCTGCAGCAGCAGGACTTCGACGAGGTCGCTGACCGTCTCCGTATGCGAAATGATGTAGTTGCGTACCGCGCGCGGGCCGAACTGCGCACGCACCTCGCGTGCCTTCTCGAACACGCCCAGCTCGCTCTGCGCGAGCGCCGAGTATTCGATGTACGGCGAGCGCAGCGGGCGCGGATCGGCAAGCGCGGCAAGCAGCGCGATCAGCTTGTCGTCCTCGGAGAGCGACGCGTAGTCCGCATGTACGCCGGCACGCGCGAACAGCTCGGCGACCACCGCTTCGTGGATGTCGGAGCTCTGGCGCAGGTCGATGCTCGCCAGGTGGAAGCCGAATACCTCGGCCGCGCGCACGAGCGGTGCAAGGCGCGGTGCGGCGAGCGATGTGCCGTGGTGCTCGTCGAGCGAGGCGGTCAGCACCTTCAGGTCGGCGACGAACGCTTCGGAATCGGCATACGGCACCGCGCGCACCGGCGGCGCGCCGCGCCCGGCGCTGCGCACCGGCACCGTGCCTTCGCCGAGCCGGACGCGCGCGCTTGCGGCGAGCCTTGTGTAGATGCCGATCAACGCGCGGCGATACGGTTCGTCGACGCGGTGCGGCGACTGGTCGGGCGACGCGGCCGCGAGCGCTTTCACCGCGTCGTTCGCGCCGACCAGCAGGTTCGACACCGACAGCTCGGCGCCGAGCTTGTGCACCTGCTCCAGGTAGTGTTCGAGGATCACCGCGGACTGGCGATTGATCGCTTCTTCGAGCGTCGTGGCGGTGACGTTCGGGTTGCCGTCGCGGTCGCCGCCGATCCAGCTGCCCATCTGGAAGAATGCGGGCACGCGCGCGGACAGGCCGTGCTCGGCCAGCGCAGCCTCTATGTCGCCGTACAGCGCGGGCAGTTCGTCAAGGAACGTCGCGCGGTAGTAAGACAGCGCGTTCTCGATCTCGTCGCCGACCGTCAGGCGCGCGTCGCGCAGCATGCGGGTCTGCCACAGCGCGGTCACGCGCGCGCGCAGCATCGACTCGTTGTACGCGCGTTCGCGCGCCGTCAGCGGCTGGTCGCGCTCGGCGAGCAGGCGTGCGATGTCGTGCTGCGCGTCGAGGATGCTCTTGCGCTGCACTTCGGTCGGGTGCGCGGTCAGCACCGGCACGATCAGCGCATCGTCGAAGAAGCGCTGCAGCACGCGCTTCGACGCGTTGCCGGTCGTCTTCAGCTGCTCGAGCGCGTATGCGACGGTGCCCGGCTGCGGCGCGGAGCCTGCCAGCGCGTGGATGCGGCGGCGGCGGTTGTGATGGCGGTCTTCCGCGATGTTCGCCAGATGCGAGAAATAGCTGAACGCTCGCACGACGCTCACCGTCTGCTCCGGCGTCAGCTTGCGCAGCTTCTTCTCCAGCGTTTGCGCGGCCTCGCTGTCGTCTTCGCGGCGAAACTTCACCGCCGTCTGGCGAATGGTCTCGACGACGTCGAACACGGTGTCGCCTTCCTGTTCGCGCACCACGTCGCCGAGCAGGCGGCCGAGGTAGCGGATGTCGTCGAACAGCGGACCGTCCTTGTCCTCGCGCGTGCGGGCGCCGGCCTTGCGGGCGGCCGGGGCGGCGGTCTTGATCGCGCGTTTTGTCTGACGTATCGAGTCTTTCGGTTTCGTTGCCGGTTTCGCACGGCCGTTCGCGGCGGTGGCGATGGAGCCCGTCTGGGCGTCGGAGGAGGGCAAGGCAGCATTGCGGCGCATCGTACGCGCCGATCCGGAAGACTTCACGATGGGTTTCCTTGGGAAAGCTCGAGTCAAAAGGGACTGCGGGGACTGCGGAAACTACGGGAACTGCGGTCAAGCAACCAGCTACGTGCGGCACATCCGCGCATCGGTGTCGCCGCCCGCGCCGAAGCGCGGCGGGCGCAGGCTCCGGCCCCGGGCGGGCGGGGGCGTGCGTGCTACCATTGTTCGATCTTCAATCCCGTCCTTCGATTGTCCTGCAATGAATTCCGAGACCTCTTCGGCACAAGCGCCCGTGACGCTGACGATTGCTTCGCGCGAGAGCCGCCTGGCGATGTGGCAAGCCGAACATGTGCGTGATGCGCTGCGCAAATTATATCCAGCTTGTGACGTGAAAATCCTCGGGATGACGACCCGTGGCGATCAGATTCTCGATCGTACGCTGTCGAAGGTCGGCGGCAAGGGCCTGTTCGTGAAGGAGCTCGAGAGCGCGCTCGCCGACGGCCGTGCCGACCTGGCCGTGCATTCGCTGAAGGACGTGCCGATGGCGCTTCCCGACGGCTTCGCGCTCGCCGCGATCATGGAGCGCGAGGATCCGCGCGACGCGTTCGTGTCGACCGACTACGCGTCGCTCGACGCGCTGCCGGCCGGCGCGGTCGTCGGCACGTCCAGCCTGCGCCGCGAGGCGATGCTGCGCGCCCGTTATCCGCACCTGAAGGTGCAGCCGCTGCGCGGCAACCTCGACACGCGCCTTGCGAAGCTCGATCGCGGCGACTATGCGGCGATCATTCTCGCGGCCGCGGGCCTGAAGCGTCTTGGCCTCGAAGCGCGGATCCGCGCGTTGATCGACGTGGAGGACAGCCCGCCGGCCGCCGGTCAGGGCGCGCTCGGCATCGAGATCGCCGCGCATCGCGCCGACGTCGCCGGATGGCTCGCGCCGCTGCACGACCTGCAGACCGCGCTCGCGGTCGAGGCCGAGCGGATGGTGTCGCGCGCGCTCGGCGGCAGCTGCGAGGTGCCGCTCGCCGCCCACGCGGTGTGGCGCGCAGGCGAGCTGTACCTGACGGGCCGCGTGTCGACGACCGACGGACAGCGCGTGCTGACCGCGCAGGAGTGCGGTGCCGTGATGACCGCCGCCGACGCGCTCGCACTCGGCCGCGCTGTGTCCGACGAACTCGAGGCGCAGGGCGCGCGCGACATCGTCAACGCACTGCTCGCCGGCTCGCAGGCCGGCAAGGGCGACGCCTGATGGCGGGCGGCGCGCGCGCGTTCACCGCCGTCCTGACACGCCCGGACGGCCAGTCGGCCACGCTTGCGGCCCAACTGGCCGAGGCCGGTTGCGACGTGTTCGAATTCCCGCTGATCGACATCGCGCCGGTCGGCGATCCGGCGCCGCTCGACGCCGCGTTCGCGGCGCTCGAGCGTTACGCGCTCGTGATCTTCGTGTCGCCGAACGCGATCGACCGCGCGCTCTCGCAGTACGGCGCGATCTGGCCGAATGCGCTGCCGATCGGCGTCGTCGGCCCCGGCAGCATCGCGGCGCTCGAGCGCCACGGCATCGCGGCGCCCGCGCATCGCGTGATCGCACCGCAGGCGCCGGCCGATGGCGGCGTTCCGCATTACGATTCGGAAAGCCTGTTCGCGAGCATTGAGACCGCGTTCGGCGGCGCGCATGCGCTCGCCGGCCAGCGCGTGCTGATCGTGCGCGGCGACGGCGGCCGCGAATGGCTCGCCGAGCGGCTGCGCGAAGCCGGCGCGGAGGTCGAGCTCGTCGCCGCGTACCGGCGCATCGTGCCCGAGCCGCGCATCGGCGCATGGGAGCGCGTGCATGCGCTGCTCGCGGGCGCATCGCACGCGTGGCTCGTCACGAGCTCGGAGGGCGTGCGCAATCTGAACGAACTCGCGCGCACGCATCTGAACGACGCCGAGATCGAGGCGCTGAAGCATGCACGGCTCGTGACGCCGCACCCGCGCATCGAGCAGACCGCGCGCGCACTGGGTTTTGATAGGATTACGCTGACCGGCGCGGGCGATGAGCGCATCGTCCGCGCGTTTCGAACGATGGCCGACGAGGCCGTCCAACCGGCGACAGCCGCACCGGTGACTAAACGCATGACAGATACCAACGATTCCAAAGGCGTCGCTTCCCAGCCGGCCGCTGCATCCGCACCGCCGTCCAGTCCTCCTTATCTCGCGTCCGAACCGCATGCGCGCCGCGGCGGCAGCGCGGCGCTGTGGTTCGTCGTCGTCGTGCTCGGCTGCGCGGGGGGCATCGGCGGGTATGCGCTGAACCGCAAGGTCGACCGGCTCGACGATTCGTTCGTCGCGCGCCAGAAGGCGCTCGATGCGCAGACCGCCGAGACCCGCACGAAGACCGAGCAGGCGCTGGCGAGCGCGCATCAGGTCGACACGCAGCTCGCGCAGCTCGACGGCAAGCTCGCCGACGCGCAGAGCGCGCAGCAGGCGCTGCAGCAGCAATACCAGGACCTGTCGCGCAATCGCGACGCGTGGATGCTCGAGGAAGTCGACCAGATGCTGTCGAGCGCGAGCCAGCAACTGCAGCTGACGGGAAACACGCAACTCGCGCTGATCGCACTGCAGAACGCCGACGCGCGTCTCGCGACGTCGCAGAGCGCGCAGGCCGTCACCGTGCGCAAGGCGCTCGCGCAGGACATCGAGAAGCTGAAGGCCGCACCGTCGGCCGACCTCACGGGCCTTGCGATCAAGCTCGACGACGCGATCGCGAAGATCGACGCATTGCCGCTGTCGGGCGAGGCGATCGTCCCGCACGCGGCGCCGAAGGCCGCGCCGGCCGACGCGGCGTCGTCGGCCGCGGCCGTGGCCGGCGAGCCGCGCTGGAAGGTCTGGTGGCACGACTTCTCGGCCGGGCTCGGCCAGCAGTTGAAGGGCCTCGTGCAGGTGCGCCGGATCGACAACGCCGACGCAATGCTCGCGTCGCCCGATCAGGGCTACTTCGTGCGCGAGAACGTGAAGCTGCGCCTGCTCACCGCGCGGCTGTCGCTGCTTGCGCGCAATGACGGCGCGATGAAGGCCGACCTGCATGCGGCGCAGGCGTCGCTTGGCAAGTATTTCGACCAGGCATCGAAGGACACGCAAACCGTCGAGGATCTGCTCAAGCAGGTCGACGGCGCATCGCTGACGGTTGCGGTGCCGAACCTGAACACGAGCCTGAACGCCGTTCAGCAGTTCAAGAGCCGGGGGTAACGATGACGCTTCGAGGAATCGTCTGGCTCGCGATCCTGTTCGCGATCGCCGCGGCACTCGCCACCGTCGGCCGTTTCGACGCGGGGCAGGTGCTGCTCGTCTATCCGCCGTACCGGGTCGACGTGTCGCTGAACCTGTTCGTGATCTCCATCGTCGTGCTGTTCATCGTCGTGTACGCGCTGCTGCGCATCGTGCGCAACATCTGGCGCATGCCGCAGCGGGTCGCCGCATATCGCGCGCGTTCGCGCAACGAGAAGGCGCAGGCGTCGCTGCGCGATGCGATCGCGAACCTGTACGCAGGCCGCTTCTCGCGTGCCGAGAAGGCCGCACGCGACGCGCTCGCGGTCGATGCGAACCAGGGCGCCGCGAGTCTCGTCGCGGCGACGGCCGCGCATCGGATGCACGAGTACGCACGCCGCGACGACTGGCTGTCGAAGGTCGACGCGCCGGAATGGCAGGACGCACGGCTCCTTGCCGCGGCCGACATGCGCGCGGATGCGCGCGATGCCGACGGCGCGCTCGCCGCGCTGGCCGACCTGCAGGCGGGCGGCAAGCGCATCCATGCGCAGCAGGTCGCGCTGCGCGCGCAGCAGCAGTTGAAGAACTGGGCCGAGGTGCTGAAGCTCGCGAAGGCGCTCGAGAAGCGCGAGGCGCTGCATCCGGCCGCGGCCGTGCGGTTGCGTCAGCAGGCGGCGGAGAATCTGCTGCGTGAACGTCGGCACGACCCGGACGCGCTGCTCGAGGTGTGGCAGTCGCTGTCGCCGCTCGAGCGCCAGTCGCCGCGCCTGGCCGATCTCGCGGCCGACCTGCTGGTGGCGCTCGAGCGCCGTACCGAGGCGCGCCGCATCGTCGAGGAAGCACTCGCGCACAACTGGGATGCGCGCCTGCTGCGCCGCTATCCGGACACGGCCGGCGGCGATGCGTTGCCGCTGATCCAGAAGGCCGAAGGATGGAAGAAGGATCACCCGGAGGATGCCGACCTGCTGTTCGCACTCGGTCGTCTCTGTCAGCAACAGCAGCTGTGGGGCAAGGCACAGTCGTTCCTCGAGGCCGCGCTGAAGCAGGCCGACAACGACGCGCTGAAGGTGCGCGCGCACCGTGCGCTCGCACGCCTGTTCGAGCATCTCGGCGAAACCGACAAGGCGGCCAAGCACTACCGCGAAAGCGCGCTCGCGATCACCGTGGTCTGACGCGGCGGCGCTTGCCTGCCGCGCGTAAAAAAGCCCCGAAGGCCGGTTGGCATTCGGGGCTTTTTCATGCATTGCCCTGCGGCTCACACGTCGTCGCGTGCGGCATCACGTGCGGTGTCACTTGTCGACGAGCCGCTTCGGCACCGACAGCGCAAGCAGCCCGCCGAGCACGAGGAATCCGGCGAGCATGTACATGCCCGCGTCGTTGGCGCCCGTCGCCTGCTTGAGCCAGCCCATCATGTACGGGCTGAGGAAACCCGCGAGGTTGCCGATCGAGTTGATCATCGCGATGCCCGCGGCAGCGGCCGCGCCGCCAAGGAACGCGGTCGGCAGGCTCCAGAACAGCGGCAGCGTCGTCAGGATGCCCATGGTCGCGAGCGTAAGGCCGAGCATCGCGAGCGCCGTCTGGTGCGCCCAGATCACCGACAGAACAAGCCCGAGCGCGCCGAACGCGGCCGGAATCGCAAGGTGCCAGCGTCGTTCGCGCCGCTTGTCCGCGCTGCGCGCGATCAGGATCATCGCGACCACCGCCGCCGCATACGGAACCGCCGACAGCAGGCCGATCATGAAGGTGTCCGTCACGCCGGTCGCCTTGATGATCGTCGGCAGCCAGAAGCCGACGCCGTACAGTCCCATCACGAACGAGAAGTAGATGAGCGCCATCAGCCACACGCGCGGGCTCGCCATCACCGCGCCGAGCGGCAGGTCTTCCTTGGTCGCTTCCTCCGCGTCGACGTTGCGCGCGAGCAGTGCCTTCTCGTCGTCGGTGAGCCATTTGGCTTTCGTGATCCGGTCGTCGAGCGCGAAGAACACGAGCACGCCGGCCAGCACCGACGGGATCCCTTCGAGCAGGAACAGCCATTGCCAGCCGTGCCAGCCGCTCACGCCGTTGAATGCCTTCAGGATGAAGCCGGAGATCGGCCCGCCGATCACGCCGGACAACGCGACTGCCGTCATGAAGAACGTCGTCATCCGGCCGCGCCGGTGCGCGGGATACCAGTAGGTGAGGTACAGGATCACGCCGGGGAAGAAACCGGCTTCGGCGACGCCAAGCAGGAAGCGCATCACGTAGAACATCGCGGGCGTCGTGACGAACATCGTCAGGATCGAGATCACGCCCCACGTCGCCATGATGCGCGCGATCCAGACGCGCGCGCCGACCTTGTGCAGGATGATGTTGCTCGGCACTTCGAACAGGAAGTAGCCGAAGAAGAAGATCCCGGCGCCGAGCCCGTAGACCGTGTCGCTGAGATTCAGGTCGCTCGCCATCTGCAGCTTCGCGAAGCCGACGTTCACGCGGTCGAGATACGCGACCACGTAGCAGAGCAGCAGGAGCGGCGTGAGCCGCCAGGACACCTTGCGATAGGTTGCTTCCTCGAATGCGCCGGACGAGCCCGGCAGCGACTGCGTCGATGTTGCCATGTTGTCTCCTGTTCGTTCTTGTCGAGGCCGACGGGGCGCTGCGGCGCCCGATTTCCGGCCATGCGGGGCAGTGCTGATGCGCAGATGCGGCGCCGGCCGGTGATGCCGGCGCGGCGCAATCACGGCGGTGCGGCTAGATGCACCGCCCGCCGTCGACTTCGAGACAGACGCCGGTGATGAACTCGGCTTCGTCGGACGCGAGGTACAGGGCCGCGTTCGCGATGTCCTGCGGCGTCGAGAAGCGGCCGAGCGGAATCGTCGCGAGGAACCGGCGGCGATTCTCCGGCGTGTCCTCGCAGCCCATGAACTCGGTCATCAGGCCGGTCTCGCCGAGCACCGGGTTGATGCAGTTCACGCGGATCCGGTCGGCGCCGAGCTCGGCCGCGAGCGACTTGCTCGCGGTGATCATCGCGCCCTTCGTGCTGTTGTACCAGACGAGGCCCGGGCGCGGCCGCACGCCGGCCGTCGACGCGACGTTCACGAACACGCCGCCGCCCTGCGCGCGGAAATACGGCACGAAGGTCTGCACGCTCCAGAACAGGCTCTTCACGTTGACGGCATACACGAGGTCGAACTCGGCTTCCGTCACGTCGAGCACCGGCTTGTTGCGGTGCGTGGTGCCGGCGTTGTTCACGACGATCTGCACCGAATGGAAATCGTCGAGCGCGGCTTGCAGCAGCGTGCGCCAGTCGGTGTCCTTCGACACGTCGCCCGCGACCGCGATCGCCTTGCCGCCCGCCAGCGCGATCTCGCTCGCGACGCGCTCGGCCGCCGCGCCGTTCAGGTCGTTGACGACGACGTTCGCGCCTTCTCGTGCATAGGTCTTCGCGATGCCTTCGCCGAAGCCCGAACCGCCGCCCGTGACGATGGCCGTCTTGCCGCTCAGCCGCATGGTGTGTCTCCTGTATTGGAAGAATGCGTGGTGTTTCGGTGCGCGGCCGGTCGTTGCCGGCCGGGTCCGTCTGGTTCAACCGTGCCGGATCGCGATCGTCTTCAGCGCGGTGAAGCCGTACAGCGCCTCGAAGCCTTTCTCGCGACCGTGCCCCGAATGGCCGACGCCGCCGAACGGCAGTTCGACGCCGCCACCTGCTCCGTAGTTGTTGATGAATACCTGCCCGGCGCGCAGGCGGCGCGCGAGACGCAGCTGGCGTGCGCCGTCGCGGGTCCAGATCCCCGCGACGAGGCCGTACGGCGTGCCGTTCGCGAGCGCAACCGCTTCGTCTTCATCGACGAAACGCATCGCGGCAAGCACCGGGCCGAACACTTCCTCCTGCGCGAGCCGGTGCGATGGTGGCACGTCGCGCAGCAGCGCGGGAGCCTGGTAGAAGCCGCTTTCCGGTGCGTCGGCGACGACCTGACCGTGCGCGGCCATCGGAATGCCGTCGTGCTGCGCGTCCGACAGGAAATCCCACACGCGCTGCTGCTGCTTGGCGTTGATCAACGGGCCGCAGTCGAGATCCGCGCGGCTCGGGCCGACCCGCAGCCCGTTGAACGCGGTGGCAAGCCGCTCGACGAGCGGCTCGTAGACCGCGCGCTCGATCAGCACGCGGCTGCCCGCCGAGCAGGTCTGCCCGCCGTTCTGCACGATCGCCGATACGAGCACGGGCAGCGCCGCGTCGAGATCGGCGTCGGCGAACACGATCTGCGGCGACTTGCCGCCGAGCTCGAGCGTGACGGGTACGTGGTTCTCGGCGGCCATCTGCGTGACCAGCTTGCCGGTCGCGGGCGAGCCGGTGAACGAGATGTGATCGATGCCGGGATGGCGCGCGAGCGCGGCGCCCGCTTCATGGCCGTAGCCGGTGACGATGTTCAGCGCGCCGGCCGGCAGCCCGGCTTCGGCGGCCAGCTCGGCCACGCGCAGCACGGACAGGCACGCATCCTCGGCCGGCTTCACGACGCACGCGTTGCCGGCCGCGAGCGCCGCGCCGACGCTGCGCCCGAAGATCTGCATCGGGTAGTTCCACGGCACGATGTGGCCGGTGACGCCGTGCGGCTCGCGCACCGTCAGCACCGTGTAGCCGGCTTGATAGGGGAGGGTCTCGCCGTGCAGTTTGTCGGCGGCGCCCGCGTAGAACTCGAAGTAGCGCGCGAGCGCGGCGGCGTCGGCACGTGCCTGCTTCAGCGGCTTGCCGGTGTCGCGTGCCTCGATCGCGGCGAGTTCCTCGAGGTGGTCGGCGACGCGCGCGGACAGCCGCATCAGCACGCGGCCGCGCTCGGCGGCGCTCGCCGCGCCCCACGGGCCCGCGAACGCGTCGCGCGCCGCGGCGACCGCGCGCTCGATGTCGGGCGCGGTGCCGCGTGCGATCGTCGCGAATGGCTGGCCGTCGGACGGGTCGACGACCGGGATCGTCTCCAGTTGCGCAGGCAACGTCCATTCGCCCGCGATGAAGTGCTTCGCTTCTTCCATGCCTGCTCCCATGCTTCGCGCATCGGCCGGATGCCGGCCGCAGTGACGCCGTGCGCGGTTCGGCGCCTCGAGATCCGGAACGATTATCGCGCCGATCGTCATCCGGACGCCACCGGTCGATTGGCTATAATGGCGCATTCCCTGCGGGGACGCCCGCGGCGGTGCAACGGTCGCGGCGCCCTGTCCCGAATTCCATCGACCAACAGAGAGCGCTATGAGCTTCAATCATGTTCCGGCCGGCAAGGACCTGCCGCACGATTTCAACGTGATCATCGAGATCCCCGCGCAAAGCGATCCGGTGAAGTACGAGGCGGACAAGGAGCTGGGTCTCCTCGTCGTCGACCGCTTCATCGGCACGGGCATGCGCTACCCGGTGAACTACGGCTACATCCCGCAGACGCTGTCGGGCGACGGCGATCCGGTCGACGTGCTGGTGATCACGCCGTTCCCGCTGCTGGCCGGCTCGATCGTGCGCTCGCGCGTGCTCGGCATGCTGCAGATGACGGACGAGTCGGGCGTCGACGCGAAGCTCGTCGCCGTGCCGCACGACAAGGTCTGCCCGATGACGGCGAACCTGAAGTCGATCGACGACGTGCCCGAGTACCTGAAGGACCAGATCAAGCACTTCTTCGAGCAATACAAGGCGCTCGAGAAGGGCAAGTGGGTCAAGGTCGAAGGCTGGGCCGGCATCGACGCCGCGCACAAGGAAATCGCCGACGGCGCCGCGAACTACAAGAAGTAAGCCGGCAGGCCGGCCTCGCGGCCGGTTCGTTCGGAACGCAAACCGCGCGTGTCTCCTCAGGAGGCCGCGCGGTTTTGTTTTGTGCGCGGGGCGGCGCGTGTGAGGGTTTTCTTGCGGGCCGGAGCGGGGCTGCCCGTGCTTGCCGCGGTCTTCGCCGTCGCGCGGTGCACGCGGGCAACGGGGGGCGCGACGGTTTCGATGACTTCGGCGGCGGCCTTTCTTGCCGACGAACGGTCGCGCGCCGGAGCGGCGAGTCCGTTCGAGGCGGGCTTGCCGACGATCGCCGGCGCTTTCCGTTTCGGCGGTGCATTCGCGGCCGGCTTGCCCCGTTTTGCCGGCGTGCAGCGCGAGGCGGTCTTTTTCCGTTCCGTTTCGTCGGCCGTCCTCGCACGTTTCACGGCGGCCGGCGCGGCTTTTGCCGACGTTGGGACCGTCGCGGCGCGTCCGGTCTTCGCGGTCTTCGCAGCCTCGGGCTTTTTTCCGGCAGTTCCGCTCTTCGCGGCTTTGCCGCGAGCCGCTTCAGTTTTGGCCGGCTGCGTCGCAATGTCGGCGCGTTGCGCCTTCACCTTCTTCCGTCGGGATGCGCCGTCCTGCGGCCCGGCGGCGTCGACGTTTCCGCCGGTCGACATCCCGGCCGGCAACACCGATTCGAGCGTCCGGATTCCGGCCGCCAGCTCGCGTTTCTGCGCGGCCGTGAGCCGCTTCACCCAGTATTCGGCGCGCGATGCGATCGACCGGTCGGGCAGCGGGAACGATGCGAGCACGGCGCGCGGCTTGCGGGAGCGTGTATAGCGCGCGCCTTTGCCGGACGCGTGCTCGTCGAAGCGCGCGGCGACGTCGGTCGTGATGCCCGTGTAGACGCTGTCGTCGGCGCACTCGATCAGATACAGAAACCAGGACATGGGAAGGCGGCGGGATGCGAAGCCGTCAGTGTCTCAGAAATGGCGTGCGTCAACGCCAACGATCGCCGTGACCGTCGCCGAAGCGGCGCGCCGGCCGGCCGACGCTATCCGGCGCTGCGCCGGAACGGATCGTGCTCGCGCAGCTCGTCGACGTACGCGTGGATATGCTCGGTCTCGCGTTCGAGAAAGCGCGCGACCGCATCGGAGAACGCCGGGTGCGCGAGCCAGTGCGCGGAATGCGTGACGGTCGGCAGGAAACCGCGCGCGAGCTTGTGCTCGCCTTGCGCTCCCCCCTCGAACGTGTCGAGTCCGGCCTCGATGCAGAACTCGAGCAACTGGTAGTAGGCCGTTTCGAAATGCAGGCAGGGCACGTGTTCGAGCGCGCCCCAGTAACGGCCGTACAGCGTGCCGCCGCTGCCGTTCGCGCCGCGCCGGTAGACGGCGAGCGAACTCGCGATCGGCTTCCCGTCGGCTTCGGCGATCACGAGCAGCAGGTTCTCCGGCATCGTCGCCCCGATTGCGCGGAAGAAGTCGAGGTTCAGGTACGGGCTCGAATAGTGCTCGCGGTAGGTCTGCCGATAGCAGCGCGTGAAGAAGCGCCAGTCGGCGTCGGCGATCTGCTCGCCGGTGAGCCGCCGGAACGTGACCCCGGCATCGCGCACCTTGCGCCGTTCCGCGCGGATGTTCTTGCGCTTCTTCTGCTCGAGCGTGCCGAGGAAGTCGTCGAAGTCGCGATAGCCGTCGTTGAGCCAGTGGAACTGCACGCCTTCGCGCAGCATCATCCCCATCGACTCGAGCAGCCGCGCTTCGTCGCCGGTGGGGAACAGCACGTGCAGCGACGACACGTCGCTCTGCTCGGCGAACGCCAGCAGCGTGGCCGCGAGCCGGCGGCGCGCGTCGTCGTCGGCGGCGAGCAGGCGCGTGCCCTGCACCGGCGTGAACGGCACCGCGCACAGCAGCTTCGGGTAATAGGGCAGGTCGTTGCGCTGGTACGCATCGGCCCACGCCCAGTCGAACACGTATTCGCCGTACGAATGCTGTTTCGCGTAGACGGGGGCGGCGGCGGCGAGCCGGCCCGTGCGCGCGTCGGTCAGCGTGACGAAGTGCGGCGACCAGCCGGTGTCGTCGACCGCGCAGCGCGCGACGTGCAGCGCGTCGAGGAATTCGTGGCGCAGGAACGGCGTCGGCTGCGCGTCGCGCTCGAGCAGCGCGTTCCATTCGTCGGCCGGCACCTCCGCGGGGGACGACAGGATGCCCGTGCGATAATCGATGCGTTCGTGTTTCAAGCGTGAATCCGTACTGTTGGATGCCGCCGGACGCGTGCCGCCGTGGCCCGCGTCCGGGACGATTTCGTCAGCCGTTCAGGGCGCGCCGCCAGGCCGCGCCGATCCCGTCATGAAGACCCGACTCGCTCTCGCCCAGATCAACGTCACCGTCGGTGATTTCGCCGGCAACGTCGCGCGGATCGTCGCCGCCGCGCGCGCCGCGCACAACGATGGTGCGCGCCTGATGATCGCGCCCGAACTCGCGCTGTCCGGCTACCCGCCGGAAGACCTGCTGCTGCGACCCGCGTTCTACACGGCGGCGGCCGCCGCGCTCGACACGCTCGCCGATGCGCTGCGCGCGTTCGACGGGCTCGCGGTGCTGGTCGGCCATCCGTTGCGGAGCGCGCCAGCCGTCGATGGTAATGCAAACCGCCCGATCGAGCGCGGCGTGCCGCCGACCGACACCTACAACGCGGTGTCGCTGATCGTCGGCGGCGAGATCGTCGGTACGTACCGCAAGCAGGATCTGCCGAACGCCGACGTGTTCGACGAGAAGCGCTACTTCGCGACGGACACCGAGCCGCTCGTGTTCGAGCTCCACGGCGTCAGATACGGCGTGATCATCTGCGAGGACGCATGGCATGCGTCGGCCGCGCAGATCGCGAAGGCCGCCGGCGCGCAGGTGCTGCTGATCCCGAATGGTTCGCCGTACCACATGAACAAGGAAGCGCTGCGCATCGACATCCTGCGCGCGCGGATCCGCGAAACCGGGCTGCCGATGGTGTACGTGAACCTCGTCGGCGGCCAGGACGAGCTCGTGTTCGACGGCGGCTCGTTCGTGCTCGACGCGCAGGGCGCGCTCGTCGCGAGGATGCCGCAGTTCGAAGAAGGGCACGCGATCGTCGAATTCGACGGGCCGCGCCCGCTGCCCGGCGCGATCGCGCCGGAGTTGCCGGTCGATGCGCAGGTCTATCGCGCGCTCGTGACCGGCGTGCGCGACTACATCGGCAAGAACGGTTTTCCCGGCGTGCTGATCGGGCTGTCGGGCGGCGTCGATTCGGCGCTGGTGCTCGCGGTCGCCTGCGACGCGCTCGGGCCCGAGCGCGTGCGCGCGGTGATGATGCCGTCGCGTTACACGGCCGACATCTCGACCACTGACGCGGCGGAGATGGCGCGGCGCGTCGGCGTGCGCTACGACGAGATCGCGATCGCGCCGATGTTCGACGCGTTCCGTGCGGCGCTCGCCGGCGAATTCGCGGGCCGGGCGGAGGACGCGACGGAAGAGAACATCCAGGCGCGCATCCGCGGCACGCTGCTGATGGCGCTGTCGAACAAGTTCGGCTCGATCGTGCTGACGACCGGCAACAAGAGCGAGATGGCGGTCGGCTACTGCACGCTGTACGGCGACATGGCCGGCGGCTTCGCGGTGATCAAGGACATCGCGAAAACGCTGGTCTACCGGCTGTGCCGCTATCGCAACGCCACGACGGACTACGCGCTGCGCGACGTGATTCCCGAGCGGATCCTGACGCGCGCGCCGTCGGCCGAGCTGCGCGAGAACCAGACGGACCAGGACAGCCTGCCGCCGTACGACGTGCTCGACGCGATCATGCGGATGTACATGGAGGAGGACCGGCCGCTCGCGGAAATCGTCGCGGCTGGCTACGCGGAGGCCGACGTCGCGCGTGTGACGCGGCTCATCAAGATCAACGAATACAAGCGCCGCCAGGCGCCGATCGGCATTCGCGTCACGCACCGCGCATTCGGACGCGACTGGCGCTATCCGATCACGTCACGCTTCACCGAACGTCTCGACTGAGCCGTGCTGGGCCGTACGCGGCCGGCCGGCTTACAATCGGGATCGCGATTTTGCATCCAAACGAGCATTGAGGGACAACCATCATGAAACGCATTACCGCCATCATCAAGCCGTTCAAGCTGGACGAAGTCCGCGAAGCGCTCGCCGAAGTGGGCCTCACCGGCCTGACCGTGACGGAAGTGAAGGGCTTCGGCCGCCAGAAAGGGCACACCGAGCTGTATCGCGGCGCCGAATACGTGGTCGACTTCCTGCCGAAGATGAAGATCGAGGTGGTCGTCGCGGAAGCGCAGGTCGACCAGGTGATCGATGCGGTGATCGGCGCGGCGCGCACGGGCAAGATCGGCGACGGCAAGATCTTCGTGTCGGACGTCGAGCGCGTAATCCGCATCCGCACCGGCGAGGAGAACGAAGCGGCGGTCTGACCGCCGCATCCGGCCCGATCGGCCGATCGGGCCGCGGATCGCGCGATCCGCCCCGCCAATAAAAAACGGTGCGGATACCCGGGTGGGTACCGCACCGATACGCGCCTCTCGCAGCAGCGTGGAAAGTGTTGTCGAATCGTTCTCTGGGCAGCGCCTGATCAGAACAGGTGCTGGATGCCGGCGTAGACGCCGGTCTGGCTGCCGCCCGGATGCGGGTTGCCCGTCGAGACGGCCGTGCCGGCGCCGTTCGCGTTCAGGCCGAAGTTGGCCGTCGAGCTGTTGCGCACCGTCGCGACCTGCACGTCGAACAGCGTGCGCTTCGAAATGTTGTACGAGCCGCCGACCGTGTAGATGTTCGCGTTGCCGCCGCCGTGGTTGGCGTTCACGTGGTACACGGCCGCGATCAGCGCTGCCGCCGGCGTTGCCTGCCACGTCACGCCGCCCCAGACCTGCTGGGTGCCGGTGATGCCGTTGTTGACGGCCGGGCCGCCGCTGCCGTCCGCGTGCGACGACTGGTAGGCCGCCTGCAGCTTGAACTGGCCGAGGAACACGTTCACGCCCGCGAAGTATTCACGCGAGTAGTTGAACACGTCCGAGAAGCGGCCGTTGCTGTCGCGCGTTTCGTCGTAGATGCCGCGCAACTGGAACAGCGAGTTCGTATAGGTGATCTGCGCGCCGGCTGCACGACCCGGCTGGCCGGCCGTCGTGTTGCCGTTGAAGCTGGTCGAGTTCGAGAACGCGAACTGGCCGTAGAAGTCGAGGCCGTAGAACTGCGGCGACTGATACGACACGTTGTTGCTGGTCTTGTTCCAGTTGCGGCCGCGCACGAGCGATGCCGACGACCAGCTCGACTGGCCCAGCGGATCGAAGTCCCACACGCCGTTGGCGATCGCGAGTTCGCGACCCAGCAGCAGCGTACCGTAGCGGTCGTTCGAAATACCGACGGTCGCGAAACGATCCCAGATCGAGCCGCTGAAGCCGCCCGTCATCGTGTTGAACGCGCCTTCGAGGTGGAACAGGACCTTGTTGCCACCACCGATGTCCTCGCTGCCCTTCAAGCCCCACAGGCTCGTGCCCCAGTCGCCGCTTTCGGCGCGCACTTGGTGGCCGTTCTGCAGGCCGTTCAGGTACTCGAGGCCGGCATCCAGGCGACCATACAGCGTAACGCTGCTCTGCGCGTGCGCCGTAACCACCCCAGCAGCCATCAGCGCGGCCGCGACCAAAGCTTTCTTCATCATCTCCTCCATACCCTGTCAAAAAGTCAACCCAGACTGCACGAGATGCCCGGAGCAGCGAGCGCCGGGCAAAAGCGAAAAGCGGGATAACCAGGGAGACCTCGTGCAGGGCCGGTAAGCGCGGCACGCGGGCAAGCGGACGGAAAACCGTTGAGCGGTCCCGCGCGGCCGGGTCGGCTTGCGGGGTCTCCTTGTTGTGTCGTGAAGCTAAACTACATTTCACGAACTTCGTTTTGCTACTTTGGTTACTAATTTAGCAAAAATACAATTTTGTGGCGATGGAAATCGTTGTTTGACTAACACCTGTCGCCAATTTGCCATGCAACACAGTGCGCGACGGGGGCCCAACGGGACGTCGACTCCCCGAAAACCCTTGTCGGAAAAGGGAGACATGGTTTCGACGCACATGGGTCAAGGATTGCCACTATTGACGCGATCGGGGCGCAAGCGTAAGCGCCGGCGAGACGAAATTGGTAAGTATTTCGTAATGAATTGGCGGCATCGCGCAGTTGCCGGGCGGAACCTGAAACGCTTGTCCGGCAAGGGCGCCGCCGCTTGCCGTGGAGCGCGTCCGGCTCAAGCGGGTGCCGCTCGAGCGTCGAGCAACTGCGCGCGAAGCCAGCGGTGCGCGTCGGTGCGCGCATGCTTCGCATGCGAGTAGACCTTCACCGTGTAGCGAGGGATCGCGAACGGCGCAGGGAAGATGCGGATCGGCGCCGCGTGGCGCAACGCCTGCGCGGCGCGGTTCGGCACCGTCATCAGAAGTGCGGATTCCGCGATTACGAACGGTGCGGCCAGCACGCTCGGCAATTGCACGGCGACCTGCCGAGCGAGGCCGAGCCGGTCGAGCACGTAGTCGACGACGCCGCGCGACTCGTTCCACGGCGTGACGACCACGTGGCGTGCCGCGAGGTACTGGTCGAGCGTCAGCCGCCGGCGGATCGACGGATGCGCGGCGCTCGCGATCACCACGTAGTCGTCCGAGAACCAGTCGAAATCCTCGATGCCTGGCGCGTCGGCGGTCGATTCCTCGTGATAGCCGAGCGCGAAGTCGATGCGGCCGGCTGCGAGCTCGTCGATCGAAATCTTTCGGTCGGAGTGGACGACGCGGATCCGCAACCGTGGCGCGACCTGCTCGATGCGCGCGAGCAACGCCGGCAGCACGGCGAATGCCATGTAGTCGCTCGCGGCGAACACGAATGTGCGGTCGCTTTGCGCGGGATCGAAGCGGCGTGCGCGGGCCAGTCCTTTCGACATCGTGTCGAGCGCATCGCCGGCCCAGGTGGCGATGTCGTCGGCGCGCACGGTCGGCTGCATCTCGTTGCCGAGCCGCACGAACAGCGCATCGCCGATCGCATCGCGCAGTCGGGCAAGCGCGTGGCTCAGCGCGGACGGGCTCATCGCCAGTTCGTGCGCGGCCGCTGCGACAGACCGGTGGCGGTACAGCGCGTCGAATGCGAGCAGCAGATTCAGGTCGAGACGGCGCAGGTCGGGATGCATCATGTTCATGTCCGGATGAATAAACTGCACTTCCTGCAGTTGATCGGCAAACGTAGCATGTCGATCTGTCCGACGCCACGCGCGCTCGCGCGGGCGCCGCATTCCGTTTTTGGTCCGGGCCGAAGGAGGGCTCCCTACCGTGCAAATCGACATTCGTCCCGCCACCGTCGCCGACGTGCCGCAAATCCTGCGTTTCATCACCGAGCTGGCCATCTACGAGAAGGCCGAGCATGAGGTGGTCGCGACGCCTGCGTCGCTCGAGCGCAGCCTGTTCGGCGAAGGCACGCCCGCGCGTGCGCTGATCTGCGAGGTCGGCGGCGAGCCGGCCGGCTTCGCCGTGTATTTCTTCTCGTATTCGACGTGGCTCGGCCGCCAGGGGCTGTATCTCGAGGATCTGTACGTATCGCCGCGCTTCCGCGGCGCGGGTGCGGGGCTGCGGCTGCTGAAGGCGCTCGCGCGCATCGCCGTGGACACCGGCTGCGGGCGTTTCGAATGGAGCGTGCTCGACTGGAACGAGCCGGCGATTCGCTTCTACGAAAGCGTCGGCGCGGCGCCGCAGAGCGAATGGGTGCGTTACCGGCTCGCGGGCGATGCGCTGCGCGCGTTCGCCGACGGCGCGCCGGTGGACGCCGCGTAAACGCAAGACGGGCGCCGCGTGGCGCCCGTTCGCGTGTCGTCGCGCGTCGCGCGCGTTATTTGAGGCTGCCCGACAGGAACCCGCGCAGGCGTTCGCTCTTCGGGTTGGCGAACACCTCGGACGGCACGCCTTCTTCCTCGACGCGCCCCTGGTGCAGGAACATCACGTGATTCGACACGTTGCGCGCGAAGCCCATCTCGTGCGTGACGACAATCATCGTGCGGCCTTCCTCGGCCAGCTTCTGCATCACCTTCAGCACTTCACCGACCAGTTCCGGATCCAGCGCCGACGTGGGCTCGTCGAACAACATGACGTCCGGATGCATCGCCAGCGCGCGCGCGATCGCGACGCGCTGCTGCTGGCCGCCCGACAAGTGCGACGGATACTGCTTCTCGACGCGCGGCGCGAGGCCGACCTTTTCGAGATACTCGCGTGCACGGTCTTCGGCTTCCTTCTTCGGGATGCCGAGCACGTTGACGGGGGCTTCCATCACGTTCTCGATCACGTTCATGTGCGACCAGAGATTGAAATGCTGGAACACCATCGACAGCTTGGTGCGCACGCGCTGCAGCTGCTTCGAATCGGCCGCGCGCAGCGCGCCCGTCTTGTCCGGCGTGGTGCGCACTTCCTCGCCGTCGACGACGATGCGGCCCGCGTTCGGCTGCTCGAGGAAGTTGATACAGCGCAGCATCGTGCTCTTGCCGGAACCGGACGAGCCAATCACGCTGATCACGTCGCCCGAGTTGGCCTTCAGCGACACGCCCTTGAGCACCTCGTTGTCGCCGTACCGCTTGTGCAGATCGTCGACGAAAAGCTTCTGAGTCTGGGAATTCATCAATAGTCCTGCGAAAACTTACTTGCCTTGCGGGCGCAGATACGCGAGCCAGCGACGCTCGGCCTGGCGGAACAGCCACACGAGCGTGAACGAGATCACGAGATAGAGCAGGGCTGCGATCCCGAATGCGTGGAACGACATGTAGGTCGCCGAGTTCACGTCGCGCGCGATCTTCAGGATGTCCGGCACGGTCGCGGTGAACGCAACGGTGGTTGCGTGCAGCATCAGGATCACTTCGTTGCTGTAGAGCGGCAGCGCGCGACGCAGCGCCGACGGCAGGATCACGCGGCGATACATCGTGAAGGTGGACATGCCGTACGCGCGCGCGGCTTCGATCTCGCCGTACGACGTCGCCTTGATCGCGCCCGCGAAAATCTCGGTGGTGTACGCACAGGTGTTCAGCGTGAACGCGAGCAGCGTGCAGTGCATCCCGTCGCGGAAGAACGCGTCGAGCAGCGGCGTGCCGCGCACGACCTGCAGGCTGTAGAGGCCGGTGTAGCAGAGCAGCAACTGCACGTAGAGCGGCGTGCCGCGGAACACGTACGTGTAGAGCCACACGGCGCCCGACAGCCACTTTCTTTTCGACACGCGGGCCACCGCGAGGGGCACCGACAGGCAGAAGCCGAGGCCGATCGACACGACCAGCAGCCACAGCGTGATCGCGACGCCGGTGATGCGGAAGCCGTCGGTGTAGAGGTAGTTGCGCCAGTATTCGTTGATGAGTTCGATCATAGGTCAGCCTTGCGGACACCGGTCGAGTAGCGCTTTTCGAGCCACATCAGCACGAAGTTCGAGATCGTCGTGATGGCGAGATAGACCGCACCCGCGATCAGCGTGAAGAAGAAGAACCGCAGCGTGCCCTTGCCGGCATCCTGCGACGCCTTCACGACGTCCGCGAGGCCGATGATCGACACCAGTGCGGTCGATTTCACGAGCACCTGCCAGTTGTTGCCGATGCCCGGCAGCGCGAAGCGCATCATCTGCGGGAACATGATCCGCGTGAACACCTGCCAGTTGGTCATCCCGTACGCGCTGCCTGCTTCGAGCTGGCCGCGCGGCACGGAGAGGAATGCGCCGCGGAAGGTTTCGGTGAAGTACGCGCCGTAGATGAAGCCGAGCACGAGCACGCCCGCGAGGAACGGGTCGATGTCGATCTGATCCCAGTTGAGCGCGTCGGTCGCCATGTTCAGCCAGATCTGCAGGCTGTAGAACAGCAGCAGCATCAGCACGAGATCGGGTACGCCGCGGATCAGCGTCGTATAGACGGTGCCGATGCCGTTCGTGACGCGGTTGCGCGACAGCTTCGCGCCCGCGCCGAGCAGGCCCAGCAGGAACGACAGCGCGAGCGAAAGCACCGCCAGTTTGACGGTTTGCCAGGTGCCTGCGAGGATCAGCGGGCCGTAGCCTTGTAGAAACATATGTGGTCCCTGGTGTGGTCCCGGACGGCGCACGCGGTGCGCCGCGAAAGACGCGCCCGCCAAGCTGCGCGGAACGCCCCGTGCGTATCATGACCGTCCGCCCCGGCAACGGTGCCGGGCCAGCCCGTCGCGCAGAGCAGCGGGCGAGGGGCGGGCGGCGCGTGGTTGACTGCCTGTACTGCCGGACGCGGGGCGCGCCCGCATCCGCTTCCCGTCATTGTCGGCGCTCAACGAGCCGAGTAGACGCTGAACGAGAAATACTTGTGCGACAGCCGGTCGTACGTGCCGTCCTTGTGCATGTCGGCCAGCGCCTTGTTGATCTTGAGCTTCAGGTCCGTGTCTTCCTTGCGCAGGCCGATCGCGGTACCGTCGCCGATCGTCTTCGGATCCTTCACTTCCGGCCCGGCGAACGCGACGCCCTTGCCGCGCGGCGTGCGCAGGAAGCCGTAGTCCGCCTGCAGTTCATCCTGCAGCGTCGCGTCGAGGCGGCCCGAGCCGAGATCGGCATAGACCTGGTCCTGGTTCTGGTAAGGAATGATCGTCACGCCTTGCGGTTCCCAGTACGCCTTCGCGTAGGATTCCTGCGTCGAGCCCTGCTCGACGCCGACGCGCTTGCCCTTGAGCGAAGCGACCGTCGGCAGCAGCGGCGAGCCGGCCTTCGCGATCATTCGCGCGGGCGCGTCGTACACCTTGTCGGAGAAGTCGATCTGCTCGCGACGCTTGTCGGTGACGGTCAGCGACGACACGATGACGTCGTACTTCTTCGCCTTCAGCGCGGGGATGATCCCGTCGAGATCCTGCGCGACCCACACGCACTTCACGTTGATGCGCTTGCAGATTTCCTTGGTGAGATCGACGTCGAAACCGACGATCTCGCCGCTCGGCGCGGTCGACTCGAACGGCGGGTAGCTGGCATCGACGCCGATCCGCACGGTCTTCCACTCTTTCGCGAAGGCGCTGCCCGCCACGAGGGCGAGGGCGGCGCACAGGGCGGCCTTCTTCATTTCCATTCTTTTGTCGCTCACTTCCGGGGAGGCGCTCGCGGCCGGTCGGGCCGGGCGCCGCGGCGTATTCTAGACGGCCAAAATTCGTGTTTCGGCACGCTGGCATCGGCGCTCGCCGGACGGGCGAACGCCAAAAGGGCGGTATTTTACCCGAACGCGATACCCGGAAAACGGCAATCCGGCGTGACCGATGGATTCTTCGATCCGGGCGTTGCGGCAATCGTGGTATTCGCAACGAGCAGTGCGCTGATTGGGTTCGTGGGTGCAACGATGCGGTGCGCGGGCGGAGGATTGTGGCTCGCTCGGTGCGCCCCTAGAGTGCAGGTAAACCCGAACAAAGAATATCTGCCTGCCGGAGTGCCCGCCCCATGTTCCAGATCCGCCGCGCCGCCGACCGCTGCCACACGCGCCAAGGCTGGCTCGAGTCGAGCCACAGCTTTCCGCTTGCCGGTCATGCCGAGGCCGCGCCTGCCCCATTCGGCGCGCTGCGCGCGCTGAGCGAGGACCGGATCGCGCCGACACGCGGTTTCGGGATGCAGCCGCGCCGCGACCTCGAAATCGTCACCTGCGTGCTGGACGGCGCGCTCGCGCATCGCGACAGCCTCGGCAACGGCGCCATCGTCCGCGCCGGCGGCATCCAGCGGATGAGCGCCGGCACGGGGCTCATGCACAGTGAAACCAATGCGTCGTGCGACCGCGTGCTGCATCTGCTGCAGATCTGGCTGCAACCGGCCGAGCGCGGCGGGCGACCCGACTACGCGGAGCGGCGTTTCGCCGACGACGAGAAGCGCGGCCGCCTGCGGCTCGTCGCGTCGCCGGACGGCGACGACGGGGCGCTGTCGATCCGGGCGGATGCGCGAATCTTCTCGGGGCTGATCGACGGCGGCGAGGAGGTGGTATTCGGTGTGCCGGCCGGACGCGGTGCTTATGTGCATGTGGCGCGCGGCGACGTGGAAGTCAACGGCCACGCGCTCGCCGCGGGCGACGGTGCGCGGATCGCCGGGGTGGACGCAATCGCGTTCGCACGCGGCCGGGCGGCCGAGGTGCTGCTGTTCGACGTCGCCTGAAACAAAATGGGGGACGCGGGCCGAGTGCCCGCGTCCCCCGCGATGCCGGCCGGGAAGGCGGCCCGCCGGCTTACTGCGCGGGCGCCGACGCGGCGTTGCCCGCGCGGTGTTGCTGCCAGCGTTCCTTCATCTTCTCGTGACGCTGCTCCATCCGCGCGAACTGCTGTTTCAGCGCGGTGCTGACCGTCGTTTTCTGCTGGTCGTTCAGTCCGTTGTAGAACGCGAGCCACGCGGCCGAGCTCTGCTCGCGCAGCTGCGCATTCTGCTGCTCGGCCTGCTGGCGGGCGGCGTGCATCGCGTTCAGGTCGAGGATCGGCTGATTCTGCTGCGCCTTGAACTGCTCGCGCATCTGCTCGTGGCTCTTGCGCATCGCTTCATGGTTCTGCTTCATCGTGTTGACGGCCGTCTGCCATTGCTGCTCCTGCGATGCGTTGAGCTTCAGCTGATCGTGCAGCTTCATGATCACGCCAAACGGGCCGCCGTCATGCCCGCCGTCATGCCCGCCGTGCATCTGGTGCATCCCGGGGCCGCCCGGCGGCGGCATGTCGTTGGGCGACGCGGCATGCGCGGTGCCGAATGCGAGAGCGAGCACGGCGGCGGCCGCAATGGCCACGCGGGAAGTCTTCTTATACATTTCAGGAACTCCTGTATCCAAAGGGTCCGGCGATGCGATGCGCGGGTGACGCGTTTGCCGCATCCGGTAAGACGCAGGTTAGCGGCGCGTGTCCCGGCGGGTGTTACGCGGGGTGGCTGCCCGGTTACGGTGCATTACAGTTCCCTTGCGCCGTAACCCGCAGTAACCCTTTCGTTCCTTTGTATCGTTCTTCGACTCCGCGCTCGCGCGGTAAACTTCGAGCCATGACTACCCAGATTCTCATCGTCGACGACGACCAAGAACTCCGTGACCTGCTGCGCGACTATCTCGTGCGCCAGGGGATGGAAGTGTCCGTGCTGCACGACGCGGCGACGCTCGAGAAGCGTCTCGAGCGCGAGCGGCCCGACCTGATCGTGCTGGACCTGATGATGCCGGGCGTGGACGGCCTGACCGCACTGCGCCAACTGCGGGCGGCCGGCGACGATATCCCCGTGATCATGCTGACGGCACGCGCGGACGACGTCGACCGCATCGTCGGGCTCGAACTCGGCGCGGACGACTACCTCGGCAAGCCGTTCAACCCGCGCGAGCTGCTCGCGCGCGTGCAGGCCGTGCTGCGCCGCCGCCGGGCGACGCCGTCGGCGGCTGCGCCCGAGCAACGCGAGCCGTTCGCGTTCGGCCGCTTCGTACTCGACTTCCAGGCGCGCACGTTGTCGGTCGACGGCAAGCCGGCAACGCTGTCGAGCAGCGAATTCGCGCTGCTGAAGATCTTCGTGAACCACGCGCTGCGCACGCTCACGCGCGAGCGGCTGCTCGAGCTGCTGCACGGGCCCGAATACGACGGCACCGACCGCGGCATCGACGTCCAGGTGTGGCGCCTGCGCCGCATCCTGGAAACGGATCCGTCGACGCCGCGCTTCATCCAGACGGTCCGCGGGCGCGGTTACGTGTTCGTGCCCGACGGCGAGGCCCATGCGCAAACCCATTGATTCACTGTTCGGGCGGCTGGCGCTGCTGGTCGTCGGCGTGCTGCTCCTGTCGCACTTCGCGTGGTTCTTCGCGATGCGCCTCGAGCGCAGCCAGATGCAGACGCGTTACGCGGTCGAGGAGGCCGCCTTTCTCGTCGACGCCGTGCGCCAGCACGTCGAGCGCACGCCCGACCAGCCGCTGCCGTCACGGGTGCGGCTGGTGTCGCCGGACAGTCCCGACGTGCCGACGAGCGCAGGGTCGAACCTGCCGGCGCCGCTCAAGCGTTTCCGCGACGACGTGAGCGAGCGCATGCCGCCCGGCACCCTGGTCGAGATCGGCGCGCCGGGCCATCCCCCGGTGCTGTGGGTCAAGGAGCCGACCGACCGCAACTGGATCGTGGTGCCCGTGCAGCCGCTGCGCCCGCCGCGCTCGCTCGACCGGATGCTGCTGTGGCTCGGCACGATCTTCTCGGCAGGCGTGATTGCCGCGCTGTTTGCGGCCTGGCAGTTGCAGCAGCCGCTGCGCTCGCTGGCGCGCGCGGTCGCGCGCTTCGGCCGCGGCCAGCCGGTGCCGCCGCTGCGCGAGCGCGGCCCGCGTGAGCTGCGCCAGCTCACGCACGGCTTCAACCAGATGGTGGAACAGGTGTCGCAAGCCGAGAGCGATCGCGCGGTGATGTTGGCGGGCGTCGCGCACGACCTGCGTACGCCGCTCGCGCGGATGCGGTTGCGCGCGGAAATGATGGACGACGCGCGGCTGCGCGACGGCGTGGTGCGCGATGTCGACTCGATGTCGCACATCGTCGACCAGTTCCTCGTGTTCGCGCACGGCGGGGCGGACCGCAGCGAGCCCGTGCCGGTCGACCAGACCTGCGAGCGGATCGCGCGCAGCTACCGCGCGGTCGCACCGAACGCGCCGGCGGTCCAGACGCATCTGGCAGCCGACGAAGGTTTCCGCCTGCCGACCGCGACGCTCGACCGGATCCTGTCGAACCTGCTGGACAACGCGCATGCGTACGGCGCCCCGCCCGTGCTCGTCGAGACGGCGCGCACGCCGACGGGTTACGTGCTGTCGGTCAGCGACAGCGGCGGTGGAATCGCGCCGCGCGACCTGGCGGCCGCGACGCGGCCGTTCGTGCGGCTCGACCCCGCGCGCGGCGGCAATGGCCACAGCGGGCTGGGGCTCGCGATCGTCGAGCGGCTGGTGCTGAGGCTGGGCGGGGCGTGCGAGATCGGCAATCGTCCCGAGGGCGGCCTGCGTGTGGCGATGACATTCCCGTTCGACGTGGTGCCGAAGGACGAACTGCACGCCAAGGCCGCGTAAGCGCGGATGCGGCGCCTGCCGGGCAGGCGCCGCGCGACATCATTCGCCGAACAGCGTGCCGAGCGTCTCGGCGGCGTTGCTGTCGATGGTGTTGTAGGTCACGCTCGTGGCCTCGAAGATATAGACGGTCGTATAGCGGCCAAGGCGCTCCAGAATCTCCTCCTGCAGCGATTCCGGCACGACGTTCATGTTCAGGTACCATGCCGTCGACGACAGCCGGGTCTGGAACGACCCATACTCCTGCATCAGCTCGTAGAACGCATCGGCATCCTGATCGCGGCAGACGATCACCAAGTTTCCTGCCATTCCCTTCCTCCCGCTGGTCGGTCGATCCCCGGCGGCTGTGGTCAACACCGACGCCAGGGGCTAGCCCCGATCATACCTGCTTCGCCGCAATCGTCCGCTGACGTCCGGCATGGATTGCGTCCGCGTGTGGTTGGCGGGTTCCCGGCCGGCCCGGATCACGGCATAATTCGGGGCCTGCATGCCGGCCTGAGGACTGCGGCCGGGCTGCTCCGCATCGCGCGCCTGTTGTTCGCCCGCTGCCGGGCACGATCGGTGCGCCGTCCGCGCGGCGCCGGCCCCGGACGGTTGAACCTGAAATACAGGTTGGTGTAGTGTCGTGCCGTCGCGGCCAGACTCGCCGCGCCGGGGCGCAGCCTGCACGCACGGCGGCCTCGCGCTGGCGTCAGATCGTGAATCAATCGAATTACCGCGTCGAATTACCGCGCCCGTGCGCTTTGCCATGAATCAACATCGTCTGCCGGCTTCGTTCGGCCTTACCGGGGAGGGCGCCTGATGGACGTCGGATTCTTCAATCCGAACCGGACCGCCAACGCGTCCGCGTGGCGCGTTCTGCCGAACCGATGGGACTTCATCGCGTTCCCGCTGATCATCTGCCTGATCGCGATGGCGGTCGTCGGCTTTCATGAAACGATGGCGCCGATCGGGACCCTTCAGACCCAGAAGATCTCGCTCGATCCGTCGAACCTGCCAGAATACGCGCTGCGCACCACGCTGCGAATGCTCGCCGCGATGGTCGCGTCGCTCGCGTTCACGCTCGTCTACGGCACGCTCGCCGCGAAAAGCCGCCGCGCCGGCATGGTGCTGATCCCGATCCTCGACATCCTGCAGTCGGTGCCGGTGCTCGGCTTCATCTCCTTTACGGTGACGTTCTTCCTCGCGCTGTTCCCGAGCCGCGTGCTCGGCGCCGAACTGGCCGCGATCTTCGCGATCTTCACGAGCCAGGCGTGGAACATGACGTTCAGCTTCTACCAGTCGCTGCGCACGGTGCCGCGCGATCTGGACGAAGTGTCGCGCGGCTTTCACCTGACGTCGTGGCAGCGCTTCTGGAAGCTCGAGGTGCCGTTCTCGATGCCGGGGCTGATCTGGAACATGATGATGTCGATGTCGGGCGGCTGGTTCTTCGTCGTCGCATCGGAGGCCATCACCGTCGGCAACCAGACCATCACGCTGCCCGGGATCGGCGCGTATCTCGCGCAGGCGATCTCGGACAAGAACCTCGGCGCGATCGGCTGGGTGATCCTGACGATGACGGTCGTGATCCTGGCCTATGACCAGCTCCTGTTCCGCCCGC
Organism: Burkholderia diffusa; assembly: GCF_001718315.1. NCBI lineage: Bacteria > Pseudomonadati > Pseudomonadota > Betaproteobacteria > Burkholderiales > Burkholderiaceae > Burkholderia > Burkholderia diffusa. The sequence continues at coordinate 2,509,484 of NZ_CP013362.1, read as the reverse complement.
TGATCGCGTGGGCCGACAAGTTCCGGATGGAGAACACCGCGTCGGGCGACGCGCCGCAATCCTGGCTGCTCGACCTCGTGCGCCGTACGCGCCTGATTCATCAACTGCTCGTGCCGGCCGGCTGGTTCTTCGCGAAGGCCGCGCGGATTCCGCTGCGTCTTCCGTTGTCGGGCGCGATGCGCTTCACGCTGCCCAAGGTCGAGAAGAAGGCGTCGCGCACGGTCGATATCGCGTGGGCGGTGCTCGTGCTGCTCGGCACTGCCTATATCGTGTGGCGTGTCGTCAGTTTCGTGTCGACCGGCGTGACGATGGCCGAAGTCGGCCATGTGATCGTGCTTGGCCTCATCACGCTGCTGCGCGTGGTCGTGCTGATCGCGATCGCGTCCGTGATCTGGGTGCCTGTCGGCGTGTGGATCGGGCTGCGCCCGAAGCTCGCCGAGAAGCTGCAGCCGCTCGCGCAGTTCCTCGCCGCGTTCCCGGCGAACCTGCTGTTCCCGGTGTTCGTGATCGTGATCGCGCGCTTCCACCTGAACGCCGATATCTGGCTGTCGCCGCTGATCGTGCTCGGCACGCAGTGGTATATCCTGTTCAACGTGATCGCGGGCGCGACGTCCTATCCGAACGACTATCGCGAAGCCGCGACGAATTTCCGGATCCGCGGCTGGCAGTGGTGGCGCCAGGCGATCCTGCCCGGCATCTTCCCGTACTACGTGACCGGCGCGATCACCGCGTCGGGCGGTGCGTGGAATGCGAGCATCGTGTCCGAAGCGGTGCAGTGGGGCACGACCAGGATCGAGGCGCACGGCCTCGGCGCGTACATCGCGCAGACCACCGCCGCGGGCGACTTTCCGAAGATCATCCTGGGCATCGCCGTGATGTCCTTGTTCGTTACCCTGTTCAACCGCCTGCTGTGGCGCCCGCTGTATGCCTTCGCCGAAGCGAAGCTGCGGCTCGACTGAGACCGATTGAGAGCGAAACGCGATGCACAATCCGAATGCTGTAAACGCCCCCGTCCAGACGTCCCAGCCGCCGCGCCTCGGCGAGGAGATCCTGCGCGTCGATCACGTCTGCCGCGGCTTCAACAAGACGCAGGGCGAACTGCTCGTGCTCGACGACGCGAACCTGTCGCTGCGCGAAGGCGAGATCGTCGGGCTGCTCGGCCGTTCGGGCTCGGGCAAATCCACGCTGCTGCGAATCATCGCCGGGCTGATCGAGCCGACCGGCGGTGAAGTGACCTACCTCGGCAAGCCGCTGACCGGGCCGGCCGAAGGCGTCGCGATGGTGTTCCAGACCTTCGCGCTGTTCCCGTGGCTGACCGTGCTGCAGAACGTGGAAGCCGGTCTGGAAGCGCTCGGCGTCGGTGCGCGCGAGCGTCGCGAGCGCGCGCTCGCCGCGATCGACCTGATCGGTCTGGACGGCTTCGAGAACGCGTATCCGCGCGAGCTGTCGGGCGGCATGCGCCAGCGCGTGGGCTTTGCGCGCGCGCTCGTCGTCGACCCGACGATCCTGCTGATGGACGAGCCGTTCTCGGCACTCGACGTGCTCACGGCCGAAACGCTGCGCACCGACCTGCTCGACCTGTGGACGCAAGGCCGCATGCCGATCAAGTCGGTGCTGATCGTCACGCACAACATCGAGGAAGCGGTGTTCATGTGTGACCGCATTCTGGTGCTGTCGTCGAATCCGGGCCGCGTGATCGCCGAGATCAAGGTGCCGTTCAAGCATCCGCGCAACCGGCTGGATCCGGCCTTCCGCAAGCTCGTCGACGACATCTACGCGAAGATGACCGCACGCCAGACCGGCGAGGCGACGAAGAAGGGGCTCGAGCTCGGCAGCTGGCTGCCGCAGGTGTCGACCAACCTGATGGCCGGCCTGATCGAGACGCTCGCGATGGCGCCGTATCACGGCCGCGCCGACATGCCGGAAATCGCGCGCACGCTGCATCTGGAAGTCGACGACCTGTTCCCGATCGCCGAAGTGCTGCAGTACCTCGGCTTTGCCGACGTGCGCGAAGGTGACGTGTTCCTGACGCCGCCGGGGCGCGTGTTCGCGGAATTCGGCACGCAGGAGCGCAAGCTGATGTTCGCGGATCATCTGCTGAAGCACGTGCCGCTCGCCGCGCGGATCAAGAAGGTGTTGAACGAGCGCCCCGGCCATCGCGCGCCGCGCGTGCGCTTCGAGCAGGAACTCGAGGATTTCCTGTCGGACGGCGCGGCCGAGGAAACGCTCGACGCGGTGATCGACTGGGGGCGTTACGGCGAGATCTTTTCGTACAACGACCAGACCGAAATTTTCAGTCTCGAGGACGTCGAGTCCTGAGCCATCGAGCCGGGCCGCGCGGCCCGGCATCCGCATGCGCCGCGCATCGCATCGTTACTGCAGGTTGCCCCAGCGGTCGACGGCCGGTTCGGCCGACGCCCACTTCCAGTGCGTGCCTTGCTGGCACGCATTCGCGAAATACCAGTCGGCCTTGTCGCCGTCCTTCACCGAGAATGCGAATTCCTTGCAGAGCGCGAGCGCCGTCGAGTACGCGTGCGTGACGCGCACCTCGCCTTCGCCGTTTTCGAGCGGCAGCGTGTTCTTCACCTTCCACGGCTTCACTTCGCCGACGGCCAGGCTGCCCGCCGCTTTCGCGATTGCGTCCTGCTGATTCTGATGGAGCTGCTTCATCGTGCGGTTGACGGCCTCGTCGGTCGCCGCCTGCACGGCAATCCCGACACCGACGCCGACGGCCGGGTTCGCGGTGACGAGGCCCGTCGCTGCGCCGGCGAGCGCGCCACTCGCCGCGCCGACCGAGCCGCAGCCCGACAGCGCGGCGCTGGCCGCGCACAGCGTGCCGATCGCCGCGATGCGGATCGCGACGCTCATTGCAGCGCGCCCCAACGTTCGGTCGCGGGTTCCGCCGACGCCCATTTCCACACGGGACCGTCGCGGCAGATCGTGGCGACGTAGAACGCCGATTCCGCGGCCTTGTCGGCCTTCGCGGGCGTGTCGACCGCGAACACGATTTCCTTGCAGTCGAGCGGGCCGATACTGATCATCCGGCTGACCGTCACGCGGCCTTGTTCGTCGTCCTCGATCGGGAACGAATGGTGCGTCTTCCACGGTGCGACACCGCCGACGTCGAGCGGGCCGGCCGCTTCCGCGATCTGCTCCTGCGTGTAGCGATGCGCGACCCGCTGCGTGTACTGGACGCCCGCACGCGCGCCGGCGACGGCGCCGAGACCGATACCCGTCGCGACGGCGGCGTTGTTGGTGACCTTGGAGGCAATCGCGGCGCCCGCGATACCGGCGCCGGCAGTCGCGCCTTCGCTGTACAGCGAGTTGCAGCCGGACAGCAGTGCGGCCGTGGCGATCGCGGCCAGCACGATGCGCGCCGGCATGGCCCGACGCGGCGGTTCGAAACGAATGTTCATCCCTGAGTGCGAGTCCTGTCTGGGTGAGCGGCGACGCATGCGCGCCCCCATGCCGCGTCATTGTTTCGCAATTGTCATAGGAAAACTGCAAAGCTTTGACAAATCGCCGTGCTGGCGACTCGCGCGCGCACGCGCGGCGTCATTGTCGGACAGTCGGCTGAGCAGGGGTCGAAACGTTACAAATTGAAGGCAATTGTTACCTTGGCATGCGAGGAAGCCACCTAGACTCTTTTGTTATGGAATGTTTCTACGGCGGCTCCGAGCCGCGTTGCATATGAGACACCCAGCCATGCGTCGTTCGAAACGGTTTTCTCCCCGGTCGCCCGACACGGGGCCCGAGCGCCCGCGTCCGCAGACCGATGCGCCGGCCGGCGCGCCGCCCGACGAGACGCCGTCGGACGGCGACCACAACCAGGGCGGCGCACGCCCGGAAGGGCTCGATTATCAACGCGACCTCGGCCAGGAGCAGGACGCCTGATTCCGTCGCCGTTGCATTCCGCCGCTGCATTTCATTGCGCTCTTTGTTGCATCGCTCACATCTGAATCGCCGCGCGACCGCCTTCGGGCCGTCGCGCCCGTCGTGGCGCGCGTTGCGCGTCATCCAATCGAATCGAGGAGGGAAAGCCGCATGAGCAGATTGATCGTGGTATCGAACCGTGTCGCCGCCGGCGAGGACACGCGCCCGAGCGCGGGTGGTCTCGCGGTCGGCGTGATGGACGCGCTGAAGGAAACCGGCGGCGTCTGGTTCGGGTGGAACGGCGAGATCGTTGGTACGCCCGACGTCGCGCCCGCCATCCAGCGTGACGGCAACGTCACGTATGCGACGCTCGGGCTGACCCGGCGCGACTACGATCAGTACTACCGCGGTTTCTCGAACGCGACGCTGTGGCCGGTGTTTCACTACCGCGGCGATCTCGCGCGCTTCGACCGGCAGGAGTACGCGGGCTATCTGCGCGTGAACGCGATGCTCGCGAAGCAGCTCGCCGCGCTGCTGCGGCCCGACGACCTGATCTGGGTGCACGACTATCACCTGCTGCCGTTCGCGCATTGCCTTCGCGAACTCGGCGTGAAGAACCCGATCGGCTTCTTCCTGCATATCCCGTTTCCGTCGCCCGACATGTTGCGCATCGTTCCGCCGCACGAGGAACTCGTGAAGTTCATGTGCGCGTACGACATCGCGGGCTTTCAGACCGAAGCGGACAAGCAGGCGTTCGCCGACTACATCGAGCGGCGCGGCATCGGCGCGGCCAGCGACGACGGGATGCTGCATGCGCACGGCCGCGTCGTGAAGATCGCCGCCTATCCGATCAGCGTGCACCCGGATGCGATCGCGCAGGCAGCCGTCCAGTACGCGTCGCGCAAGCCGGTGAAGATGCTGCGCGACGCGCTCGGCGGCCGCAAGCTCGTGATGAGCGTCGACCGGCTCGACTATTCGAAGGGGCTCGTCGAACGCTTCCAGTCGTTCGAGCGGATGCTCGCCAACGCGCCGGGCTGGCAGGGGCGCGTATCGCTCGTGCAGATCGCGCCGCCGACGCGCTCCGACGTGCAGACCTACCAGCGCATTCGCGAAACGCTCGAAGGCGAGGCCGGCCGCATCAATGGCCGCTTTTCGCAGCTCGACTGGACGCCGATCCAGTACCTGAACCGCAAGTACGAGCGCAATCTGCTGATGGCGTTCTTCCGGATGTCGCAGGTCGGCTACGTGACGCCGTTGCGCGACGGGATGAATCTCGTCGCGAAGGAATACGTCGCGTCGCAGGATCCGGCCGATCCGGGCGTGCTCGTGCTGTCGGAGTTCGCCGGCGCGGCGGCCGAGCTGACCGGTGCGCTGCTCGTCAATCCTTACGACCTGTCGCAGATGGCCGATGCGCTCGAGCGCGCGCTGTCGATGCCGCTCGCGGAGCGGCAGGCGCGTCACGAAGAGAACCTCGCGCGGCTGCGCGGGAACAACCTTTCCGTCTGGCGCGACACGTTCGTTGCCGACTTGCGCAGCGTTGCGGCGGCCGCGTCGGTCACGCAGCGCGCGGGCCGACGAGCCGCGCATGTCTGAGCGCGTGGAGGACGACGGCGTGGCGCAGGAGGTGTCCGCTCGCTTCTTCGTCGTCACGGGCGGCCCCGGCTCCGGCAAGAGCACATTGCTCGATGCGCTCGAACGCAGCGGTTTCGCGCGCTCGCACGAGGCCGGGCGCGGGGTGATCCGCGACCAGATGGCGATCGACGGCCCGGCGTTGCCCTGGCGTGACCGGGCCGCGTTCGCCGAGCTGATGCTGAACTGGGAGATGCGTTCGTATCACCTCGCGCGAGGCGCACGTGGACCCGTGTTCTTCGACCGCGGCGTGCCGGACGTGATCGGCTATCTGCGGTTGACGGGCCTCGCGGTGCCCGCGCATGCGGAGGCCGCGGCGCGGCGCTTTCGGTATCACCGCCGCGTGTTCATCGCGCCGCCGTGGCCCGATATCTACGCGCAGGATACCGAGCGCCGGCAGGATTTCGCGGAGGCCGTGCGCTCCTACGACGCAATGGTCGACTGCTATACGGCGTACGGGTATCGGTTGATCGAACTGCCGTGCGTGAGCGTGAAGGCGCGCGTGCGCTTCGTGATGGACGCGCTCGACGCCGCGTGAGCGGCGGCGTCAGACCGCCGTGTCGGGGCGCGGCGACGCGATGCGCAGCATGCTGACCACAGCGGCGAGCGCCGCAAATACGGCGGCGACGTAGAGCGCGATCGTCGGCCCGTGGTCGGGCGCCAGCCCGAAAATCAGTGCGACGAGCGCGGCACCGAGCGTCTGGCCCGTCAGGCGTGCCGTACTCAGCATCCCGCCCGCGCCGCCGCTGCGCTCGCGTGGCGCCGACGACAGCATCGCGCGATTGTTCGGCGACTGGAACAGCCCGAAACCCGCGCCGCACAGCGCCATCCGCCACACGATGTCGACGGTGCCCGGATGCGCGCCGATCGTCGCGAGCGACAACAGCCCGGCCGCGAACAGCGCGAGTCCGATGCCGCCGAGGATGCCGGCCGAATAACGATCCGACAGCACGCCGGCAAGCGGCGCGGCGAATACGATCACGAGCGGCCACGGCGTCATGTAAAGGCCGGTCTCGACCTGCGAGAAGCCGAGCGAATGCTGCAGCCAGAACGGCAGCGCGACGAACGCGAGCATCTGCGACGTGAACGATGCAATCGACGTGCAGATCGACAGCGCGAACATCGGGATGCGCATCAGGTCGACCGGCAGCAGCGGTGCCGGCTGCGACAACTGCCGCTTCACGAAGAAGTAGCCGACCGCGAACGCGATCGCCAGTTCGCCCGCGACGTATGCGTGACTTTCGCCATGCCCGAGCCCGTCGACGGCCATGATCAGCAGACCGAAGACGCACGCGTTCATCAGCGCGCTCGGGAAGTCGTACGGTGCGTCGTGTAGCGGGTTGGCCGGCAATGCACGGAGGCTGCCGAACACCGCGGCGATGCCGATCGGCACGTTGACCGCGAACAGCCAGGGCCACGGCGCGACCGACAGGATCGCCGACGCGACCGTCGGGCCGATCGCCGACGACAGTGCAACCACCATCGCGTTGATCGACAACCCGCGTCCGAGCATCGACGACGGGTAGATCATCCGCACGAGCGCTGCGTTCACGCTCATGATGCCGGCCGCACCGAACCCCTGTATCACGCGCATCACGGCGAGCATGGGCAGCGAGCCGGCGAGCGCGCAGCCGAGCGACGCCGCTGTGAAGAGCGCGAGCCCGGCGATGTAGATGCGGCGATAGCCGACGCGTTCGCCGAGCGACGCGAGCGGCAACAGCGTGATCGTCACCGCGAGCTGGTACGCGTTGACGATCCAGATCGATGCGGCATCGGACGCGTGCAGGTCGCGCGCGATCGTCGGCAGCGCGACGTTCGCGATGGCGCCGTCGAGCACGGCGAGCGTGATGCCCAGTGCGACGCAGACGATTGCCCAGTAGCGTTGCGGAAGCGGCAGGCCGGTATCGGCGTTCATGACGGGAGCGAAGGCGTGATGGTCCGCGTGCCCGGATGCCGGTTGCGTGTGCAACCATACTCACGGGCGGCGGCGGTGAACGGCCCGGTCAGCCTGACGGCGCCGGAGCGGGACCGGTCGAGTGTATCACCGGACCGTATCGCGCGACGTCGCCGGCGGCCGGTGCGTGCATTCAGCCTTCGAAATCGAGGCCGCCGAGCCGCACGAGCGGGTCGGCCTGCGTGCGCGATGCGAGATCGATGTCGCGCGCGCCCTGCCATGCGCTCAGCTTCCTCGGCAGCGCGCTCAGGTAGTGCTCGAACCGCGCGGGCCCGTCGGGCGCCATCAGTCGTTCGATCTCGTCGGTGTCCCAGGTCAGTTCGAGGTTCAGCGGATGCACGAAGCCGCTCACGTGCTCGTGCGGTGCGCTGCGGATCTGCACGCGCGTCGGTTGCCCGTGCCCGCCGTACGGGACGACGCCGGTCAGCACGTGGTCGGCGAAGAAGGCGGCGATCGCCTGCGCAATGCGCGGCGCGAATTCGGTATCGAAACGGCGGGCGGTTTCGGGCTGCATGAAGGCGTCTCCTGTGTGCCGAAAATCCTAGCACGGCGGGGTCGCGTTTCGGTGTGCGTGATACCCGTAATGGCGCGTTACCACTTGCTGCATCTATTACGGCCGCGCACGACCACAATGCATCGCATCCAGTACCACTTCGCGTGGGAGTCCATCATGAAAAGAATTGCCGCAGTATGTGTCCTTGCCGGTTCGCTCGCCGTGGCGGGCCCGGCGTCCGCGCATGGCCGCGACGGGGGCGCCATCATCGGCGCGCTGATCGGCGGCGCGGTGCTCGGCGCAATCGTGACGTCGGCGATGAATCCGCCCGTCGCGTATCAGGCACCCGTGTATCAGGCACCGGCCTATCAGCCGCCGACGTACTACCAGGCACCGGCTTACCAGCAGCCGGCGTATCCGACCTATCAGCAAGCGCAATACCAGGACGATGGCTCGGACTATTGCTACGACCGCTATCAGCGCCCGTACGTCTGCGGCGCGCCGGTGTCGGGCGGCTATGCGCGGCCGGCTGGCTGGTGAGCGGGGGCTGACCGGGCGCGGCGCCGCGTGGCCGGTCACGATTGAACGAATTACCAGTACCACGAAGACGAAAGGAAAGGCCCCCGCGTAATGCAAGGGCCTTTGTCATTTCTCGGACGTCGGATCGGGAATGCCAGACGGCAGCCGCGCGAGGCCGCGTGCGGATACAAACGGTTGCAATTGGATCCGCAGGGTCAGTGACGATGGCCGCCGTCGCCGCGTCCGCCGCCGCCTTCGTTCCAGTCGCCACGACGTCCGCCGCCGCGTCCCCATCCGCCGTGGTCCCCGCGATCGCCACGATCGCGATCCCACCGGCGGTAGTCGCGGTGACCGCGGTCCCAGTCGCGTCCGCCGCCACCTCCCCAGATATTGACCGTGCCATAGATGGGCGAGGGCCCGTAGGCCGGCCCGTACGCGTAGCCGGGATCGGAATAGTAGGGCTGTCCGTAACCGTATCCTGCGTCCGGACCGACGACGCACCCGGCCAGCAGCGTGGCGACGCCGGCGGCGGCAATGAGCTTCAGCATGATGTTCTCCGTTGGTTCCCCTATAAGTACCGCGCGCGGGGATTGCCGGCTGTTTGCATTTGTGTCGTCAAATTACAGCCTCGTAAGGTCGCGCGACGAAAGTGTTAGCATCGGGGCCTATTTTGTTTATCAGGAGCACATCGATGAAATTCGCGATCCGGGCCGTCCTGGCCGCCCTTTGCGTGACGACCGCAGCCGCTTGCGCGGCGGGCCCCGCATCGGCACCCGCCGTGTCGGCCGAATCGATCAAGATGTTCCCGCAGCCGGCGGCTGGCCAGCAGCGCGCGGTGATCGCGCTGCCCCCGCTCGAGAACGAGGGCGACGCGCGCGTCGAGCTGATGATTGGCAAGACGCTGCAGACCGACTGCAACCAGCAATGGTTCGGCGGTGAGTTGACCGCCGAGGACGTGAAGGGCTGGGGCTATACGTACTACCGGCTGACCGACGTGAAGGGGCCGGCGTCGACGCTGATGGCCTGCCCGGGCCAGGCGCCGCAGCAGCGCTTCGTGCAGGTGCGTGGTGATGGCCAGCTGCTGCGCTACAACAGCCGCCTGCCGCTCGTCGTGTACGTGCCGGACGGTTTCGACGTGCGCTATCGCGTGTGGCACGCGTCGAAGGACGTGCAGCACGCCGTCACGCAGTAACGCGTCCACCGGTGCGGTCATGCGGGGGCGCTTGCCGCTGCACGGCCGCGCGGTTTTGCAGGTTTCCTTCCGGAGCCCGACATTATCCGCCGTTCGCGCCCGCGAGCGGCGGCCATGCGGCCAGCGCGGCTTGCGCGACCGTCTTCCGATCCGCGACGGCTTGCGCCGTCGCGTGCCTGAATTGACATCCCCTGTTGCACCGTCACGTAGTGGCGTGTAATCGCATCGAGCTTCGCATGCGTGAAGAGCCCGTCGGTTGCAACGCCTTCGTCGCGCCGCGCGCGTAACGCGGAGGCCGTCCGCTCGCGCATCGCGATCAGTGTTTGCCGGAACGTATCCGATCGTTCGGCCGGATGCAGCGCCGACAGCACGATCAGGCAACCGGCCGGCTTCGAGCGGCGTGTGAACGTGCGCGCCGTCTGCACCACGTAGTGCTCGACCGCCTCGCTTTGCGGACGAAGGTGCGGGATTCCACGCACTCTCCCGTATATGTCCGTCGCGATCCGGCAAGGTGCGGTCGCATGTCTCCGTGATGACGCGGCGATGAACGGAAGTGGATAACGAACTATTTCACAGGTGCATTGCTGAATTCATTTACAAAGTGATCGGGCGTACTTACGATGACGCCAATCTGGGCTAGCGGAACTTCGCATGCGTACAGTCGATCGGGCGATGCTTGCCGCGCTCTGCCTTTGTCTTGCCGCATGTGGCGGCGACGACAACGCTGCCGCAGGCGCGCAGACCGTTGCGGGCACATCGACATCGTCCGCCGCACCCGCCGGTGCTGCATCCGGCACATCGGCTTCATCGGCGAATTCCGGCAGCCCGGCGTCGAGCGCCGGGGCGACCGGTACGGCGTCCGGTGCGACGCATCCGACTTCCAGCGGCACCAAGCCGATTCCGGTTGCCGATGTGACGGTCTATCCGGCCGCCGACGGCAGCGACCAGGCCGACACGTTGCAGAAGGCATTCGACAGCCTGCGTGCCGGCCAGCGCCTGGTCATCGCGCCGGGACGCTACATCGTCGGGCATTCGCTTGCCGTGACGGTGCCCCAGGCGGTGATTTCCGGATACGGCGCGACGCTGGCCGCCACGAATCCGGCCGACCAGACGATCGTGATGAGCGGCGCCGGTTCGACGCTCGTCGGCGTGACGCTGGCCGGCACCGGAACGACACGGCTCACGACGCCGGAGTCGACCAAGGTCGAGGTGACGGGCTCGGACGTGCAAGTGCTCGGCGTGACGATCCAGGGCGGCGCGAGCGCCGGGATTTTCGTGTTCGGTGGCAACGGTATCGCGATTGTCGGCAATACCATACGGGCGACGCTGGCCGACGGCATCCATACCACTTACGGTTCGACCAACGTGCTGGTGCAGAACAATACGGTGGCCGGCACCGGTGACGACCTGATCGCCGTGGTCAGCTATCTCGGCGACGGTCGCCTCAGCGGCAACGTATTGATCGACCATAACTCGGTGTCCGGCAACGCGTGGGGACGCGGCATCACCGTCGTCGGCGGGCAGGCGGTAACGATCTCGAACAACACGGTCGACGGCGTCGAGAAGGCGGCCGGGATTCTGGTCGCGCAGGAGGACAGCTGGAAGACCTACGGCTCGTCGAACGTCGTCATCAGGGGCAATACCGTGACCAACATCCAGAATACGAACGTGAACAACGGGCTGCAGCCGACGCAGCAGGGCGCGATCGAACTGGATACGTGGTCGGGAACCGTGTCGGATGTCACGGTGGCGGACAACCGCGTGTCGGGTTCCGGCTACGCGGGTTTCCGGGCGTACGGGAACGTGTGTTCGTTCAGCGTGACGGGCAACACGTTCTCGTCGATTGCCGGTTTGCCGGTCGGGTTGTTGACGAATGGCTGCGCGGCGAACCAGATCGTCGTCGATGCGAATCGGCTTGGGGACGGCAGTCTGCTGGCGCTGCCGGCCGGGGCGTCGCTGGCGGGCACGTTTGTCGTGACGGGCGCGAATGCGAGTTTGATGCCGCAGGTCAGGACGGGGTTGATGCTGTGATGATGTGGCGGGGTTGCGGGGTGGTGGCCGATGTCTGGTGAAGCTCGGCGCGGGCGGTGGTGCAGGAGACCAGGGGCAGTGTGTTGATTTCCACCGAATCTTGACCCACCGGGGATGCGGCCATTTTCATGGTGCCTGCCTCCTCGCTCGCTCAGAAGAGACTTGAAATCAGGCGACAGCCGCATGTGGCGCGGTGGCCGTGCCGGGCGATCGGTATTCCGCCGTCCGTCATCGACGGGTCGCCTTCCTCAATGATGTTGGGCGACACGTCGGGATGCTGCGGACACGACACGCGATCACCCTTGCGCGCGACGAATCGACCGTCGAAGCGCATCGTCGTTGAGCCTGTTTCGACCTTCCCGCCATGGTCGGTATTGTCGCCAACGCGGATTAGATTCATCACGTTAACTTACTATTTCTCGAGAAGAGTTTTCAAATAATCAACTCGTTGTTTGGTGATCGCGACAAGGCAATCTTTCGTGATTAGTCCCGAGCCGGCGCCTTGGGATTGTGACGCCTCGGCAGCAATATAGCCGTTACACTGCTTCTCTCTATAGTTGAGCCAGGCCTTCTGTGATTGCTCAAGCTCATTCTTGTACTGTGTGGATGCATATAATTTTTGGTAAATTGAATTAAGGTCCTGCTTCGACTTGGCTAGCGCGTGATCGGCGCAGGATAAATCATTATATACATTTCCGCCGCCGACGCATGCTTCGGCGAATGAGCTAAGAGGTATTAGTAGAAGTGCTAGTGAAATGATTTTTTTCATAATCTTCTCGAAAAATTAGCGATTGTATGCTTCAGGAAGCTCGATTGTATAAGGGTCTGGTCGGGATGGCATCAATCCTTGCGTTGTTCCGTGTACGTGAACTGCACGCCCCTTCCCATATCTATACCCAGTAACGTTCGCTTGACGGATGACATCTTCAACCCATGCTTTTGTTGCATCTGAAGCCTCATCCAACGCGTATGGATTTGCATAACTTAGGTTATTTCCAACTAGGGACGCTCCTCCGTTGGCACGGTCTTGCAAATGAGCGATAACGAGAGATTTTACTCTCGGGGAAACTCGGCTGTCGGGCACGTTTTGCACGCTTCCATAAGCGCTGGGTCTTGGTGCGTTAATATCGGAAAATTGCCATCTCTCATTAATTACGCCTCGAATCGTGTTCCATTTTTTTAGGCCTGACATTCGGCGGTTTAGGATGGTGTCGACAACTGCGCCGGCTTGTTTTCCTAAATTTTCGTCATCTAAGCTTAAGGCAACCTCGGTTGCCGTAACCTTAATTAAGTCGACTACGTCCTGGTCGGATAGCTGAAGTATTTTGCCGCTAATTTCTGAATTGATGAAATTGCCAACCAATCCTATCGGATGGAAATGCCACGGATTTGGTTCCTTCGGGAAACCTTCCACACTGGAGACCTGCTCCCACCATTGCAGCTTGCCGATCCGCTCGATCTCTGCCTTCCACAGCCAAAGCAGCTTCTTCATCAGCGGTGAGAGTGCTTCCCACTTGCCCAGGCCGCCGCCCCATTCGCTTTCACAGCGTACGACGAGATGGGAGAGGGCTTCCGCCATCCAGGGCGTTTCCTGCGCGTGCTTCAGTTCCTGCGCTGTTACCTTCCCGTCGTGGTTCGCGTCGATCGCCTTTTCGAGCTTCGAGATGAGCGGGCTCGCGTTGACCGTGGCCGCACTCGTCTCGAATTCGGTCTTGTCTTCGTCTGCCAGGAACTGTTCGGCGACGTGGATGTAGCGCTTGAGCATGTCGATCGGCGTGATGTTGCTGTTGTCGATCAGTTCAAAGCCTGGCCAGTCCCATGGCCCGCACATTCGCACGAGCGGATGGTCCTGCTCGCACACCCATCCGGTGCGAGTACCACCGTCTTTGGTGCCGATCGTCACGTAATACCAGTGGCGCCCCTTGCCGTCTTTCGCGATGTTTCCTGCTCTGTTCTTCTCCAGGTCGACGCGTCGGATCACGTAGCGGAAATCCGCCCCAGGCCCCTTGGCGTTCGAGAAGCTCAATGGGAAATCCTTCCACCCTGGCACGATCGCGGTTGTCGTCGTGTTTGCGAGGCTGCCATCGACCCAAACAGGAGCACCGGCGTCGTTGAATACCGGCTTCGTGTGGCGGCCGCCATGTACGGGCGCGGCTGTTTTCGGTTGCACCTTAACCCACTTGCCCTTTGCGTCAGCGGCAAGAGCGACAAGCTTGGTGCCGGGTTGCAGCTTCTGGTCCGGTTCCGGCAGATCGTTGACGAGCCGCGCTCCCTGCGAGATTTCCAGAAACGCTTTGGACGCCGGCAACTGTTTTGCTCGCTCGCGGCTCTTCTGGATGAACGCTTCGAGCTCGGGGCCGGCGAAGATCTCGAGATGCAGCAACGGGCGGGTCGGCTTCGGCGGCAACAGCTTTGCGTCCGGGTAACGCAGATAGTGACCGAGTTGGGCGATCAGGTCACCGGTCTTGACCGTATAGGGTTGTTTCAGCACAACGACCGTATCCAGCGGTTTAGGGTCTACAACCGGGTCAAGTTCATTCACGAACACGTACCCGTATGGCGCGTGTGGCGACACTGGCTGTCCGACGACTGCAGCCGCTGCCGTACCGGATTTGATCGCCTTGATTTTCACCCAGCCCGGTCTTGCCTTGGCCTGCTCGTCGGTGTCCGAAACAGTCAATTCCGCCCCTTTCGGCAAGATGCCAATGATCTTGCCGTTCGGCAGGTCACGGATGCGAAGGCCCGTGATCGGAGGTGGGACCGGAGTCGCGTTTTTCGTGTCCTCCTCCGGCTCGGGCACCTTCTTAAAATTGCTTTCGATGAACTCACCAAGCACATCGCGATTGCTTGACACGGGTGCCTTTGGCCGAGGCACCTCTTGCTGGTCTTTGGCCTTGTCGCCGACCCGATAGTAACGCTCGCCTTCCCAATACGGCATGGGCCCCATGTTCAGCTTGGAGCGATCGACCTGAGCGACTTTCGCCTGTTCTGCCGCAGACTGGTAGGTGTTCCAGTCCATCGTGTGCATGTACAGGCTGAAGAGCGTCAACGTTTCGCCTGGTGCCGGCTGACTCGTCGTCGCATTGGGGTTCGCTGAGGTAGCGGGCGACGATGGCGTTGTCGACGATGTAGGAGGCTGGGCGGGCGAACTCTTCGCCGGGTCCGTCTTCGGCGGTGGTGCTGGCGGAAGTTGCAGCCGATGGCGAATCAGCACGAAGCCCGTCGAATACAGCGCGTGCCGGCCGTCCTGGTAGTCCTGTTCCGGATACTTGCTGTCGAGCCGATATGCGACGACTTCGCCGTCGGCGATTGCGCGGATGCCGTCGCCTTGCTTCAGTTGGGCAGCCGTGTTCTGGTCGAAGTGGATGCCGCCGTGCCACATACCGTTTGCGCCGAGTGGATAGAACCCGTCTTCAGCGCTGGCGAGCACCTTCATGTACGTCATCGGGTCGGCGGGGTCGTCCTTCCCGGTCGGTGTGAACGGGAAGGTCCACCGCAGCTGCTTGTACGGCGGTGTCGATGCTGTGTCCGGTGTGGTCGATGGGCTCGGTACAGCCGGCGGCTTGGCTGGCGAAGCCGACTTCGGGGTAGGGTGGCTCTTGTTCATATTTCTCGGAATCTCTCGTTTCTCGTTTTTGTCGCCGCGTGGACGATGGCTGGTTCAGGGTCAGCCTGAGAAGAGCGAACCGCGGCCGCCGTCGGTCGACACCGGCGTCGCGTGCAACGGATCGCGAATCGTCCCGCTCGCGCCGCTCGGCTTGTCCCAATTTGCGCATTTTTCCAGAATCTGGCCGGTCGTCACGTTCTCGATCAACCCGCCCTTGATGCTGATATACGAGCCGCCTGCGCCGATCCACACTTCCTTCGCGGCCGTCAGAATCAGCCGCCCGTCCGCGCTTTCGATCTTCACGTCCTGAAGGCCTACGAAAGAAGCCGGGCCGCTTTGCGCTTGAATGTCTACCGGCCCCTTCGCCGCGAAAATCTTG
Source organism: Burkholderia diffusa (assembly GCF_001718315.1). Classification (NCBI taxonomy): domain Bacteria; kingdom Pseudomonadati; phylum Pseudomonadota; class Betaproteobacteria; order Burkholderiales; family Burkholderiaceae; genus Burkholderia; species Burkholderia diffusa. Next base: position 2,493,807 of record NZ_CP013362.1, on the reverse strand, counting down.
ACGCCGAGGTTCTGCGCGAACAGGCTCATTTTGTCGAGCACACTTACCAACAACGACTTGCCGGCCGCCAAGTTGACGCTCTTGCCGGCAATCATGTTCGCATGCTGGTTTGCCGTGATATGCACGGATTGCTGCGTCGATGCCGCGATGCCCTCAGGACTCGACAGCAGCATCACCGGCTTCGAAAAACCGTTCGCATTGCCCGTGCCACCTCCGGCCGTGCGGCCGCCCTTGGTCGTGCCCGCGACCGTGCGCTGCGTGGCGTCGGTGAACGACTTCAGCGCGGTCTGACCGTCCTGCAGGCTTTCGGCCCGATTCGTTTCACTGGCCTTCGACGCGGTTTCAAGCACGGCTTCCGCGCCCGTGAGCGGCTCGGTCGCGGCTGTTACGTTCATCGGCTGCGCAGTGGCTGGCTGTGTTGACACATACAGACCCTGCTCGGCGCGCACGGCACCGTATGCGCCGGATTTCAAGTCGAATCCGTTGCCGAGGAACGCACCACGTGTGTTGTCGGACTGCTCGATCAGGTAGCCCAAATGTAGATGGGAGCTGTAGCTCGACGAGTACAGGTGGACCCGGTTCTGGCCGCTCGAGTCGTCCATGACGAGCTGGTTGAAGCCGTCGCCACCGTACTCGCGGGACCGTAAGCCGGACAGCAGGCCGTGGGTATGCCATACCGGCATCGTCGTGCCCCCGTGCAGCCTCGAGATGATGACGGGGCGATCACAATCGCCATTCACGAATCCCAGGAGTACCTGATCATCTTTCCGCAACGGGAAGTAGCCGCCACGCTTCGAGCCGGCATCGGGCATTGAGGCACGAATCCACGGCGTCGATTTCGTATTGGGGGCATTCCGGCTGTTCGTTGTCCGGACACGCACGCGATTTCCGTCATCCGTGTGGATTTCGTCGTCGCTGTCCGTCACGACGATCGCCGTCTGCAGGTGCATTTCAGGCTTCTCGTGCTCGAACGGGCTACGGAACGGCGTGCGGCGGCGTTGCGCCTCGATCTCGACCTGGAGGAATCCGACGCCGCCATCACGATGACTGACCGCCACACCGGCCCCGGCCGCTTGCGCCTGCTCGATCTCGCCGCGCAGGCTGCGCGGGAACCGCGCGAGCGCGTCAAGGCCGGGCAGATTGTTCTGAATCAGCCAGTCGCTCGCGATGATCGAAAACTCACGATCCTCGTCCGGCAGCGTGTCGAGGATCGGGTGTCCGGTCACCTTGAACCAGTAGCCGGGCAATGCGTAGCGGGGACTACCGACCGCGAAATAGCGCTTCGCCCGGGAGGCCCATTCTTCAGTACGGATGCGCGCCTGCTGTTGCCCCGCGTCGGATACAGCCCATGTTTGCGAGCCGGTATAGAGGTAATCCTCGCCCTGTCCAGGGAGTTCATCTAGATTCGCTGCGGGCGTGCTGATCTGCTTGTCGAGGTCCGGCCGCTTGTAATCGGCTGTGCCAAGCGTCAGCGTCGCGCTTTGAGCGTCCTGCTGCTCGCTCAGTTGCGTGAGCCCGTCGAATTCCTCGTTCGGGCCCGCGTGACTGAACTTCATCTCCTGCTTTGGCAGCGACGGCCCGAAATACAGGTCGTCCATCATGACAACCTTGTGCGATTTGCCATCCTTTGCGAAATCGAATCGCGGAAACACGCCGACTTCCTCGAGGCTGCGGTGCACGAAATTCCAGTCGGTTTCCCACTGGACGCGGTGCGAATACGAGCGCATCGCGGTGCGCAACTCGAGCCCGTACTGGCCGTTCGCCTGCGGATGCTTGTCGAATACATCGGTGAGAATCTGCCAGCCGCTGGCTTCTTGCCAGTCTCGCCGGTCGCTGCTGAGCTTGAGGAAGCTCAACCAGGAGGCGAATCGGAGTTGAAAATACGATAGCGCTCCGTCATTTCCTAGGCGGCGGACCTGTTGCACGTAGCCGTGAATCGGTAGATAGCCGCCGTCCGTCTGGCGAATCCAGAGCGTGACCGGTTGCAGCATCAGGGCGTTGAGCTTGATCTTGTCGCCGACAACCGATGATGCGTCGACGATCACCTCGAAATTGCGCCCGAGCCGCGCCTGAAGCTTGACGTACAGCGGCACGAGCCAGTCGTCGCCAAGCGGCGTGTCGAGTTTGACGATGCGATCGAACTGCGCGTAACCGCCGCGCAGTACCTTCAACAACACTTCCCCGCTCATGCGGTCACCCCGTTCGTGGAGAGCGCGCCCGACCGCTATCGATTTCCCGAGGCCGAGACTGCGTGCTTCATACAAAAAGCGAAGGTCCGGCGGAAGAATGGAGGCTGCATGCCGGGACTTCGAGTATCGGGGCGGTGAGGAGGGAGGATGCGGTGGAGAATTCTGCCCCGATGCCAAAAGATCATATCAAAGTCGGGGCAGCCGATTGCGGAAGGGCGATGATTTTTGACAATCGAGGATGGGTTGCTGGGCGAAAGCGGGTCCAACCGCGCGGCTGCCGGCAGCGGTACATGCTGCGAACCGGACGCCAACAACCGCATGAACGCCGCTGCACTTCGGGCACGGCACCATGTCGTTCTTTCACGTGCTGGCGAGTACCGACCACCGCGGGGACGTCGTGTCGCTTTCGCGGATGAATGCGTGACCTCATGCCCAATCCTCGGGTCCTTCGGACGAGAAAATGCCTGCACCGGCCGAGGGCCAGCGGGCTCTTGCACTTATTACGCCTTTATGCGACGATTGCCGTCAGCCAGCCGCGAGCGGGCTTTCGCACGTTAAGCCTATGAAAATGAGGTGCGAAATGAGCCGGAGCAAACGGAAGACTCCGATCGGCGGCATCACCACCGCAGAATCCGAAGCGCAGGACAAGGCGCAGTGGCACCGTCGCCATCGCCGCGTCGAGTCGGCACGTCTGAAGAAGGTCGCGGTCGACTACGAGCCCGAAAGTCACCGCGCGCAGTCCGACCAGTGGAAGATGGATAAGGACGGGAAGGTCTACTGGGGCAAGGACGCGCCCGAACATATGATGCGCAAGTGATCAACTTGACGGCCGGATTTTGCGGGGCTGTCTATCGAGCTACCGTGATCGGGATCACTTCGCCGCCGTTCTTGAGTCGGTCGAGTTGATCTCCCCACGCCTGCATCATCTGGCGACGCTCCGGCAGGTACTCTGCATGGACGTAGGCGGCCGTCACCTGATTGCGTTCGGCATGAGCCATCTGCCGTTCGACCACGTCCCGGCTGTAGCCAAGTTCGCGCAGCGCTGTTGCTGCCAGTCCCCGGAAACCGTGCCCTGTCATGCGGGACTTGTATCCCATGCGGTAAAGCGCGTAGAGCATCGTGTTGTTCGAGATCGGGCCGCGACCTTGCACGCTGTAGAAGATGAAGCGGCGCTGGCTGTTGATCTGCCTGAGCTCGACGAGTACGTCGAGCGCTTGGCGCGAAAGCGGGACAATGTGCGGGTCCCGCATCTTCATGCGCTCCGCCGGGATGCGCCATTCTGCGGCGGCTTCGTCAAACTCCGACCACTCGGCCTGGATCATCTCCTTCGTCCGCACGAACGTCAGTGCCATGAATCGAAGCGCGAGCCTTGTAATGAGGTCGCCTTGGTATTCGTCGATGTCACGCATCAACTGCGGGATCTCGGTGGCTTTCACGCGGGCCATGTGCTGCACGCCCGGGCCTTTCTTCAGCACCGTCTCAGCATCGATATCCGCAGCTGGGTTCCGCGAGCAGCGGCCGGTCATGATGCCGTACTGGAACACGGCACGTGATCGCTGAAGTACCCGCTTGGCGGTCTCTCGCACGCCGCGCGATTCGACCGTCCGCACGATCTCAAGTATCTCTGGCGCCTCGATACTTGCGATTGGGCGCGTGCCGATTCTCGGAAAGACGTCGATCTCGAGGCAGTTGATGACCTTGCTGGCGTACGTTTCCGACCATCCATCTCGCTGTGTTTCGAGCCACTCGCGGGAGACTGCCTCGAAGGAGTTGGTGCCGGCGAGCTTCGCGGCACGCTTGTCTGCTTTCTTGGCCTCATTGGGGTCGATGCCGGCTGCTAGTTTCTCGCGTGCGGCGTCGCGGCGTTTGCGAGCGTCACTAAGCGACACGTCAGGATAGATGCCGAGCGCGAGGCTCTTTTCCTTGCCGTTGCCCCGGTACTTGAAGATCCATCGCTTCCCGCCTGCCGGCGTGATCAGCAGAAGCAAGCCTCCACCGTCATAGAGCTTTTGCTGCTTTTCCGCTGGTTTGGCGGTGCGGACTTTCAAGTCGGTGAGGGCCATGTCTGCGTGCGCTGGGGGTTGTCGGTGAGGCGGAATTGTCGGAACCCCAGAACGCCCCCTGTCAGGGGGTTGTTTGTGCTGGCGGTCGATGGCGGAAGTGTGCAACAAAAAACCCCGCGAAGCCAAGCCTAGCGGGGTTCTCTTGTGAAAGTTTGCGAAACCTTGGGGGGATATTTGGTCCCCCCGACAGGAATCGAACCTGTATCTAGCGCTTAGGAGGCGCTTGTTCTATCCATTGAACTACGGGGAGAGCCCTGTCCGCGGATTCACGTACGGCAGACGCGAACGGGACGGCGATGTGGACAGCGCGCAGAGTATAGCAAACGCGCGGCGCATCGGCGGACGGAATGCGTGCCGATACGCGCCGCGCGCTCAGTCGTGTCCGGAAACCGGAATCAGAAATCGACGACGACGAAATCTTCCTTGCCCACGTCGCACAGCGGGCAGCGCCAGTCGGCGGGAATGTCGGCGAAACGGGTGCCGGCGGGGATGCCCTCGTCGGGCAGGCCTTCCGCTTCGTTGTAGACCCACCCGCAAATCAGGCAGACCCAGCTCTGGTATTCGGTTACTTCGCTCATGTGGTGCTCGGAATGATGAAAATCCGTGATGCCGTCCGCAGTGTGGCCGGCGGATGAAAGGCGCAATGGTACCGGAATTTCGCCGAACGCCGCCGCAACGTCGTTTTAAACGTACGCATCGCGAACAACGACCGTCGTCGCGCGGGCCGGGCGCGCAGTGTATGCTTCGTGAGCCTTTCAATCTGAAGGAGAAAACGATGCTCAACAAGAAGTGGATCGCGGGTGCGGTATGCGTCGCGGCTCTGGCCGTGTCGACGCTCGCGCGTGCCGAGGCGCGCGTATTCTTCGTCGAGCCGAAGGACGGCGCGACGGTGTCGAGCCCCGTGCACGTGAAGTTCGGCCTCGAAGGGATGGAACTCAAGCCGGCCGGCGACATGACGCCGGACACGGGCCACCATCACCTGCTGATCGACGGCAAGCCGGTGCCGAAGGGCGACGTGATTCCCGCCACCGACCATTCGCTGCACTTCGGCAAGGGCCAGACCGAAACCGACGTGAAGCTGCCGCCCGGCCAGCACACGCTGACGCTGCAGCTCGGCGACGGCGCGCATCGCTCGTACGGTCCCGAGCTGAGCTCGACGATCTCGGTCAACGTGAAGTAATCGCATCTCCCGCATGCGGGTACGCGGCCGGGAAGCCAGGGCCGTATGCCCGCCGCGGGGGCTGCGCAAGACCGCCGCGTCGCATCGCGGCCTCGTCCGCCGCACGCGCGCCGTCATGCCGCCGCGGCACGAAATGACCCGCGCACCGCCCTAGTCCGTCCGGCCATCCCGGCGCTGGCGTCCGCCACCGGTACAATGGGCGCTTCCGATTTCTCTCTTCGCCGTCTCCCCATGTCGCTTTATTCCATTACCGGCGCGCAACTCGCGTTCGGTCACGTCGCGTTGCTCGATCACGCGGATTTCTCGCTGGAGGCCGGCGAGCGCGTCGGCCTGATCGGTCGCAACGGCGCGGGCAAGTCGTCGCTGCTGAAGATCGTCGCCGGACTGGCGAAGCCAGACGACGGGCTGATCACGCGCCAGCAGGAGCTCGTGACCGTCTACGTGCCGCAGGAGCCCGAATTCGAACCGGGCGCGACCGTGTTCGACGCCGTCGCATCGGGGCTCGCGCACACGCGCGAAGTGCTCGAAGAATACGATTCGATCGTGCACCGCCTCGCGGAGACGCCCGAAGGCGCCGAGCACGATGCGCTGCTCGCGCGGATGAACGCGCTGCAGTCGACGCTCGACGCGCACGATGCATGGAACTGGCGCACGCGCGTGTCGATGACGCTCGCGCAGATCGGCCTGACGGACGGCGATGCGCAGGTCGATGCGCTGTCGGGCGGGATGCAGAAGCGTGTCGCGCTGGCGCGCGCGCTCGTGCTGCAGCCTGACGTGCTGCTGCTCGACGAGCCGACCAACCACCTCGACTTCGACGGCATCCGCTGGCTGGAAGAACTGCTCGTCGCGCAGCGCGCGGGCCTGCTGTTCATCACCCACGATCGCGCGTTCCTCGATCGCGTCGCGACGCGCATCGTCGAGCTCGATCGCGGCCGGCTGCTGTCGTACCCGGGCAACTTCTCCGCGTACCAGACGCGCAAGGCGCAGCAGCTGGAAGTCGAGCGCGTGGAAAACGAGAAGTTCGACAAGCTGCTCGCGCAGGAAGAAGTGTGGATCCGCAAGGGCGTCGAGGCGCGCCGCACGCGCAGCGTCGGCCGCATCGCGCGGCTCGTGCAGATGCGCAACGAGCGCGCGGAGCGCCGCAATTCACAGGGCAACGTGAAGCTCGACGTCGCGCAGGGCGAGAAGTCGGGCAAGATCGTCGCGGAGCTGACGGACGTGACGAAGCGCTACGGCGACCGCACGGTCGTCGACAGCTTCTCGACGACGGTCATGCGCGGCGACAAGATCGGTTTCGTCGGCCCGAACGGCGCCGGCAAGACCACGCTGCTCAAGCTGATCCTCGGCGAGCTGAAGCCCGACGCGGGCACGGTGCGCACCGGCACGAACCTGCAAGTCGCGTATTTCGACCAGATGCGCGCGCAGCTCGACCAGGAAAAGAGCCTGGCCGATACGATCAGCCCCGGTAGCGAATGGGTCGAGATCGGCGGCGTGCGCAAGCACGTGATGAGCTATCTCGGCGACTTCCTCTTCGCGCCGGAACGCGCACGCTCGCCGGTGAAGTCGCTGTCGGGCGGCGAGCGCAACCGGCTGCTGCTCGCGCGACTGTTCGCGCGTCCGGCCAACGTGCTAGTGCTCGACGAACCGACCAACGACCTCGACATCCCGACACTCGAACTGCTCGAAGAGCTGCTGGCCGATTACGACGGCACGGTGCTGCTGGTCAGCCACGATCGCGCGTTCCTCGACAACGTCGTCACGTCGGTGATCGCAGCCGAGGGCGACGGCAAGTGGCGCGAATACGTCGGCGGCTTCACCGACTGGCAGATCCAGAGCGAGCGTTCGCAGCAGCTCGCGCAGCAGGAGGCGGCGAAGCGCGCGGTGAAGGAAGCGGCGCCGGTCAAGGAAGACGCGGCGAAAAGCGCGGCCGGCCGCAACGCACAGCGCACGGTGAAGCTGTCGTTCAACGAGCAGCGCGAACTCGATGCGCTGCCGGAGAAGATTGCGGCGCTCGAGGAAGAACAGAAGACGATCAACGCGCAGCTCGAGGACGGTTCGATCTTCGCGAAAGATCCGCAGGAAGGCACGCGCCTGACCGAGCGGTTCGCGGCGATCGACGACGAGCTCCTCGCTGCGCTCGAGCGGTGGGAGACGCTCGAGGCAAAGCGCAAGCCGGTCTGACGCCCCGTGCGCCGTGCGAGCGATCTTGCGACGGCGCGCCACGCGGAACCAGTAAAATACCGCGCGTCCCGGGCAGCGTAGCGAACGCCGCGCGCCCGCTTTCGGAGCAGTCCAAGCACACCGTTGTTTCGATTCGCTTTTTTACGGAACTCAACGTTTTGTCCACGACGTTATCCACACGAGATGTGGACAACGTCCCGATGAATGACGAAATTCAGCGCCTATGTCAACGAAGAAGCCCAGCGCGGCCTATAGCGAAGCATCGATCAAGGTGCTCAAGGGTCTCGAGCCGGTCAAGCAGCGGCCCGGCATGTACACCCGTACCGAAAATCCGCTGCACATCATTCAGGAAGTCATCGACAACGCGTCCGACGAAGCGCTCGGCGGCTACGGCAAGCAGATCACCGTCACGCTGCATGCCGACCAGTCGGTGTCGGTGGAGGACGACGGTCGCGGCATCCCGTTCGGGATGCACCCCGAAGAGGGCGTGCCGGTCGTCGAGATCGTGTTCACGCGCCTGCACGCGGGCGGCAAGTTCGACAAGGCCGCCGGCGGCGCGTACACGTTCTCGGGCGGTCTGCACGGCGTCGGCGTATCGGTGACGAACGCGCTCGCGACGCGTCTGGACGTGACGGTCTGGCGCGACGGCAAGATCGCCGAGCTCGGCTTCGCCGATGGCGACGTCGTGAAGCCGCTCGCAACGCAAGGCGCGGGCCGCGGCGAGAAGAAGTCCGGCACGCGCGTGCAGGTCTGGCCAAATCCGAAGTACTTCGATTCGCCGAACCTGCCGCTCGGCGAGCTGCAGCGTCTGCTGCGCTCGAAGGCCGTGCTGCTGCCGGGCGTCGAGGTCGTGCTCGTCAACGAGAAGACCGGCGAGCGCCAGGCGTGGAAGTACGAGGACGGCCTGCGCGGCTACCTGCTCGACGAGATGAACGGCAGCGAGCTGCTGATCCCACTGTTCGAAGGCGAGCGCTTCGCCGATGCGCGCTCGACCGACGAAACCTTCGCGGAAGGGGAAGGCGCGTCATGGGTCGTCGCATGGAGCGAGGAGGGGTCGCTCGTGCGCGAGTCGTACGTGAACCTGATCCCGACGCCGGCCGGCGGCACGCACGAGTCGGGCCTGCGCGACGGTCTCTATCAGGCGGTCAAGAGCTTCGTCGAACTGCACAACCTGCAGCCGAAAGGCGTGAAGCTGCTCGCGGAAGACGTGTTCGCGCGCGTGTCGTTCGTGCTGTCCGCGAAGGTGCTCGATCCGCAGTTCCAGGGGCAGATCAAGGAACGGCTGAACAGCCGCGACGCGGTGAAGCTCGTGTCGTCGTTCTCGCGTCCGGCGCTCGAACTGTGGCTGAACCAGCACGTCGAGCACGGCAAGAAACTCGCCGAACTGGTGATCAAGCAGGCGCAGGCGCGCACGCGCGCGGGCCAGAAGGTCGAAAAGCGCAAGAGCTCGGGGGTCGCGGTGCTGCCGGGCAAGCTGACCGACTGCGAGACGGAAGATATCGCGCGCAACGAACTGTTCCTCGTCGAGGGCGATTCGGCGGGCGGTTCCGCGAAGATGGGCCGCGACAAGGAATACCAGGCGATCCTGCCGCTGCGCGGCAAGGTGCTGAACACGTGGGAAACCGAGCGTGACCGCCTGTTCGCGAACAACGAGGTGCACGACATTTCGGTGGCGATCGGCGTCGATCCGCACAGCCCCGACGACACCGTCGACCTGTCGAACCTGCGCTACGGCAAGATCTGCATCCTGTCGGACGCGGACGTCGACGGCTCGCACATCCAGGTGCTGCTGCTCACGCTGTTCTTCAAGCATTTCCCGCAGCTGATCGAGCGCGGCCACGTGTACGTGGCGCGCCCGCCGCTGTTCCGCGTCGATGCGCCCGCGCGCGGCAAGAAGCCCGCGCAGAAACTCTATGCGCTCGACGAAGGCGAACTCGAGGCGACCCTCGACAAGCTGCGCAAGGACGGCGTGCGCGAAACGCAATGGAGCATCAGCCGCTTCAAGGGTCTCGGCGAAATGAGCGCGGAGCAGTTGTGGGACACGACGATGAACCCCGACACGCGCCGCCTGATGCCGGTGAAGCTCGGCGAACTCGACTACGAGGCGACCGTCGCGCGGATGACCATGCTGATGGGCAAGGGCGAGGCAGCCGCGCGACGCGGCTGGCTCGAGGAAAAGGGCAACGACGTCGAAGCGGACATCTAAACCCGCGCGGCCGGGCATGACGCCCGGCCCGGCCTCACGCCACTTACGAATACGGAATACAGATGGACGACAATACTTCCGATCTCTTCGCCGGATCCGACGCACCGGACGCCGATGCGCTGACGCTCGGCAACTACGCGGAGCAGGCGTACCTCAGCTATGCGGTCAGCGTGGTGAAGAGCCGCGCGCTGCCCGACGTATGCGACGGCCAGAAGCCGGTGCAGCGCCGGATCCTGTTCGCGATGAACGAAATGGGCCTCGGCCCGGACGCGAAGCCGGTGAAGTCGGCGCGCGTGGTGGGCGACGTGCTCGGTAAATACCATCCGCACGGCGACCAGTCGGCATACGACGCGCTCGTGCGTCTCGCGCAGGACTTCTCGCTGCGCTATCCGCTGATCGACGGCCAGGGCAACTTCGGCTCACGCGACGGCGACGGCGCGGCGGCGATGCGATACACCGAGGCCCGGCTCACGCCGATCTCGAAGCTGCTGCTCGACGAGATCGACCAGGGCACGGTCGACTTCATGCCGAACTACGACGGCTCGTTCGAGGAACCGAAGACGCTGCCGAGCCGCATGCCGTTCGTTCTGTTGAACGGCGCGTCGGGCATCGCGGTCGGTCTCGCCACCGAGATTCCGTCGCACAACCTGCGCGAGGTCGCGGCGGCGGCGGTCGCGTTGATCCGCAATCCGAAGCTCACGCACGCGGAGCTGATGAACCTGATTCCCGGCCCGGACTTCCCGGGCGGCGGCCAGATCATCTCGAGCGACACCGAGATCGCGGCGGCCTACGAGACCGGCCGCGGCAGCCTGAAGGTACGCGCGCGCTGGAAGATCGAGGATCTCGCGCGCGGCCAGTGGCAGCTCGTCGTCACCGAGCTGCCGCCGAACACGTCGGGCCAGAAGGTGCTCGAGGAAATCGAGGAGCTCACCAACCCGAAGCTCAAGCTCGGCAAGAAGACGCTCACGCCCGAGCAGCTCAACACCAAGAAGGCGATGCTCGACCTGCTCGACGCGGTGCGCGACGAGTCGGGCAAGGAAGCGGCGGTGCGGCTCGTGTTCGAGCCGAAGTCGCGCACGATCGACCAGACGGAATTCGTGAACACGCTGCTCGCGTACACGAGCCTCGAGTCGAACGCGACACTGAACCTCGTGATGATCGGCGCCGACGGCCGGCCGGGCCAGAAGGGGCTGCTGACGATCCTCGACGAGTGGGTGAAGTTCCGCCAGCTGACGATGACGCGTCGTTGCCGCCATCGTCTCGCGAAGGTCGACGATCGCATCCACATCCTCGAAGGGCGGATGATCGTCTTCCTGAATATCGACGAGGTGATCCGCATCATTCGCGAGTCGGATGAGCCGAAGGCGGCGCTGATGAGCGCGTTCGGCCTCAGCGACCGCCAGGCCGAAGACATCCTCGAAATCCGCCTGCGTCAGCTCGCGCGGCTCGAGAAGATCAAGATCGAGAAGGAACTCGAGGCGCTGCGCGACGAGAAGGCGAAGCTCGAGGAACTGCTCGCGAACGAAAGCGCGATGAAGCGGCTGATGATCAAGGAGATCGAGGCCGACGCGAAGCAGTACGGCGACGATCGCCGCACGCTGATCCAGCAGGAAAAGCGCGCGACGTTCGAGGCGAAGGTTGTCGACGAGCCGGTGACGGTCGTCGTGTCGCAGAAGGGCTGGGTGCGTGCGCTGAAGGGCCACGGGCTCGACCCGGCCGGCTTCTCGTTCAAGGCGGGCGATCACCTGTATGCGGCGTTCCAGTGCCGCACGCCGGATCGACTGATCGCGTGGGGCAGCAGCGGCCGTGTGTACTCGGTCGACGTGTCGGTGCTGCCGGGCGGGCGCGGCGACGGCGTGCCGGTGACGTCGCTGATCGAGCTCGAGTCGGGCTCGCATCTGATGCACTACTACGCAGCGCCGGCCGACCAGCAACTGCTGCTCGCGTCGAGCAACGGCTTCGGCTTCCTCGCCAAGGTCGGCGACATGGTGAGCCGCGTGAAGGCCGGCAAATCGTTCATGACCATCGATGCGGGCGCGGTGCCGCTCGCACCGATGCCCGTGCTGCCGAACGCGACGCAGGTCGCGTGTCTGTCGAGCGGCGGCCGTCTGCTGGTGTTCGGGATGGACGAGATGAAGACGCTGTCGGGCGGCGGTCGCGGCGTGATCCTGATGGCGCTCGACGACAAGGAAACGCTCGTGCAGGCGCTTGCGATCGACCCGGCCGGCGTCGTGCTGATCGGCACCGGTCGCGGCGGCAAGGCGCAGGACGAAACGCTGTCGTACGCGGGGCTGGCGCCGCACGTCGGCAAGCGTGCACGCAAGGGCCGCGCGCCGGACACCAAGCTCAAGGTCGTCAACGAGCTGCGTCCGTTGCTCGGCTGACGCCGCATCCACTGGCCGGTTCGACCGGCATCGACGGCCGCACCTCCGCTTCGGCGGGCGTGCGGCCGGTTCTTTTTTGCGCGACGCATTCAGGTAAGCGCGAGTGGCGCCGTCACGCGGAACTTGCAAAATATTGTGAAATTCCGCCAGAGGGCCGAACCGCTCGGCGGCGTGCTGGTCGAACGTCGCTCGAGACCGCGCGTGACGCGGCTGTTCGTTGCACTCAACTCATACCAGGATTGCCGCCATGTCCCACGCCGTTGCCGTCGCGCTGTTTCTTCATCTGCTGGCCGTCGCCGTGTGGGTGGGCGGGATGGTCTTTGCGAACTTCTGCCTGCGTCCGGCGCTGTCCGACCTGACGCCGCAGTTGCGGCTGCCGCTGATCGAGGGCGTGTTCGGCCGCTTCTTCAATTGGGTGTCGGGGTCGGTGATCGTGATCCTGCTGTCCGGCGGTTTCCTGCTCACGGCCTTCGGCGGCGCGCACGCGACGTGGACGCTGCATGCGATGGCGGGGCTCGGTGTCGTGATGATGCTGATCTTCGGTCACATTCGCTTCGCGCTGTTCCCGCGCATCCGCCGCGCGGTGCAGGCGCAGAACTGGCCGGACGGCGCGCGCGCGGTAAACACCGTGCGCTTGCTCGTCGTCGTCAACCTCGTGCTCGGCGTGGTGACGATCGGTGCGGCCGTGCTGTCGCGCGGATTCTGAGCGCGAACGCCTGACCTTGCCGCGCCATTCGGCCGCCGCCGGCGCGATGCCGCGCGCCGCTATGCTGCCAGCATCGCGTCGAGCAGCCACGCGCCGGCCGGGCCGAGCGGCCGGTTGCGCGACCACACCGCATCGACCCGCACGCGGCGCGGCCAGCCGCGCGAGCGCAGCTCGCAGAGACGATCGCGCGCGAAATGCTCGACCATCCAGCGCGGCAGCTCGGCCCAGCCGAACCCCAGCACCGCCATCTCCAGCAGCATCAGATAGCTCGGCGCGAGCCAGCGCTGCGTGCCGATGACGATCCGGTCGTCGGCGCCGCGATCCTCCGGTTTCACATACGTGTTGAGGCGCAGTTCGCGCGCGTCGCGCAGTGCCGCATGCGGCACGTCGGCGTCGCCGAAGGCCGCCAGCGCGTGCGTGCGCCCGACGAACAGGCCGATCTCGGACTCCTCCGCCACCGTCGCCGCGCCGATATCGGGCGGGTAGACGGCGCGCGCGGCCATCAGCCCAAGCTGAGCGCGGCCCTGCTGGATCAGGTCGAGCACGTCCTCGTGTTCGGCGATCTGACATTCGAGTTCCAGCGTCGGAAAGCGCCGCTCGAGTGCCATCAAGGTTTCCTCGTAACGCTTCGATTGATACGTATCGGACACGACGAGCGTCAGCCGTGCTTCCTCGCCCTGCGCGAGCCGCGCGGCGGTGCGGTCGATCGCCGCGCCGGCCTCCAGTGCGCGCTGCACCTGCGGCAGCAGCGCGCGTCCGGCATCGGTCAGCGTCGGCGTGCGCGTCGAGCGGTCGAACAACTGCACGCCGAGATCGATCTCGAGGTTTGCGATCGCTTCGGACACCGTCGACTGGCGCTTGCCGAGCTTGCGCGCGGCGGCCGTGAACGAGCCGAGCAGCGCGGCTTCGGCGAAGGCGAGCAGGGCTTCGGGGGCGTGGTGCATGCGCGGATCTCACAGTGTTGTATCGGAAAAACCGATGATATCAAACTGGATTCACGCTGTTGCGCCGATCAAAATGCGCCGCATACGCTGCACAAACGAATTGGAGGAACCATGAAACAGATGAACAAAACGGTGACGGAACGCCTCGTTCACGCGCTGACGTTCGAGCTGGTGGCGATCGCGCTGTGCGCGCCGATCGGCGCGTGGCTGCTCGATATGCCGGTCTCGCACGTCGGCGTGCTGACGGTGATGGTGTCGCTGATCGCGATGGCCTGGAACATGACGTTCAACACGCTGTTCGACCGTTTCGAGCGCCGCGCCGGCCTCACGCGCACGCTCGGGATGCGCATCGCGCATGCGGTCGCGTTCGAGCTCGGCCTCGTCGCGATGGTGGTGCCGGTTGCCGCATGGTGGCTGAACGTGAGCCTCGTCGAGGCGCTGCTGCTTGACCTCGGCATCGTGCTGTTCTTCCTGCCATACACGTTCTGCTTCAACCTCGCGTACGACGCGCTGCGGGCACGCTGGGTCGCACGCCGCGTCGCGGTGCAGGCAGGCTGAGCGGCAAGTGGTCGGCGGTGGAAGAGGGCCTGCCGTCAGTGCGCGATGGCCGCCCACAACAGCCACGCGCCGCACACGATCGCGACCGCACCGTAGACGGCGTACACGGGCACCTTGAAGCGTGCGAAGCACAGCGTCGCAAAGGCGCCCGTGAGCCAGTAGACGGGATCGGCCGGTTCGCGATGCAGGATCTTCACGACGGCGACGACGAGAAATCCCGTCGTTGCCGCGCGCAGCAGGCGCATCCCGTGCTCGAAGCGCGAATGGCGCTTGAGCCGGAACAGATGATTCTGCGCGAACACGACGAGACACCCCGACGGAATGAACAGCGCTGCGGTCGCGAGCAGCGCGCCGGTCCAGCCGGCGGTCAGGTAGCCGAGAAACGGCACGACGTTCAGCAGCGGGCCGGGCGACACCGGCGACAGCGCGAACGCGAGCGTGAAGTCGTGATCGGAGATGCCGGTGGCCGGCGACACGAACAGCGTCTTGAGCACGGGCAGCGCGGAGAAGCCGCCGCCGAACAGCGTCATGCCGGCGCCGGCGAGCCGCGGCCACAGCAGCGTCTCCTGATAGTCGCCGGGCAACGGCAGCGCGAACAGCGCGACGAGCACGGCGAGCAGCACGAGCAGGCTGCGGTCGCGTTTCGACAGCGTGAAATCGACCGCGTCGTGTTGCGGTGGCCCGGTCAGCCAGCCGGCTGCAAACGCAGCGAAGAGAATCCCGACGAAAGCGGTCGGACTATGCGCGAAAGCGAGCAGAATCGTCGATAGTGCGGCGATCGCCTGTTCGAGCCGTGTGCTCGCGAGCGTGCGCAACTGCTTGACCCACGTGACGCCGATCAGTGCGGCGAGCACCATCCCGAAGTGATTGATCAGCATCGGCGCGGCGAGCGAGCGCACGATCGGCGTGCGGTAGAAGATCGCGAACAGCGTCATCAGCACGAAGAACGGCAGCACGCTCGCGATGCCGGCGATCCATGCGCCGGTGCGGCCATGCAGCGTCCGGCCGACCTGCACGGCGACATTGCAGCCGACGGGGCCTGGCACGAGCCATGCGAGGGCCACGAGATCGGCGAACACGTGCGGCTCGATGCGCTGCAACCGCTCGACATAGTGGCGCTCGAGTTGCGCCATCATCGAAAGCCCGCCCCACGACACGGCGGAAATGCCGGCGACAACCTTGAACAAGGCCCATAGGGATGCCGGTGCCTGTTCGACACGTTCGGCCGCTTCGACTTCGATGGTTGTCATGACTGTGTTGTTGGCGCAGGGGAGGCTGGCGCATGGAAACGTGCCGGCGGCCCGCCGACACGATGGCCCTCCCGATTGTCCGCCGCGCATCGTGACACTGCCATGCGCGAAAACGCCAGTTAATGGACTAAACAACCGAATCGGAAACCGAAATAATTGGTGTGCTGCGCAACATTGCCGCGCGGGCTGCGGGCTCAGGCGCCCGTGCTGCCGGTCGCGCGGTGCGTGAGGACGTTCGGACGGTCGCCGCGCACGCCGAAGCGCGCGATCAGCGCGGGGATCGCGTCGGCCGGCACGGGGCGGGAGAACAGGAAGCCCTGCGCCTCGATTTCTCCGAGCGCCGACAGCCATGCGATCTGCTCCTCGGTTTCGGTGCCTTCGACGACCACCGTCAGGCCGAGCGAGCGCGCGAGATGCACGATCGACGACACCATCACGCACACGCTGCGATCGTTCGGGATCGCCTGCACGAACGAGCGGTCGACCTTCAGCGTATCGACGGAGAAGCGGTGCAGGTACGACAGCGACGAATAGCCGGTACCGAAATCGTCGAGCGCGATGCGGATGCCGAGCTTCTTCAACGCGACGATCTTCTCGGAGACGAGCTCCGGATATTCCATCATCGCGGTCTCGGTGATCTCGATTTCGAGCCGGTTCGCCTCGATACCGGTGTCCTGCAGCGCCTGCGAAATCGTCTCGATCAGGTCGCCGCGCCAGAACTGCACCGGCGAGATGTTGACCGCGAGCGTCAGCGTGTCGTGGCCATCGTCGCGCCAGCGCGCGATCTGTTCGCACGCGGTGCGGATCACGAAGTCGCCGATCGGCACGATCAGCCCCGTCGATTCGGCAATCGAAATGAATTCGTTCGCGGAGATGATCCCGTGCTCGGGGTGGTCCCAGCGCGCGAGGGCCTCGAAGCCGGTGATCGTGCGGTGCGTCAGATCGATCTTCGGCTGGTAGGCGAGGAACAGCTGCCCCTCGGCGAGCGCGACGCGCAATTGCTGTTCCCAGCGCATCAGGTGGTCGGCGCGATGCGACAGGTGCGGCGCGTAGAACTGGTAGCAGTTCTTGCCCGCGTCCTTCGCGCTGTACATCGCGAGATCGGCCTTCTTCAGCAGGTCGATCTCGCTTTCGTTCGCGACGGTGTGCAGCGCGATGCCGATGCTCGCATGCAGCACGAACGAACTGCCGCGCACGTCGAACGGCTCGGCGAACATCCGGATGATCGCTTCCGCGAGCCGCACCGCGCGCCGTTCGACGTCGTCGCCCTTCATCACGACGACGAACTCGTCGCCGCCGATCCGGGCGAGCGACCCTTCGTCGCCGACGGCATCCGACAGGCGCGACGCTGTCATCTGCAGCACGATGTCGCCGGCGTTGTGGCCGAGGGTGTCGTTGACGGTCTTGAAGTTGTCGAGGTCGATGAACAGCAGGCCGAGCCGCGACAGGCTTGCCGGCATCGACACGTCGTTGCGCAGCCCGCGCAGCGTCGCGTAGCGGTTTGCGAGGCCGGTGAGGAGGTCGTATTCGGCGAGCTGGGTCATCTCGCGCTCGCGGCCGAGCAGCTTGCCGATCAGCCCCGTCGCGACGCCGAAGAACGCGAGCATCGCTAGCGTGATGAAGCTCGTCATCAGCAGATAGACGTTGCGCGTGTGGTAGTAGTCCGCGAATTCCTCGGACTGCGACAGCCCGACCATCACCGCGAGCGGGTAGCCGTCGAGGTGGCGGTACGACACGATGCGCGTCACGCCGTCGATCGGGTCGATGATCGTACCCGTCACGCGCTCGGCGATCGGGTAGACGCCCGATGCGGAGAACGCACCGGGCGCGTTGCTGAGCGAGCCGGTGCGCCGCGCGAGCACGGCGCCCGTGTCGGACACCACGGCGATCACGCCTTCCTTGCCGATCGCCGCGTTGTTGTAGAAGTCGTTCGTGAAGTAGCTCGGATCTTCCGATACCACGACGATCCCGGCGAAGCTGCCGTCCGGGTTGTTCAGGCGCCGTGTCATCTGCAGCGTCCAATGGCTCGACACGCGGCCGAGCACGGGCTTGCTGATGTACAGGCGATCGTCGTTGTGCGCGAGGTGGACCTTGAAGTGCTCGCGGTCGGACAGGTTGATCGGCTTCGGATGGAGTTCAGCCGTGTTCGCGAACAGGATGCCCTTCGCGTTGACGAGCGAAACCTGGATCAGCGTGTCGCTCGGCACGACGCCTTTTTCGACCGCGCTCGCGAGGTTGAAGCGCGACGGCGATTTCTCGAATTCGAACTTGACGAAGCGGGTGATCTGGTCGACCTGGTGGATCGCCTTGACCGTGTGCTGCTCGAGCGCCGACGACAGGATCGCCGCCGAGGCCGCCGCTTCCTTGTACGCGCTGTCCTTTTCGACCGACAGCCGCGCCACGATCACCGCCCACAGCAGCGCAAGCGCCAGCATCCCGAGCAGCGGGATCGCGAACAGCGCGCGACGGCGCGACTTGCGCGGCGCGCGCAGCGGCCGGGTCGGCGGCGTGTGGTTTGACCGGGCGGAGCTCATCAGAGAGGGCGGCGTCCTGCTCGCGTTCTTCATCCGTCTGGATGGCTATGGTTCGGATTGTCCCGACGTCTGTTCGTTCGCGGGACGCGCAACCATGGACAGACCTCCGAAACAACGGATTAGGCCCGATATTACTGGCTGGAACACTTTTGCGATAGTTGGGCGAATCGTAGGGGGCGCCGGACGGGCCGGCGCCATCGCACATCGCGAAATGTTACACGGGGGACCGGAAGGTGCCGTCGACGACCGTGACGACGTGACCGCCGATCCACGTGGTGCCGTCTTCGTCATAGCTGACGCAGATGCGGCCGTCGCGGCCGATCGCCGTGCCCTGGCGGGCCGTGTACGACTGGCCGGGGCGGCGTTCCTGCCGCGTCAGCAGCCCGGCCAGCGCGGCGTTCGCGCTGCCGGTGACCGGATCCTCGCCGAAGCCGAAGTTGCCGCCCGTCATCAAGCAGCGGATTTCGAACGTCGCGGGGCCGCCTTCGACGTGCGGCGCGTAGACCGCGAGGCCGTCCGTCCCATAGCGGCGCGTGAGCGCCTCCAGCGCGGCCGGATCGGGCGACAGGCCGATGCACGCGTCGGCCGACTTCAGCCGCACGACCAGCCACGGCGCGCCGTTGTCCACCGCGCACGGCTCGGCATCCAGGTCGATCGCGTCGCTGCGCAACGCGGCGGCCAGCACCGCGTAGTCCGAACGGTCGAGCGGCGTGACGCGAGCCGGCGGCGCGGCGAACGCCCAGCCGCCGGCCTGCTCGCGCAGCGCGACCCGGCCAACCCCGCACTGCTGGATCAGCCGGCCAGGCACGCGCGGCCGTGCGCCGCTTTCCAGGAACGCATGCGCGGTGCCGAGCGTCGGGTGGCCGGCGAACGGCAGTTCACCGGCCGTCGTGAAGATCCGCACGCGGTAGTCGGCGTCGGGATCGGTCGGGGTGCAGAGGAACGTCGTTTCCGACAGGTTCGTCCAGCGGGCGATCTCGAGCATCGCGTCGTCGCCGAGTGAATCGGCGTCGAACACGACGGCGAGCGGGTTGCCCTTGAACGGCACCGACGTGAAGACGTCGACCTGCTTGAAGCGGACGAGACGACCGGTCATCTCGATGCGCCCGTTACGCGACTTCGGCGATCAGTTCGATCTCGACGCACGCGCCGAGCGGAATCTGCGCGACACCGAACGCCGAACGCGCGTGCTTGCCCGCGTCGCCGAACACTTCGGCGATCAGCTCCGACGCACCGTTCGTCACGATGTGCTGTTCGGTGAAGTCGAGCGTCGAGTTGACGAGGCTCATCAGCTTCACGATGCGCGTGACCTTGTTCAGGTCGCCGGTGTGTGCGTGCAGCGTCGCGAGCAGGTCGATCGCGATCGAGCGCGCGGCCGCCTTGCCGTCTTCCGTCTTCAGGTCGGCGCCCAGCTTGCCGGCCCAGACCTTGCCGTCCTTCTTCGCGATGTGGCCCGACAGGTAGACCGTGTTGCCGCTTTGCGCGCTCATCACGTAGGCGGCGGCCGGTGCGCCGGCGGTCGGGAGTTCGATGCCGAGCGACTTCAGTTTGTCGTAGACGTTAGCCATGTGTTCGATTCCTCGTTGAGAGTCGTGACAGGAAAAAGGGATCAGAGACGTTCGCGCAGCAGCTTGCCGAGGCGAGCGACGCCTTCCTCGATCTTCTCCGGCGGCACCGTCACGAACGACAGGCGCAGCGTGTTCTGCTGCGGGTCGTTCGCGAAGAACGGCGCACCCGGCACGAAGGCGACGTGGTTGGCGACCGCGGCCTCGAGCAGCTTCATGCTGTCGATCTGCGCGGGCAGATTCACCCAGATGAACATGCCGCCGTCCGGCCGGTTCCACGTGACGCCTTCCGGCATGTGGCGGGCGAGCGACGCGAGCATCGCTTCGCATTGCGCGCCGTACAGCTGGCGGATCGTCGGGATGTGCTCATCGAGGAAGCCGTCCTTGATCACTTCGTGCGCGATGCGCTGCGTGAGCGTCGGCGTGTGCAGGTCCGTGGCCTGCTTGGCCTGCACGAGCTTGAAGTGGAGTTCCTCGGGGGCAATGATGTAGCCGATCCGCAGGCCCGGCGCGAGCACCTTCGAAAACGTGCCGAGGTGCACGATATGGTCGGGCGCCATCGACAGCATCGTCGGTAGCGGCTCGCCCTGGTAGTTCAGCGCGCCGTACGGGTCGTCTTCCAGCACCGGGAACGGGCTCGACTGCGCGAACGCGGCGAGCGCGCGGCGGCGCTCGACGGGCAGGCGGCGACCGGTCGGGTTCTGGAAGTTCGGCTGTGCGTACAGCAGGCGTGCGCCTTGCGTCAGGTCGGGCGTGAGGCCTTCGGGCAGCAGGCCCTGCTCGTCGGTCGGCACCTGCACATAGCGCGGCTCGTACAGCGAGAACGACTGCAGCGCGCCGAGGTAGGTCGGGGTTTCCACGAGGATCGGGCTGTCCGGATCGATCAGCGCCTTGCCGAGCAGGTCGAGCGCCTGCTGCGAGCCGGTCGTGATCAGCACCTGCGACACGCGCACGCTGTAACGCTCGGCGATCCATTCACGCAGCGGCAGGTAGCCTTCGGTCGCGCTGTACTGGAGTGCGGCGGCGGGTGCATCGCGCAGCACGCGGTCGGCCGCGGCGCGCATGCGTTCGGCCGGGAACGTCGCGGGAGCGGGCAGGCCGCCTGCGAACGAGATGACCTCGGGGCGTTCCGTGACCTTCAGGATCTCGCGGATCGCAGAGCTCGTCAGCTTGCGGGCGCGTTCGGAAAGCTGCCAGTGCGGCGGGTGCAGGTCGCTCGGATTCATAGTCTCCTCGTTCGGATATCGTGGTCAATCAAGAAAGGTCGATCGGGCTGATCGCGTCGACGCGGCCGGGTAGGCTTGCGGGAGCGCGATCGGGCCGTCGCGGCCGGGTGGGCAAAACCGTTCAGGCAAAACGGACATTATGGCGCACCTCATCAGCCGGCGCGAGCGGGACGCGGGGCGGTGGCCACCGCCGAGCGCCGGCCGAGCATCACGGTCGCGATCACGGCGGCCGCGAACAGCCACGTCGACGGCGTCACCGTCTCGCCGAACAGCAGCGCGGAAAAGGCGATCGTGAAGAAGATCTGCAGCAGCTGCACCTGACCGACGCGCGCGATGCCGCCCATGGCGAGCCCGGCGTACCACGCAAAAAAACCGATGAATTGCGAAAAAAGGGTCACGTAGCCGAATGCGAGCCACGTGCGCAGCGCGAGCGGGGCGGGGTGCGCGACGTGCTGCGTCCATGCGAGCCAGCCGACCGGCAACACGAGGAACGGCGCGGATACGACGAGCGCCCAGCAGATCACCTGCCAGCCGCCGATCTGGCGGGCGAGGCGCGCGCCTTCCGCGTAGCCGAGCGCGCCGATGCCGACCGCGACGAGCATCAGCGCGTCGCCGGCCTGCACCGTGCCGCCGCCGTCGCGCAGCGCGAACGCGATCACGAGCGCACTGCCCGCCAGCGCGCTGGCCCAGAACGCCTTCGACGGCCGTTCATGCGACAGCCACGCCGCGTACAGCGCGACGAACAGCGGCTGCAGCCCGTTCACGACCGCGCCGTGCGAGGCCGGGACGGTTTTCATCGCCCAGGCGGAGAACACCGGATACGCGATGATCACGCCGGCCGACACGATCGCGAGGCTTTTCAGCTGCGCGCGGGTCGGCAGCCGTTCGCGCCGCCACCACAGCAGCAGGCCGGCCGGCACCGATGCGGCGAGCGCGCGACCGAGCCCATTCAGCAGCGGATTGAGCTCGGAGACGACGATACGCGTCATCGGCAGCGTGAGGCTGAAGATCATCACGCCGATGAGGCCGAGCAGCATGCCGCGGGTTTCGCGCGAATTCATGAATGGGGTGTCTCCGTATTGCGGGGTTTCGGTATCGAGGGCGGCAGGGGCGTTCAGCGCAGCGTGCGCGCGCCCTGCGGGGTTTCGAATTCGGCGACGAGCGCCGGCGGGCCGTCGCCGCTGTCGAGGTCGAGCAGATGGCCGGCGCCGAGCCAGTCGAGCTGCTCGCGGATGACGTCCGCACGCGGGTGGACGCCCTTGAGCGCCTTGAGCGCGACGCCGTCGTTCGGCAGCGATTCGGCCGGATGGCGCGGGCTGTCCCACTGGATCAGCGACGGCACGAGGCCGTCGCCCGCGCCTTGCCACGCGGGGAACGCGCCGTCGTCGGGTACCGTAAGGCCCCAGCTCAGGTCGCCGCGCCGCATCGCGACGACCGGCGCGATGCGCGCCGGATACTGGCTTTGCCACATCGCGAGCTGGCGCGGCCGATCGACGCGTGCGACCCAGTGTGCGAGAAACGGTCCCTGCGCGAGCCTTGCATGCATCGCCGGATCGTCGAGGCTGAACAGCCGCGCGCGCGGCGGCGTGGCATCGTCGCCCGTGGCGGGCGCGTCGGGATCGATCGCGATCACTTCGAGGTACAGCCCGCCCCACGCGCCGAACAGCGCGTTATGGGTGCGCATCAGCGGATGGCGTCCGCCGCCGGCCGGTTCGATGCCGAGCGACGCGGCGATATGGCGCACGCCTTCGTCGAGCGTGCGCGCGGCAATCACGAGATGGTCGAGGGTCAGGGAGCGGGCTGGCATGAACGTCGGTCGGGAAGCGAAAGTGTCATGGTGGGCGGGCGATGCGCCGGACGGTACGGAGCCGGCCGGCGCCCGGGCCGCGATATGGGTGGGGCGACGCGGCGCCGCGTGCGGCAAGGCCGCGCCGGCAGCCGCACGATCGCCATTCCGAAGAACTGTAATCGTCGGCACCGGCACAGTAACGGTACAATCCACGCGATAGCCTTCGGTACAGTTGGAGAGCCGCCGCCCATGTCCACCGTCCCACTCGCCCAGATTCCCGCGCCGCACGATACGGCTACGCTCACGCTCGTCGACCAGCTCGTCCAGTGGGCGCGGCGCCGCATCGATGAACGCGTATTCCGGCCCGGCATGCGCATGCCGTCGATCCGCAAGCTCGCGCTCGACAAGAGCGTGTCGCGCTTTACCGTGGTGGAAGCGTACGAACGGCTCGTCGCGCAGGGCTACCTCGACTCGCGGCGCGGCTCGGGCTTCTATGTGCGTGAGCGCACCGCCGCCGGCCCGCAGCCCGCCGACAACGTGGTGCGCGTGGCCGAGGCCGCGCCGGTGCACAACACGATCGACGTCGTCTGGCTGCTGCGCAACATGCTGCACACCGTCAGCCCGGAAAAAGGGCCGGGCCTAGGGTACCTGCCGGGCCGTTGGCTCGACGGCGAGCTGATCACCGGCGCGCTGCGCGCGCTCGGGCGCCAGTCCGGCGCGCAGATGCTCGGTTTCGGCACCGCGCAGGGTTTCCTGCCGCTGCGCCAGCAATTGCAGACGCGGCTCGCGGAAGTCGAGATCGGCGCGAAGCCCGAGCAGCTCGTGCTGGTGTCAGGCATCACGCAGGCGATCGATCTGATCTCGCGGATCTACGTGCGGCCCGGCGATGCGGTGATCGTGGGCGATCCCGCGTGGTTCCAGATGTTCGGCCGCTTCGCGTCGCAGGGCGCGCAACTGGTCGGCATGCCCTATACGCCAGACGGCCCCGATCTCGACGCGCTGGAAACGCTCGTGCAGATGTGGCGGCCGAAGATGCTCGTGATCAATTCGGTGCTGCAGAACCCGACCGGCACGTCGCTGTCGGCCGCGCAGGCGTTCCGGATCCTGAAGCTTGCCGAGGCGTACGACTTCCTCGTCGTCGAGGACGACGTGTACGGCGACCTGTGCCCGCCGAGCTATCCGGCCACGCGCCTCGCGAGCCTCGACCAGCTGAAGCGCGTGATCTACCTGGGCAGCTATTCGAAGACGCTCGCGGCGAATTTGCGGGTCGGCTATGTCGCCTGCGCGCCGGAGATCGCGAAGGCGGTCACCGACCAGAAGATGCTGGTCGGGATGACGACGCCGGAGCTCAACGAGCGCGTGTTGTACAAGATCCTGACCGAGGGACATTACCGGCGCCACGTCGAGCGGCTGCGCGCGCGGCTCGACGGCGTGCGCGACAAGACCGCGCGGATGCTCGAGCGTACCGGGTTGCGGCTCTTCACGATGCCGGCGGCGGGGATGTTCCTGTGGGCCGACACGGGCGTCGATTCGGACGCGCTCGCGGCCGCCGCGCACGAGGAAGGGTTTCTGCTGACGCCGGGGAGCCTGTTCTCGCCGCAGCAGTCGTCGTCGACGTGGACGCGCTTCAACGTCGCGAACTGCGGGGATCCGGCGTTGCCGGGGTTTCTCGCGCGCTATATCGAGTCGGCGGCGCGGCGCGCGTCGTGACGGCGGCGCGTCGCGCTTCGTCGTCCGGCGCACGAGGCGCGGAGTCGACGATGTCATTCGAGACGGGATCGATTGATCCGCCCGAATATCCGGCAGCAGACGAACGTAAGAAGGCTTGCCACCAGCACCGACACGACAAATGCGTAGTAGATGTCGACATTCGCTGAAGACTCGCAATCATGTGCGGAGAAAAGGCGGTCCAGCCACAGCGAGAACGCGAGCGGCGGAGCAGGGGCAAGGTCGGGATGACGAATCCACCAATAGGTCAGTGCAAGCGATATGGAGGAAATCCAGCCAATGACCATGCAGATTTGGACTAGCCGCTTCACCGCACTGTCACCATTCCGTATGCGCGCAGCATGCTTCCGGGTATGGGATGCAGGCCGTTATCGAGCAGGAGCTCCCGCAAACGCCGGAAGTCGCTTTGACTGTCGATCACGATACATCCACGGCTGATTCCGCGAATACCACGCGGATGCAGGCGGAACTGGCCTCGTTGCACGTCGTCGCACAGTGTGGCGTCGTCAATCGAGCCATCGGCCGCATATAGCGCGAACCATTCCGATTTTCCGCCGACACGATCATGCAACCATCCGAGCCTTCCTCCCGATCGTCGGTCGACAACGTAGTATTTTCCAGGCGGGATCGGGCCGAGTTCTGCAACGCAGGCGGCCGTCCGAGCATTGACGTAAGGGGAAGTCCTGAAAACGCGGGCAATTCGAGGCCGCGGAGCCGGAAGTGGCTGATGGACCGGTCATTGAGTTCGAAGCTGCAAGGAATCATTTCGTTCTCGATTCGGGAAGCGATACGTCATTTCAGCGAATTGAAAGCGGCCGGAACATTGGATCGGTCCGAATTTCGCCCGTGAACAGCGCGCATCCACGATCGGTATCGCGAGTGCGCCGGACAGAGCACCGAAGCGCACAGCCGGGCCCTTGAAATCCCGCCGCCCGCCCCCAGATTGCGGCAACACCCGTCTGGCCCGGCATCGTGCGCCGGGATGTCGGGGGTTACACCATTCAAGTAAGAGGAAACAGCATCCATGGCACACGAAACGATGAGCTTTCAGGCAGAGGTCAAGCAACTCCTCCACCTGATGATTCATTCGCTTTACAGCAACAAGGAAATCTTCCTGCGCGAACTGGTGTCGAACGCGTCCGACGCGGCCGACAAGCTGCGTTTCGAAGCGCTCGCGGACAACGCGCTGTACGAGAGCGATCCGAACCTGCGCATTCGCATCGGTTTCGACAAGGCCGCGCGCACGATCACGATCGACGACAACGGCATCGGCATGAGCCGCGACGAGGCGATCGCGAACCTCGGCACGATCGCGCGTTCGGGCACCAAGGAATTCTTCACGAAGCTGTCCGGCGACCAGCAGAAGGATGCGGCGCTGATCGGCCAGTTTGGCGTCGGTTTCTACTCGGGTTTCATCGTCGCGGAGAAGATCACCGTCGAGACGCGCCGCGCCGGGCTGCCGGCGAATGAAGCCGTGCGCTGGGAAAGCGCGGGCGAGGGCGATTTCACGATCGACGCGATCGAGCGTGCGCAGCGCGGCACGACCATCACGCTGCACCTGCGCGAAGGCGAGGACGAACTGCTGTCGTCGCACCGCCTGAAGTCGATCATCCAGAAGTATTCCGATCACATCGCGCTGCCGATCCTGATGCGCAAGGAAGAGTGGGACCAGGAAAAGGGCGAGATGGTCCTCAAGGACGAGGACGAGACCGTCAACCAGGCGAGCGCGCTCTGGACGCGTTCGAAGAGCGACGTCACCGACGAGCAGTACACGCAGTTCTACCAGCACATCGCGCACGACCATCAGGATCCGCTTACGTGGACGCACAACCGCGTCGAGGGCCGCAGCGAATACACGCAGCTGCTGTTCGTGCCGGCGCATGCGCCGTTCGACCTGTGGAACCGCGATTACCGCGGCGGCCTGAAGCTGTACGTGAAGCGCGTGTTCATCATGGACGACGCCGAGCAGCTGCTGCCGCAATACCTGCGCTTCGTGAAGGGCGTCGTCGATTCGGCCGACCTGCCGCTGAACGTGTCGCGTGAAATCCTGCAGGAAAGCCGCGACGTGAAGGCGATCCGCGAGGGCGTGACGAAGCGCGCGCTGTCGATGCTCGAGGAGCTCGCGAACGCGGAAGAGGACGCCGGCAAGGAGAAGTACAAGACGTTCTGGAGCGCGTTCGGCCAGGTGCTGAAGGAAGGCCTGGGCGAGGATCACGCGAACCGCGAGCGTATCGCGAAGCTGCTGCGCTTCGCATCGACGCACGGCGACACCGACGCGCAGGACGTGTCGCTCGCCGACTACGTGTCGCGCATGAAGCCCGAGCAGAGCAAGATCTATTACGTGACCGCCGATACGTGGCAGGCCGCGAAGAACAGCCCGCACCTGGAAGTGTTCCGCAAGAAGGGCGTCGAGGTGCTGCTGCTGACCGACCGCGTCGACGAATGGATGTTGTCGTTCCTGCATGAATTCGACGGCAAGCCGCTCGCGAGCGTGGCCCGCGGCGATCTCGACCTCGGCGAGCTCAACGACGAGGAAAAGAAGGCGCAGGAGCAGGCGGGCGAGGCGATCAAGCCGGTCGTCGAAAAGATGAAGGAAGCGCTCGGCGACAAGGTGAAGGAAGTGCGCGTCACGTTCCGCCTGACCGATTCGCCGTCGTGCCTCGTCGCGGACGACAACGACATGAGCGGCTACCTGCAGCGGATGCTGAAGGCGGCCGGCCAGCACGCGCCGGCGATGCAGCCGATCCTCGAGATCAACCCGGAGCACGCGCTCGTGAAGCAGCTGAACGCCGACAGCGCCGATTTCGGCGACTGGTGCCACCTGCTGTTCGACCAGGCGTTGCTGGCCGAAGGCGGGATGCTCGACGATCCGGCGAGCTTCGTGAAGCGGACCAACGCGCTGCTGCTGTCGCGCTCGGCGTGAACGCACGGATGCGATTCGACGGCGCGCGGGCGGGCTGGCGCGAAACGCCCCGGCCCGGCTGCACGCTCGATCAGCGCGACTGGCTGACGCGCGGCGGTTCGCTGACGGCGCATCTGGCGCGGCTCGGCAGCGTGAGCGTGCGCGTGACGCGCGAGGCCGTCGACTGTCCGTGGTTCGACGAACCGGACGCGCTCGACAGTTCGCCGCGCGCGCCGATGTGGGTGCGCGAGGTGATCCTGTCGGTCGACGGCATGCCGTACGTCGCCGCGCACAGCATCGCGCCGCTCGCGGCCAGCAAGGGCGTGTGGCAGGCAATGCGGCGGTTGCGCACGCGACCGCTCGCGGAGCTGCTGTACAGCGATCCGCAGGTCGCGCGTTCCACGCTCGTCAGCCGGCGCGTGATCGCCGGCCATCCGCTGTACGCGCTCGCAAGCCATGCGTTGCAGGGTGCGCGGGCGCCGCATGCGTTCGCCGCGCGGCGCTCGGTGTTCCAGCGCCATGGCAAGCCGCTGATGGTCACCGAGTGCATGCTGCCCGCGCTGTGGCGCCATCTCGATGCGCACGGCGACGGGCCGCGATCGGTCGGCCCGCGTGGAGCGGCGTGATGCTGCGAGGCTTTCCGCCGGTCGTCGGGCCGCACACGCATACGATGATTCTCGGCAGCTTTCCGGGCGAGGCGTCGCTCGATGCCGCGCAGTACTACGCACATCCGCGCAATCAGTTCTGGCGGTTGCTCGGCGCGGTGCTCGGCGAGCCGGGGCTGCACGAGCTCGCGTACGGCGCGCGGCTCGAGCGCGTGCTTTCGCACGGGATCGGCATCTGGGATGTCCTCGATGCGTGCCATCGACAAGGCAGTCTCGATTCGGCGATCCGGAATGCGAAGCCGAACGACTTTGAGTCGTTGCGCGAGCATGCGCCGTTGCTGAAGAAAGTGTGTTTCAACGGCAAGACGGCAGGTCGATTTGCCGACGTGATCGGTCAGGCCGGGTACGACACGCTGGTGCTGCCTTCGTCGAGCCCGGCGAATGCGATGCTGTCGTTCGAGCAGAAGCTGGCGCAGTGGCGGGCGATTCGCGATTGACGCCGACCCGGATCGCGCGCGGACACCGCCGCGGTGCTCAGTCGTCCTTGCCCCATCTCCACCCGGGCTTTTCGCCCTTGATCCAGCAAACGGCAGTCAACAGCGCGATCAACACCACGATGCATGCACCGTATGCGATCGGCGACCGGTGCGGCGGCACCACCCACGCGCTCGCGACGATCCCGGTCCCGAACAGCAGCAGCACGACCCAGCCCTGCCAGGCCACCGGCAACCCCCATCCCCAACCGTAGCGCTTCGCCGGAAACCAGATCCGTTTGCCGTTCGAGTTCATGCGTCCTCCTTCGATCACGCGTGCAGCGTAGCGCCAACTGGTTCGAAATCATGCAGGGCAGGATACGCGGCGCGGCCGCCATCCCCCACCAATGCTATCCTCTCGTCCGCTCATCCAGCGTCACCCAGCGAGATTCAATCATGACCCGACTGATCAAGCGCGCGTCCGCCGAGGCGCGCGCGTTCAAACAACGCAAGCCGTCCGCCTACAACGGCTCCGAAAAGCTCCAGCCGCCGCGCGTGAAGCGCCGCCCGGAGATCGGCGAACACGACGACGTGCCCGTCCTCGACGCGCCGCGCAAGCCGCGCTTCGCGCCCGTCACGTTCTCGGAAGAGCGCGGCGTGCGCTTCCTGCACTTCGGTACCGAATGGGTGCAGGGCGCGATGCGGATCTCGAAGCCGCTGCACATCGAGCTCGAATACGCACAGCAGATGATGGCATGGCTGCTGTTCCTCGAAACGCCCGCGCGGATCGTCCAGCTCGGGCTCGGCACCGGCGCGCTGACGAAGTTCTCGCACCGCTTCCTGCCGCACGCGAAGGTCGAGGCCGTCGAACTGAACCCGGCCGTGATCGTCGCGGCGCGCACGATGTTCGCGCTGCCGCCCGATGACGCACGCCTCGTCGTGCACGAAGCCGACGCATGGGATTTCGTCAACGATCCGGCCAACCGCGGCACGACGGGCGCACTGCAGATCGACCTGTACGACGCGACCGCGCGCGGCCCGGTGCTCGACAGCGTCGCGTTCTACCGCGCGGTGCGCGGCTGTCTTGCCGACGCGGGCATCGCGACGATCAACCTGTTCGGCGACCATCCGAGTTTCGTGCGCAACATGAAGCATCTGAACGCGGCGTTCGACCGTCGCGTGATCGCGCTGCCGGAAGTGCACGACGGCAACCGGATCGCGATCGCGTTCTCGGGCCCCGCGCTCGACGTATCGTTCGCACAGCTGGAAGCCCGCGCGAAGCTGATCGAGGACACGCTGAAGCTGCCCGCGCGCAAGTGGGTGAAAGCTTTGAAAGAAACGACCGGCGCACGCGAATCCTCGTTCGCGATCTGACGCTCATGCGCCGGCCGCATGCCGGTGCAACCGTTTGACTGGGGGCGGATCACCTCGGGTTCGCCCCTGCTTGACCGCTCGCTCGCGACTCCTATACTGGCGCGAAGCCAGGGGAGCCGCAGCTTACCCGTTTTGCCCCTCCTCTCGCCGCCGTACCCGTTTGACAAGATCGATAACCGGGAAAGATGAGGAGACGTCATGGCTCACGATGCCGACGCCAGTCGGGCCGCCAAGCGCTGGCTCTGGCTGCTGGTGCTGCCGCTGATCGCGATGGTCTGGGTGCCGTCGTACAGCAAGATCGAACCGCAATGGTTGGGTTTTCCGTTTTTCTACTGGTACCAGTTGCTGTGGGTGTTCATTAGCGCGGTGATCACCGCGTTCGTGTATTTCAAGACCAAGAACGCGTGGAAGGCGAGCGGCCCGCAGGGAGGTGCGCGATGAACCTCGGCGCAACCTTCGTTTTCGTCCTGCTCTTCATCGGCGTCACGATCATCGGCTTCCTGGCCGCGAACTGGCGGCGCGGCGATCTCGCCCATCTCGACGAATGGGGCCTCGGCGGACGCCGCTTCGGCACGATCGTCACGTGGTTCCTGCTCGGCGGCGACCTCTATACGGCCTATACGTTCGTTGCGGTGCCCGCGCTCGTGTTCGGCGCCGGCGCGATGGGCTTCTTCGCGTTGCCGTACACGATCCTGATCTACCCGTTCGCGTTCGTCGTGTTCCCGAAGCTGTGGAGCATCGCGAAGCGGCACGGCTACGTGACGGCCGCCGACTTCGTGAACGCGCGGTACGGCAGCCGCATGCTCGCGCTCGCGATCGCGGTGACGGGCATCCTCGCGACGATGCCGTACATCGCGCTGCAGCTCGTCGGCATCGAAGTCGTGATCGGCGCGCTGGGTTTCGACACGACGGGCTTCGTCGGCGACCTGCCGCTCATCATCGCGTTCGCGATTCTCGCCGCATACACATACACGTCGGGGCTGCGCGCGCCCGCGATGATCGCGATCGTGAAGGACATCCTGATCTACATCACGATTGCCGCGGCGGTCATCGTGATTCCGGCGAAGCTCGGCGGCTTCGGGCACATCTTCGCGTCGGTGCCGCCGGCGAAGCTGCTGCTGAAGGCGCCCGACGCGGCGAGCCTGAACGGCTACAGCGCTTACGCGACACTCGCGATCGGGTCCGCGCTGGCGCTGTTCCTGTATCCGCATTCGGTCACGGCGATCCTGTCGTCGGCGTCTGGCAACTCGATCCGCCGCAACATGGCGATGCTGCCCGCGTACTCGTTCGTGCTCGGCCTGCTCGCGCTGCTCGGCTACATGGCGCTCGCGGCTGGCGTGAAGGACATGCCGCAGTACGCGCCGTACTTCAAGGCGTTCGGCCCGAACTTCGCGGTGCCCGCGCTGTTCCTCGAGTATTTCCCGTCGTGGTTCGTCGGCGTCGCGTTCGCGGCGATCGGCATCGGCGCGCTGGTGCCGGCGGCGATCATGTCGATCGCGGCCGCGAACCTGTACACGCGCAACATCCATCGCGAGTTCGTGAATCGCAACATGACGCACGACCAGGAGACGCACGTCGCGAAGCTCGTGTCGCTGATCGTGAAGGTCGGCGCGGTGGCGTTCATCCTCGGGCTGCCGCTGACCTATGCGATCCAGCTGCAGCTGCTCGGCGGGATCTGGATCATCCAGACGCTGCCCGCGATCGTGCTCGGCCTGTACACGCGGCTGCTCGACCACCGCGGCCTGCTGGCCGGCTGGGCCGCAGGCATCGTGTGCGGCACGTGGATGGCGGTGTCGCTGAAGCTCGCGAGCTCGATCTTCACGATCCACCTGTTCGGTCTCGCAATCCCCGGCTATGCGGCCGTGTGGTCGCTGGTCGTGAACCTCGTGGTGTCGGTGGTGGTAAGCGTCCTGGTGCGCGTGATGGGCATGACGCACGTGGAGGACCGCACGCGGCCGGAGGATTACCTCGACGTCGTCGAGAGCTGAACAGGGGGCGCGCCTGTGTGCCGCTTGCCGCGCATCGTGCGGCAAGCGAACGCCCGCCACTGAGAAGTGGCGGGCGTTTTCGTCGGCGTCAGCCTTGTGCGCGTTTCGCGAGATCCTCGCGTTGCGACAGGTCCTCGACGTTGACCATCCAGTGCACGCCGAAACGATCCTTGGCCATGCCGAAGCCAAGCGCCCAGAACGTCTTGCCGAACGGCATCGTCACTTCGCCGCCGTCGGAAAGCGCATTGAACAGCTTCTGACCTTCCTCGACCGTCGCCGGGTTCAGCGATAGCGAATAACCGGCGTGCGTGCCGCCGCCCGGCTGGCTGCAGTCACCGTCCGAGCACATGATCATCGAATCGCCGATCGTGAAGCTCGCATGCATCACCTTGTCGCTCATCTCCGGCGACATCGGGTAGTCGGGATTCGGCGGCGCATCCTTGAAGTGCATCTTGAACATCGTCTTCGCGCCGAGCGCCTTTTCGTAGAACTGAAGGGCTTCTTCCGCGCGGCCGTAGAACGTCAGGTACGGTTGGACTTGCATCGTTGTCTCCTGTTGACCGGGCCGGCGTGTCGGTGCCGCCCCGGGTACTTCCAAGATTGACCGGGAAAAGCGCGTCGGGATGCGGCCGGCGCACTCGTGACGTGGATTGTAGTGCGCGCGCTTGACGATGGAATGAAAAATAAAAACGGCCGCGAACACGAGGTTCGCGGCCGTTCGGCACGCGTGCTGACGGCTGTTGTCAGTCTTGCTGACAGTTCAACTGACAACCTTCACGTGTGGCACGGTTCAGCGCAGCGCATCGATCAGCTTCTCGAGCTTCACTGCGTCGGCGGCGAACACGCGGATGCCTTCGGCCAGTTTCTCCGTTGCCATCGCTTCGTCGTTCAGCTGGAAGCGGAACGATGCCTCGTCGATCGCGACGCGCTCGGTCGGCTTGTCCTGCAGCGCGTCCGGCGACAGCTTGCGTGCCACCGTGTCGGTGCTTTCCTGCAGCTTCTGCAGCAAATCGGGGCTGATCGTCAGCAGGTCGCAGCCTGCGAGCTCGGTGATCTGGCTCGTCGTGCGGAAGCTCGCGCCCATTACTTCGGTCTTGTAGCCGAACGTCTTGTAGTACGTGTAGATGCGCCGCACCGATTGCACGCCCGGGTCGTTTGCACCGCCGTTCTTCGCTTCATCCCAGTCGGCGCCGGCCTGCTTCTTGTACCAGTCATAGATGCGGCCGACGAACGGCGAGATCAATTGCGCGCCGGCTTCCGCGCATGCAGCGGCCTGGACGAGCGAGAAAAGCAGGGTCATGTTGCACTTGATCCCTTCCTTCTGCAGCACCTCGGCCGCGCGAATGCCTTCCCACGTCGACGCGAGCTTGATCAGGATGCGCTCGCGGCCGATGCCGGCGGCTTCGTACAGCTTGATGAGTTCGCGGCCCTTGTCGATCGAGCGCTGCGTGTCGAACGACAGGCGCGCATCGACCTCGGTCGACACGCGGCCCGGGATCAGCTTCAGGATCTCGGTGCCGAATGCGATCAGCAGACGGTCGATGATGAAATCGGTGTTTTCGTCGCGATGATCGCGGACGGTTTTCTCGAGGATCGGTTTGTACGCGTCCTTCTGGACGGCCTTCAGGATCAGCGACGGATTCGTGGTCGCATCCTGCGGCTTGTATTGCGCAAGCTGCTGGAAATCGCCCGTGTCGGCGACGACGGTCGTGTACTGCTTCAGCTGGTCGAGTGCGGTAGTCATGGCGATTCGGGAGGAGGGCGCAAGGCGCCGGGGTTCTCACGGGCCGCGCGAGCGCGGCAGCGAAGCGAGGCGGCGCCGGGCGCCGCCTCCGATCCACTATTTTAGGCCCGAATCGCGTCGCGCACGTTTCGGGCGAATCGTTTGCGGTGCGGGCCCGCGCCATGCGGCGCTACGCGGGGCGCCGCGCATTCAGGATCACCTGCGTGACGATCCCCGCGACGAGCCCCCAGAACGCCGAGCCGATCGACAGCAGCGTGAGGCCCGATGCGGTGACCATGAACGTGACGAGCGCTGCTTCGCGCTGCTTCACGTCCTGCATCGCGTTCGCGAGGCCGCTCATGATCGAGCCGAACAGCGCGAGCGCGGCGACCGACACGACGAGCGCTTTCGGCAGCGCCGCGAACAGCGCGGCGATCGTCGCGCCGAAGATCCCTGCGATCAGATAGAACGTGCCGCACCACACGGCGGCGGTGTAGCGCTTCGCGTGATCCTCGTGCGCTTCGGGCCCCGTGCAGATCGCCGCGGTGATCGCCGCGAGGTTCACGCCGTGCGAGCCGAACGGCGCGAGCAGCAGCGATGCGAGGCCGGTGGTCGCGATGAGCGGCGACGACGGCGTCGAATAGCCGTCGGCGCGCAGCACGGCGATGCCCGGCACGTTCTGCGACGCCATCGCGACGACGAACAGCGGAATGCCGATGCTGACGATCGATGCGATCGAGAACGCGGGCATCGTGAACACGGGTTGCGCGAGCGCGATCTGGAAGCGGCTGAAGTCGAGCAGGCCGAGGCCGCCGGCCACCGCGGTGCCGACGATCAGCGTCGTGACGATCGCATAGCGCGGCGCGAGCCGCTTGACGATCAGGTAAGTGAAGAACATCGCAAGCACGAGCGCGGTCTGGAACTGCGCGGCGCGGAAGATCTCGATGCCGATCTCGAACAGGATGCCCGCGAGCAACGCGGCCGCGATGCCGGCCGGAATGCGCCGCATCAGCGTGTCGAACAGCCCGCTCACGCCGACCGCGGTCAGCAGCAGCGCACACACGACGAACGCGCCGATGGCCTCGGGGTACCGCACGCCGGGCAGCGACGCGATCAGCAGCGCGGCGCCGGGCGTCGACCACGCAACGACGACGGGCGCGCGAAAGCGCAGCGACAGGCCGATGGTCGTCAGCGCCATGCCGATCGACAATGCCCAGATCCACGACGAAATCTGCGCGTCGGTCAGGTGTGCGGCGCGGCCGGCCTGGAACATCAGCACGAGCGAGCTCGTATAGCCCGTCATCATCGCGACGAAGCCGGCGACGAGCGCGGAGACGGACGTATCGGTGAAAAAGCGGCGGCCGCCGGCGCGGCCCGCGCTCGCGGTTGGCGATGGGTTCATGCTATCTCCGGAGGAGGCCGCTCGGACGCGGCCTTCGTGTCTGCAGGGTGGGTTCGTTACTTGCTGAGCGCGCGCATCGCGGTTTCGAGACCTGCGAGCGTGAGCGGATACATGCGCTGACCGAGGAGGTCGCGGATCACCGCGACCGATTGCCGGTATTCCCATAGCCGCTCGGGCTCGGGATTCAGCCAGGCATGGTGCGGGAACTGGTCGGCGAGGCGGCGCAGCCACACGGCGCCGGCTTCGGGGTTGTTGTATTCCACCGAGCCGCCCGGTTGCAGCACCTCGTAAGGGCTCATCGTCGCGTCGCCGACGAAGATCAGCTTGTAGTCGGGCGTGAACTTGTGCAGCACGTCCCACGTCGCGGTGCGCTCGGAATGGCGGCGGCGGTTGTTCTTCCACAGGTGGTCGTACACGCAATTGTGGAAGTAGTAGAACTCGAGATGCTTGAACTCGGCCTTCGCGGCCGAGAACAGCTCCTCGGTGCGCTTGATGTGGTCGTCCATCGAGCCGCCGACGTCGAGCAGCATCAGCACCTTCACGTTGTTGTGACGCTCGGGCACCATCCGCAGGTCGAGCCAGCCGGCGTTCGCGGCGGTGCTGCGAATCGTGCCGGGCAGGTCGAGCTCTTCGGCCGCGCCTTTGCGCGCGAAGCGCCGCAGGCGCCGCAACGCGACCTTGATGTTGCGCGTGCCGATCTCGACCGAATCGTCGTAGTCGCGATACGCGCGCGCCTCCCACACCTTGACCGCGGTGCGGTTGCCGTTCGACGGGCCGCCTATGCGCACGCCTTCCGGGTTGTAGCCGCCGTGCCCGAACGGCGACGTGCCGCCTGTGCCGATCCACTTGTTGCCGCCTTCGTGGCGTTCCTTCTGCTCGTCGAGCAGTTCCTTCAGGCGCTCCATCAGCTTGTCGAGGCCGCCCATCGCTTCGATCTGCGCCTTTTCCTCCGGCGACAGCTCGCGCTCGAGACGCTTCTCGAGCCAGTCGAGCGGAATGTCGAGCGCGTCGGACGGCAGGGCGGACACGCCGTGGAAATACGTGCCGAACGCCTGGTCGAACTTGTCGAAGTACTGCTCGTCCTTGACGAGCGTCATCCGCGCGAGAAAGTAGAACGCGTCGATCGACGGCGAGATCAGCCCGGCCTTCAGCGATTCGAGCAGCGTCAGGTATTCCTTCACCGAGACGGGCAGCTTGGCTGCGCGCAGCGCGTAGAAGAAATTGAGCAGCATGGCCGGGCCTTCGCGGGTGGGTTACCGGTTGTGCCGGTTCATGTAGACGAGGCGCTCGAGCAGGCTCAGATCCTGCTCGTTCTTCAGCAGCGCGCCCGCGAGCGGCGGCACGATCTGCTTCGCGTCCGCGCCGCGCAGCGCGTCGGCCGGGATGTTCTCGGCGAGCAGCAGCTTCAGCCAGTCGAGCAGCTCGGACGTCGACGGCTTCTTCTTCAGCCCCGACACGCCGCGCAACTCGAAGAAGCTCTGCAGCGCCGCGTGCAGCAGCTCTTCGCGGATGTTCGGGAAGTGGACCGCGACGATTTTCTGCATCGTCGCCGCATCGGGGAACTGGATGTAGTGGAAGAAGCAGCGGCGCAGGAATGCGTCGGGCAGCTCCTTCTCGTTGTTCGATGTGATGATCACGAGCGGGCGGTGCTTCGCGCGTACCGTCTCGCGCGTCTCGTACACATGGAATTCCATCCGGTCGAGCTCGCGCAGCAGGTCGTTCGGGAATTCGATGTCGGCCTTGTCGATCTCGTCGATCAGCAGCACGCTCGGGCGCTCGGCGTCGAACGCCTGCCACAGCACGCCCTTCACGATGTAGTTCGCGATGTCCTTCACGCGCTCGTCGCCGAGCTGCGAGTCGCGCAGCCGCGATACCGCGTCGTATTCATACAGGCCCTGCTGCGCCTTCGTCGTCGACTTGATGTGCCACTGCAACAGCGGCATGTCGAGCGCGGCCGCCACTTCCTCGGCGAGCATGGTCTTGCCGGTGCCGGGCTCGCCCTTGATCAGCAGCGGGCGCTGCAGCGTCAGTGCGGCGTTGACCGCGAGCTTCAGGTCGTCGGTGGCGACGTAGTGCGAGGATCCTTCGAAACGCATGGCGGCGCTCTTTCCTGGTCGCAAAAAAACCCAGTATAAGTCAGAAGGGCTGTCCGGTTGGCCCGGGGCCGCGTATCGTTGCGGGGCTGCGGCGGGGCGGACCGGGGCGCCATATGGACGCGTTCCCCGCCGACGCGGTACAATCTGGCCGTTTTTTTTGGCCTGCGTGGCGATCCGATAAGCAAAACGGCGCGGGCCGTTGCCGCTTCGGCGCCAGTTTCCCCTCAAGCTAGGTTACAAGAGCTATGAACAAATTCGTCGGCAAACACGTCGTTGTCGCAGCGCTCGTGGCGCTCGCGGGCAGCGCGCAGGCGGCCGGTGTGGTCGGCAACCCGAAGGACGGGGCGAGCAAGGCCGCCATGTGCATCGGTTGCCACGGCATCCAGGATTACCGCGCGGCATACCCGGAGGTCTACCGGGTGCCGGTCCTCGGCGGCCAGAACCAGCAATACCTCGAGAACGCGCTGAAGGCCTACCGCAAGAAGGATCGTCACTTCCCGTCGATGAACGCGATCGCCGGTTCGCTGACGGACCAGGACATCGCGGATCTGGCGGCCTACTACGCCGCCCAGAAGGCCGACACGAAGGACAATCCCTACAAGTAAAGCGCGCGCCGCCGATTCTTACCGGCGGGACAGGAGCATTCATGAACAACGCATTCAAGACGGCGGCGGTTGCACTGGCGGCCGGCCTCGCGATCGGTACCGCGCATGCGGCGGACACCACGAAGGGCAAGGAACTGGTCGAGTCGCACAACTGCGCGGCCTGCCACGGCGCGCAGCTGAACAAGCCGATCAACGCAGAGTATCCGCGCCTCGCCGGCCAGCACGCCGACTACCTCGTGTGGGCGATGCGCCAGTACCAGATGGGGCTGACGAACCCGCTGCTCGGTCGCAACAACGCGATCATGCAGGCGCAGGTCCAGAACCTGTCGGTCAGCGACATGAAGGACATCGCGGCCTACATCGAGTCGCTGAAAGAGACCGATCTCGTCTTCAAGAAGTAAGCGCGCCGGACCTTGCCGGTCCGTGCAGCCAGAGTACCCCGCCGCGGCGGGGTATTTTTTTGTCCGCGATGCTCAGTCGCGCGACGCGCGGCGCAGGATGCGCTGCAGGTACGCGTCCGTATCGGGCGGCGTGCCGGTGCGTT
Source organism: Burkholderia diffusa (assembly GCF_001718315.1). Classification (NCBI taxonomy): domain Bacteria; kingdom Pseudomonadati; phylum Pseudomonadota; class Betaproteobacteria; order Burkholderiales; family Burkholderiaceae; genus Burkholderia; species Burkholderia diffusa. The sequence goes on along the minus strand of NZ_CP013362.1, from coordinate 2,455,592 downwards.
GCGCTTCCCAGATCGTCTCGCCGAGGCATTCCATGATCATGTGCTGCGCCTCGTGGGTCGAGTCGAGCTTCGCGGCCAGCTTGTCGTGCGCGGCGCGGATGCCGGGCGGCTGGTCGATCGACAATTGCTCGCTGATCGCGAGGTGCATCGACAGGTGCAGGAACGGGTTCGTGCGGCCTTCCTCGGGCGTGTAGTTGCGCGCGGCGGCGCCGTCGGCGTCCGCGAGGTCGTCGTGATATTCGGGATGCTCGACGATCCAGTCGGCTGCCATCGCTTCCAGCGGCGTCAGGATCTCGCCGGCGCGCTGCTTGCGCCAGGTCTCGGTGAAAAAGCGACGGACTTCGTCGCGACTTGGATTGAACATGGTGGGGACGCGTGGTGATTCGGGCGGCGTCATGCCGCGTCGCGCATTGTACGCCGGGTCGGCACATGGCGCTGGCGGCGGGCGGGCCGGGCGCTCCGCGGCGTCGCGCCGCGACATCCACGGGACTTGGCCGGCGCGGCGCAACGGGTTAGCGCGGGCTAGGCTGCCGGCCGCCGGGCCGCTACACTCCGACGATTCCCGTCGTCGCGCTCACACCGTTCCATCATGTCCGCCACCGTTCGCTCACCGTCCGCCGCGCTGCAGGGCGCGCTCTATGTCGCGCTGTCCGCCGCCGCGTTCGGCGCGATGGCGATCTTCGGCCGCTACGCGTATGCGGCCGGCGTCGACGTGCTCGGGCTGCTGATCGTGCGCTTCGCGATCGGCGGCGCCGTCCTTGCCGCGATCGCCCGGCACCGCCGCGTCGCATGGCCGCGCGGCCGCGCGCTCGCGCCGCTCGTGGCGATGGGCGCGCTCGGCTACGTCGGGCAGTCATTCTGCTATTTCAGCGCGCTCCAGCATGCGCAGGCGAGCCTCGTCGCGCTGCTGCTGTACCTGTATCCGGCGTTCGTCACGCTGTTGGCCGCGTGGTGGCTCGGCGAGCGCCTCACGCGCGCGAAGGCGGTCGCGCTCGTGCTCTGTGTCGCGGGCTCCGCGCTGATGGTCGGCGGCGGCCACGGCGAGCCGCTCGGCATCGCGCTCGCACTGGCCGCCGCGGTGATCTATTCGCTGTACATCGTCGGCGGCACGAAGGCGACGCGCGGCGTCGATCCGCTCGCGACCACCGCGATCATCTGCCTGTCGGCGACCGCGACGCTCGTCGCGATCGCGATCGTGCGGGCCGCGGCGTTCGGCGCGCCGCCGCGCTGGCCGGAGACGGCCGCCGGCTGGGCATCGATGCTCGCGATCGCGCTGGTATCGACGGTCGCCGCGATGCTCGCGTTCTTCGCCGGGCTCGAGCGGCTGGGGGCCGCGCGCACGTCGATGCTTTCGACGCTCGAACCGGTCGTCACGGTCGCGCTCGCGGCGCTGCTGTTCGGCGAGGCGCTGTCGCCGTTGCAGTGGGCGGGCGGCGTCGCGATCCTCGCGGCGGTGCTGGCGCTCGTGCGTGCGGGCGGCGCGGCGGCCGACGACGCGACGGCGACGTCCAACGCATAGCAGGGAAGGGGAAAGCGGCGGGCGCCGTAACGGCGCATAAGTCGTGCTGCGTGGCGCGCGGGCGCGCTGGCCGCGTGATGCGTGACGCGCGTCAGCCGCGGTAGCCGCTCACTCGTTCGGCGGTGGTGTCTTCGGCCGGAATTCGCACAGCGGCTCGATCGCGCAGTGCCAGCATTCGGGCTTGCGAGCCTTGCACACGTAGCGACCGTGCAGAATCAGCCAGTGATGTGCGTCGTGCAGGAATTCCTTCGGCGTGAACTTCTCGAGCGCGGCCTCGACGGCCCGCACGTCCTTGCCCGGCGCGAGCCCCGTGCGATTCGCGACGCGGAAGATGTGCGTGTCGACCGCGATCGTCGGCTGGCCGAACGCGGTGTTCAGCACGACGTTCGCGGTCTTGCGGCCGACACCGGGCAGGCTCTCGAGCGCTTCGCGATCGGCCGGCACCTCGCCGTCGTAGCGCTCGAGCAGGATGTTGCACGTCGCGATCACGTTCTTCGCCTTGGTGCGGTACAGGCCGATCGTCTTGATGTAGTCGGCGACGCCTTCTTCACCGAGCGCGACGATTTGTCGCGGGGTGTTCGCGACCGGGAACATCTTGCGCATCGCCTTGTTGACCGACACGTCGGTCGCCTGCGCGGACAGCATCACCGCGATCAGCAATTCGAACGGCGTCGTGTATTCGAGCTCGGTGGTCGGATGCGGATTAAGGCTCTGCAGCGTTTCGTAGATCGCGCGTCGTTTGGAGGCGTTCATGGACGGTTCTTGTCGGGCGGCGCGCTCGGGCTGTTCCGGTCGTCGTTGTTCGGATCGTCGTGATCGTTGCCGGCGGCCTCGGCATCGCGCTGCGCGTGCTGTTCGGCGAGCCGTTTGCGGCGGGCTTCGGCCGCGTCGATCTGGGCCTGCACGGCCGCGCTCACGCCTTCGGTGTTTTTCGGCCCGGCGCCGTGCTCGGCCAGTTCTTCCTTCTTCTTGCGTGCGCGCTCGAGCGCGGCGGCGATGATCGCGCGTTTCTTCGCATCGGCGTCGTCGGCCGGGGCGGCGCCCGGTGCGCCAGGCTGTGCCGCGGCGGGCGCCGCCTTGGCCGCGCCGGCACTGGCCGCGCGGCGGGCGGCGGCGCGCGCTTCGGCGGCCTCGCGTTCGCGACGCTGGCGGGCGAGCCGACGGTCGTGGCGTTCGCGAGCGGCGTCCGCCTGTTCCTGCGACCACGCGTCCCAGCCGGTGCGCTCGTCGGTCACGGGGACCATCGCGATGCAGTCGACGGGGCAGGGCGGCACGCATAGGTCGCAGCCCGTGCACAGCGATTCGACGATCGTGTGCATCTGTTTCGGTGCGCCGACGATCGCGTCGACCGGGCATGCCTGCATGCATAGCGTGCAGCCGATGCACAGGCTTTCGTCGATGAACGCGACGGCGCGCGGATGCTCGGTGCCGTTGACGGGGTTCAGCGGGATCACGGGCTTGCCGAGCAGGTTCGCGAGGCGTGCAATGCCTTCGGCGCCGCCGGGCGGGCACTGGTTGTAGTTCGCGTCGCCGGCGGCGATCGCGTCGGCGTACGGACGGCAGCCGTCATAGCCGCACTTCGTGCATTGCGTCTGGGGAAGCAGATCTTCGATGCGATCCGCGAGGGTCTTGGAATCGGTCACGGTGACAACGGGCGCAGCAGCGCCGAATGGCTCTCGGCCGCGTATGGCCGCGGCCGGAAAGGTTTGCCAAACCTTGATTATCGCCGATTTCCCGCATTGCGCTGGACGCTGTCTGTGCGCATAATCGAACCGCTTTTTTGCAGGGGCTCAGCAGGGGGGGCGGCCGCATGCGGTGCGCTCGTTCCAGGGCAGCCGGCGCCGAGGCGGTGGGGGTGCCGGTCCGGATCACGCGGCTCACATAGCAAAACGCCACCATGAATCAGCCAAAAATCAAAAGAGATCCTGAAGGTACTCGCCGCCGCATCCTGATGGCGGCCGCCGAAGAGTTCGCGAGTGGAGGGCTGTTCGGCGCACGCGTCGACCAGATCGCGCGCCGGGCCGAAACCAACGAGCGCATGCTCTATTACTACTTCGGCAGCAAGGAGCAGCTGTTTACGGCCGTGCTCGAACACGCGTTCTCCGCGCTGACCGAGGCCGAGCGCGTGCTTGATCTCGACGGCGTCGCGCCCGTCGAGGCCGTCACGCGGCTCGCGCATTTCGTGTGGGATTACTACCGCGATCATCCGGAGCTGCTGCGGCTCATCAACAACGAGAACCTGCACGAAGCGCGCTACCTGCACAAGTCGACGCGGATCCGCGAGATGATGTCGCCGATCGTCGCGAAGCTCGGCAACGTGCTGATGCGCGGCCAGAAGGCCGGGCTGTTTCGCAGCGACGTCGATCCGCTGCGCTTCTACGTGACGCTGTCGGGGCTCGGCTATTACATCGTGTCGAACCGCTTCACGCTCGCCGCGACACTTGGTCGCGATTTCAGCGAAGCCGACGAGCGCGCGGAGATGGTCAGGATGAATACCGAGGTGCTGCTCGCGTATTTGTTGCGACGCTGAGCCCGCGCGCCGATGAATGGCCCACGCCGGGCCGCCGGATAAAAAAACGCCGCCGTGCGCAAGCAACGGCGGCGTTTTTTGCGTCGGAACGCGGCGCGTCAGGCGGCCTTGCGCGCGCGAACGGGTTTGGCGCGCGTGCCGCCCGCCCGTTTCGCGGCCGGGGCGGCCTTCGCTGTGGTCGTCTTGGCGGGCGCAACCGTCACGGCCGGTGCCTTCGCACGCGCGCGCTTCGCGGCAGTCGCGCGCGCTGTCGACTCGGGTTGCGGCGTGGCGGCCGGCACGGTATCGATCGTGGTTGCGTCCTGCGCATCGGGAGGCACCTTCGCCGCGCCGTTCTTCGGTTCCGGCGCATGCTCGCGGATGAAGTCGCGCAGCTGCGGGTAGATGATGGTGCGCCAGCGGCGGCCCGAGAAGATCCCGTAGTGACCGCACTTCTCCGCGGTCAGGCTGCGGCGATCGTCCTGCGGGATGCCCGTGCACAGCTCGTGCGCGACGTGTGTCTGGCCGCTGCCCGAGATGTCGTCGAGTTCGCCCTCGATCGTCATCAGCGCGGTGTGCTTGATGTCCTGCGGGCGCACGCGCTCGCCTTCGACGTCCCATGTGCCTTCCGCGAGCCGAAATTCCTGGAACACGACGCGGATCGTCTCGAGGTAGTACTCGGCGGCCATGTCGAGCACCGCGTTGTACTCGTCGTAGAAGCGGCGGTGTGCCTCGGCGTCATCCTCGTCGCCGCGCAGCAGGCTCTGGTAGAAGTCCCAGTGCGATTGCGCGTGACGTTCCGGATTCATCGCGACGAAGCCCGTGTGCTGCAGGAAGCCCGGATAGACGTGGCGGCCTTCGCCCGGATAGTTCGCGGGCACCGTGTGGATCACGTTGTTCTCGAACCACGCGGTCGAATGTTGCGTCGCGAGCGAGTTCACCGACGTCGGGCTGCGGCGCGCATCGATCGGGCCGCCCATCATCGTCATCGTGAGCGGCGTGTCCTCTCCGCGGCTCGCCATCAGCGAGATCGCCGCGAGCACCGGCACGGTCGGCTGGCACACGGAGATCACGTGCAGGTTGCGCGCGCCGATGTGGCGGATGAATTCCTGGATGTACGCGATGTAGTCGTGCAGGTGGAACGGGCCGACCTCGACCGGCACCATCCGCGCGTCGATCCAGTCGGTGATGTACACCTTGTGATCCTGCAGCAGCGTGCGCACGGTGTCGCGCAGCAGCGTCGAGTGGTGGCCCGACAGCGGCGCGCAGACCAGCACGACGGGCTCGTCCTTCAACTGCGTGACGGCATCGGCGTCGTCCGAATAGCGTTTGAAGCGCAGCAGCCGGCAGAACGGCTTCTCGATGATCGTCTGCTCGACGATCGGGATGTTGTGGCCGTCCTTGACGATCTGATGAATGTTGAATTCGGGCTTCTCGTAGTCCTTGCCGAGCCGGTACATCAGTTCGTACGCGGCGGCCATCCGCGTCGCGCCGGGCATCAGCGAGAACGGGCTGGACGGATTGGCGAACGACTTGGATGCGGCCTGGGCCCAGGCCGTGAGCGGGCTCAGCATCGCCCGCTGGAATTCGTGCAGTTGGTAAAGCATGCAGACTACTCCCGCGTGGGGGACGGTGCGCAAGGGCGGCGTGGGGCGTCGCGGCGTGCCGTGTGGGTCAGCGACCGGCCATGTTGCAGTGCGGCCGGACAATCGAATCGATCATATCGGACAACGATGGGTGGTGCAATGCAACATTTCCCCGATTTTTCATCAAACTTTTGCGAATTGACGATCTCTGAAGAAGCCGCCCGCCGCCGCTCCGTCCCCGGTCAGCGCCCCGTCGCCACGGCCGGCGCGGGCTGGCCGGCCGCGCGCGCCATGGCGTCCTCGTGATGCATCAGGTTCATCGCGGTATGCACCAGCGCCACGTGCGAGAACGCCTGCGGGAAGTTCCCGACGAGCCGGCCCTCGACCGGGTCGTATTCCTCGGCGAGCAATCCGAGATCGTTGGACAGCGCGAGCAGGCGGCTGAAGAGCCGGTGCGCGTCGTCGATCCGGCCGAGCAGCGCGTAGTTGTCGACCAGCCAGAAACTGCATGCGAGAAACGTGCCTTCGCCGGGCGGCAGGCCGTCGTCGTACTCCGTCGTTCGGTAGCGCATCACGAGGCCGTCGTGCAGCAATTCCCGCTCGACCGCATCGACCGTGCCGACGATGCGCGGGTCCTCCGGCGGCAGGAAGCCAAGCAGCGGCATCAGCAGCACGCTCGCGTCGAGCTCGTCGCTGCCGTAGCTCTGCGCAAACGCCTGTTTGCCTTCATGCCATGCGTTGTCGCAGACGTCGGCATGGATCCGGTCGCGCAGCGCGCGCCAGCGGTCGAGCGACGCGGGCAGCCGGAACATCTCCGCCGACTTGATCGCGCGGTCGAACGCGACCCACGCCATCACCTTCGAGAACGTGAAATGGCGGCGGCCGCCGCGCGTCTCCCAGATGCCTTCGTCGGGCTCCTGCCAGATCTTCTCGAGATGATCGAGCAGCGAACACTGGACGGACCACACCGTGTCGTCGGCCTGCAGGCCGCCCACGCGCGCGAGGTGCAGCGCGGCCATCACTTCGCCGAACACATCGAGCTGGAGCTGGTTCGCGGCGCCGTTGCCGACGCGCACCGGTTTCGAATCCTGGTAGCCGGGCAGCCAGTCGAGCTCCATTTCCGGCAGCCGGCGCTCGCCTGCGATCCCGTACATGATCTGGATCTGCTCGGGCGAGCCGGCCATCACGCGGCCGAGCCACGTGCGCCAGGCGCGCGCCTCGTCGTAGTAGCCGCCGCGCATCAGCGCGAGCAGCGTGATCGTCGCGTCGCGCAGCCAGCAGTAGCGGTAGTCCCAGTTGCGGTTGCCGCCGATCTTCTCGGGCAGCGACGTGGTGGGCGCCGCGACGATCCCGCCGGTCGGCTCGTACGCGAGCGCCTTCAGCGTGATCAGCGAGCGGCGCACGGCGGCCGCGTAGCGGCCCTGCACCTGGCAGCGGCCCGACCATTCGAGCCAGTAGTTCTCGGTGCGGGCGAGCATCGACAGCGGATCGCGCGCGGGCGGCAGCCGCAGGTGCGACGCCGCATAACCGAGCGAGAACGGCACGCGCTCGTCGGCGCTCACCGTGAATTCCGCGAGCGTGTGAAGGTTCTTGCCGGTGAGCGGCACCGGCGTGCGCAGCACGACGGTATCGGGGCCGGCGATCGCCTTCACGCCGTCCTCGCGCGTCAGCTGCGTGACCCACGGGATCGAGAAACCGTAGTCGAAGCGCAACACCAGTTCCATGCGCATCTTCATCGTGCCGTGGCGGCCGACGACGATCCGCACCAGCTCGGACCAGCCGTTGCCGGGCGGCATGAAGTCGATCACGGTGACGGCGCCGTCCGCGCTTTCGTAGTCGGTTTCGAGGATCAGCGTGTCGCCGCGATAGCGGCGCGTCGTGTGCGTGACCGCGGCGTCGGCGGCCGGCGCGAGCAGCCAGCGGCCGTGCTCCGGCGTGCCGACCAGGGCCGCGAAACAGGCGCCCGAATCGAAGCGGGGCCAGCACAGCCAGTCGACGGAGCCGTCTTTCGAGATCAGCGCGGCGGTGTGGCCGTCGCCGACGAGCGCGTAGTCTTCGATCAGGGCGGGCATGGGCAAGCGGTCCTTGGGTATTCGAGTTCACAATGCAGGCTGCGGCGCTCTGGCTTCACGTGCCGGCGTCGCGCCCCGTATACTCGGCCGGGTGGCGGCGGAGCGCATGAACGGCCGGCGTTTCGTCCTATCTCAACACTTGAAGCGACTCGATGCAAGGAGGATTCAATGCCCAGCCGTTTACGCGAGCGTGACGCACGCGCTTCGACACGAGGGTTCCCGCTTGGGCTCGCTCACTGGATGAAAGGTTTCGCGATCGTGCTGTCCTTGTCCGCGACCCATGCCTTTGCTCAACAATCGCCGGCACCGGCCGACGGTGTCTACAACCTGCTCGTCGGCACCTATACGGGCCATGGCAGCGACGGGATCTACGTGTACCGCTTCGATACGAAAACGGGCAGTGTCGCGCCCGTGTCGTCGGCGAAGACCGTGAACCCGTCCTATCTGTTGCCGAGCCGCGACGGCCGCACCGTCTACGCGGTCAACGAACTTCCCGGCGACAACGGCCCGGCGACGCAGCGCGGCGGCGTCAGCGCGTTCGGCTTCGATCCGAAGACGGGCGCGCTCACGTTCATCGACCGCGTGTCGTCCGAAGGGAACGATCCTTGCTATCTTGCGCTGTCGCCGGACGGCAAGTACCTCGTCACGGCCAACTACTCGGTCGCGGCCGATCCGGGCGGCAGCTTCGCCGTGTTCCCGGTCCGTGACGGCGGCGCGGTCGGCACGGCCGTGTTGACGGTGCACCACGAAGGCACCGGGCCCGTGAAAGGGCGCCAGGACGGCGCGCACGTGCACTCGACGGTGTTTTCGCCCGACGGCCGTTACCTGTTCGTGCAGGATCTCGGCGCGGACAAGATCTACGGCTACCGCTACACGGTGGACGGCAGCCGAGGGCTGATCAGCCCGACCGACACGCGCTACACGCCGGTGAAGGCCGGCTCCGGCCCGCGTCACCTGGTGTTCAGCGCCGACGGCCGGTTCGCGTACGTGACGAGCGAGCTCAACGCGTCGGTCGAGGTGTTCGGCTACCACGACGGCAAGCTGACGCCGATCGAGACGCTGCCGATGACGGTGCCGGGCTTCAAGGGCAAGGTCGGCGGCGGCGCGATCCACCTGTCGCCGGACGGCCGCTTCCTGTACGCGAGCAACCGGGGCGACGTGAACGACATCGTGATCTACGCGGTGAACAAGGCGGATGGCCGGCTGAAGACCGTGGGGCATCGGTCGAGCCTCGGCAAGACGCCGCGCGAATTCCTGATCGATCCGACCGGCAAGTGGCTGATCGTCGGCAACCAGGACAGCGACACGTTCTATGTATTCAGTCGCGACGTCGAAACCGGTCTGCTCGGCCAGAATCCGCAGAAGGTGGCGGTCGGCAGCCCGGTCGACTTCAAGTTGGTGCCGGTGGCGCAGTAAACGCGCGGCAAATGGAAAAGGGCGCTGCCTCGGCAGCGCCCTTTTTTCGTTTGAGCGGCCGCTTGCGCGGGGCGCCCGTATCGATCGTCGGCCGCGTGCTCAGTCGGCCGCGGCCGGCACGAGCACCTCGCGGCTGCCGTTGATGCCCATCGGCGACACGAGTCCGGCGGCTTCCATCTGTTCGACGAGGCGCGCGGCGCGGTTGTAGCCGATGCGCAGCTGGCGCTGCACCGACGAGATCGACGCGCGCCGCGTGCGCACGACGAACGCGACCGCTTCGTCGTACAGCGGATCGGCTTCCGCATCCGGCGCGTCGCCAAACAGGTCCTGTGTCGCGCCGTCGGCCGTCGGGCCGTCGAGAATCCCTTCCTCGTACTGCGGCTCGCCGAACTGCTTCAGGTATTCGACGATCCGGTGCACTTCCTCGTCCGCGACGAACGCGCCGTGCACGCGCTGCGGATAGCCCGTGCCCGGCGGCAGGAACAGCATGTCGCCCTGGCCGAGCAGCGATTCGGCGCCCATCTGGTCGAGGATCGTGCGCGAGTCGATCTTCGACGACACCTGGAACGCGACGCGCGTCGGGATGTTCGCCTTGATGAGGCCCGTGATCACGTCGACGGACGGGCGCTGCGTCGCGAGGATCAGGTGGATGCCGGCCGCGCGCGCCTTCTGCGCGAGGCGGGCGATCAGCTCCTCGATCTTCTTGCCGGCGACCATCATCAGGTCGGCCAGCTCGTCGATCACGACGACGATCAGCGGCAATTTCGACAGCGGCTCGGGATCGTCGGGCGTCAGCGAGAACGGGTTGCCGATCTTCTTTTCCTTCGCCTCCGCGTCGCGGATCTTCTGGTTGAAGCCCGCGAGGTTGCGCACGCCGACGGCCGACATCAGGCGGTAGCGTTTCTCCATTTCGCCGACGCACCAGTTCAGCGCGTTCGCCGCGAGCTTCATGTCGGTGACGACCGGCGCCAGCAGGTGCGGGATGCCTTCGTAGACCGACAATTCGAGCATCTTCGGATCGATCATGATGAGCCGCACGTCCTCGGGTGTCGCCTTGTACAGCAGCGACAGGATCATCGCGTTGATCGCGACCGACTTGCCCGAACCCGTCGTGCCGGCGACCAGCATGTGCGGCGCCTTCGCGAGATCGGTGACGACCGGGTGGCCCGTGATGTCCTTGCCCATCGCGATCGTCAGCTGCGACGCCGAATGCTGGTACTGGCGCGATTCGAGGATTTCCGACAGCCGGATCATCTGGCGTTTCGCGTTCGGCAGCTCGAGGCCCATGCAGGTCTTGCCGGGAATCGTCTCAACGACGCGGATCGACGTGAGACCGAGGCCGCGCGACAGGTCCTTCATCAGGCCGACGATCTGGCTGCCGCGCACGCCGAGCGCGGGTTCGATCTCGAAGCGCGTGATTACCGGGCCCGCCGATGCGCCGACCACGGTCACCGGCACCTTGAACTCCTGCAGGCGCTGCTCGATGACCTGGGCAGTCTGCGCGAGGTGTTCCTCGGTGATCGTTTCGACGTCGTCGGAGGCGGGCTCGAGCAGGTCGAGCGTCGGCAGTTCGACGTTGAACGACGCAGGTGCGTGGAATTCGAATGCGTTCGGGCGCGGCTGGCGCGCGGGTGCGGCCGACGCGTCCAGGGCCGGGGCGCTCGATTCCGCGGGTGCCGGCGGCGCGGCGACCTCGGAAAGTGTGGTGCCCGGAGGTGGTGCGGTCGTGACGGCCGGGATGGCAATGCCGGCTGCCGCGGGCGTCGCACCGGCGCCCGGCATGGGCCCGCTCGCCGGTACGGCAGAGGGAGCGGGCGGTGGCGTGAACGACTGGGTCTGCGGCGCCGGTGCGGACGCAACCGGTTGCGCCGGTGTCGCCGTGTTGATGGGTCCGCCGGGTGCCGAGACGGTTGGCATTGCCGAGACCGACGCGGCCGCGGAAGTCGGGGATGCGGCCGATGCCGTCGCGGTGGTGGTCGCGGCGAAGGAGGCTGGCGCGCCACCCGTCGTTGCAGACACGCCGCCGAACGTGGCGGGCGCAGCGGCACCGATCGTGCTCGACGGGGGCAGTACGCCGGAAGACGGCGCCGGGACCACCGCAGCGGTGACAGGCGCGGCGCCGCGTGCGGCCTGCGCTGCTCCGGTCGGCGTAGCTGGCGTACCGATCGACGAAGCGTCGAGTGTGCGGTTCGTCGGTGCTGCCGAAGGCGTCGCCGGTGCGATCGACGTTGCGGCAAATGCGCTGCCCGGCGGGGCGATAGATGCGACGGCAGGCGACCCCTGCGTGCTTTGCGCCGGTTGCGATGCGGTTGCGCTGAAGGACGTGCCGGTCGAGGCGGGGACCGTCGCGGCCGCCGTGGTCGGCGCGGTCGCGGACGCTTGCGACGTGGCCGGACCGGAAGCATTCATTGCAGGCGTCAGGGCAGACGCCGTCGCCGCCATGCCTGGCGCGGCCGCAGAAGGTTGTGTTGCGGTCGCGCCGGGGGCTCCGCTCGTAACCTTCGGGGCAGACGCCGCGGGTGCCGACGGCTGCATGGTGGACAGGGCGGCGGCACCGTTCGAAGGCATCTGGGCGGGTGTCATCGCTGCGGGCGTCGGCGTGACCGCGGCCGATGCCGGACCCGCGGTACCGAGCGCCGATGACGCCGCAGCCGGCACGTGACCGCTGGAGCCGTATGCGGACCCCGTGGCGCCCGCCGGCGGCAGCGGCTCAGCCGATGCAACGGGCGCCGCCGATGCGGGCGGTTGCGACGGCGACCAGGAGGCCGTGCTCGTCATGCCGGGGACCGACGCCGTTGCAGCGGCAGGTGTGCTGTTCGACGTGTTCGCCGGTGCCGGTGCAGCAGAGCCCGGCGCGGTGCCGACGCGCGACGACGCATCGGTTGCCCGAATCATCTGCGCAGCAGAGGAGTGTTCAGCGGACAATGGTTTCGACCACGACGCGGACGCCGTGACATTGACGGACGCAGGTTCCGCGATCGTGGAGGTCGACGCGGCCGGTGTTGGCGGCACGGCGCGTTGCGCACCTGCCGGCGACGGCGCTGTGTCTCCAGCGTGCGTTGTAGCCGCATGCCAGGCCGTTCCCGTCGCGGCGTCGGCCGGTGCGGTGTTCGACGTGCCTGCAGCCATCGGCGTCGCTGCCGCGACGGGCGTTGCATCGGCAACCGGCCACGTCGGTGCTGCGGCGTTCGACGAAGCGGGGAGGGGAGCGGTCGGCGCGACCTGCTGGACAGGTTTCACGACGTCCTGAGTCGCGAGCGTGTCTTGTTTCGTATCGACGGATATGGCGGTACCGGCCGACGGCGTGGATCGCGACTCGGCCTGACGAACCGTCCCTGCGGCCGTTGCCGCATCCCTCGGATCGGCGGTGCTGCCCATGGCGTTTGCGCTCGGCGTGATGGCGGCCGGATGCGTATCGGCAGCTTTGCCCGTCGCCGCCGACGCATCCGCGTCGGACAGCGGCGCAGCGAGCTGGCTTTCATCTGCTGCGCCGAATTCGGAAACCGGCGGGCTGACGATGTCTTCCCACGGTGCAAAGTCGATCGGGGAGTCGAATACCGGCGCGGCGGGAGCATCGGTGTCATCCCGATGCTCGCCGTGCGCGTGACGCGTCGGTGCATCGGTCTCGACGCCGGGATCCGGCATGACCTGCCGCACGGTCTCGCCGAACGCCGGCGCGCCCGCATCAACGACGGGCGCTCGCACGCTCGGCTCGGCCGGCATGAATGCATCCAGCACGATCGGTGCGTCGTCGTATGCCGACGCGGTTTCGTGCATGTCCGGAAGGCGTGCGTCGCGGGGCGCGGCCTGATGCGCGCCCGCAACGATCCCGGCGGGTGCGGCCGTCGATGCCGACGCCGCGACGCTCGCTGCCGCTGCAACCGCGCCGGACATGGTCGCTGCGGCGGCCGTCGCCGGCGCCGAATCGGGCGTACGCACGTCGTCCAGCGTCGCCCACTGCGCGGTGCTGGCCTCGATCGAGCGCAGCGTGTCGTGAACGCTCGGCGCCGGCGTGATCGGCTCCGCGGGCTGCTGCACCCATGCGTAGAGCGGCGCGCGCGCGGGGACCGGCGGCGCGGGGCGGCGCCGTGCCGCGTCCGGCGGCTGGCCGGCAGCGCCGGTACCTGCCACTGGCCGTGCGGGCGTGCGCGGCGGTGTCGCTGCAGCCGGGCGCGGCGTGACGACGGTGCGCGGCGCGGCCGGCTGCTTCAATGCGGCTGCGGCCGGTCGCGCGGTGGTCGGTTGCGGTCGAACGGGCTCGAACCCGGCCGGAAGCGGGGCCGGATTCGGGCGCGGCATCTGTGCGTTCGCGGCGGCCCGCGCGAGGCTGGCGGTGCTGCCGGTCGTCGGGGGCGGCATGGCGCTCGTCGTGCCCGGTGCGGGCGGCGGGGGCATGCGATGGGCCGAGGCCGGCTTCAGCCAGCCCGACGGCGCGACCGGCTCCGCGAGCGGACGCGGCGCTGCGTTGCCGCGCGGCTTCGGCCGGGCCTGCGGATCCGGTTTCCACAACGTTGGGCGCGAATAGCGGCCGTTCTGCCGCGGCGCCATCGAGTTGACGGTGTGTGCGGTGGTCGGCTGCACGATGTCGTCGTCGCGATGCAGCGCGCTGCGCGGCAGGTCGGCGATGCCGCGTACGTCGTCGTCGCCGACATCGCGCGCGAGCTTGACGCCGAACGACGTGTCGACCCAAGCGGCGAACTGCCGCCAGCCGATGCCGGTCAGCCACGGCAGGCCCGCGAAGAACAGGACGACCATCGCGACGGGCGTGCCGATCGGGCCGAGCACATGCGCGAAGCCGTTCGAGAACGCGTGGCCGAGCGCATTCGTGTCGGGGCCCGACAGCGGGCTCGTCAGCGCGCAGCTCGCGACGAACACGGCCGCGAAACCGAGCCACAGGCGAATCGAGCCGCGGCCGGCGAGCCCGCCGCCGCCGGGCAGCATCGCCTGAACGAGACGCCAGATGAGAAGGAGGAACCAGACGGCGGAGATGCCGAACCAGCCGAAGACAACCGTGTGCATGCTTTGATGAAACAGGAAGAGGGCGGGAGCGCGGTGCGCGACCCGCCGAGTTTAACCGGCCGGCGAACAGGACTCCAAGGCAGCATGAAGGCGTCGATGCGCTTCCAGGCGGCGCGACGCGTGCGTGCGGAATTCGCGCGTGGCGCAGGCGGCCGGGCGGCCTTCGCCCGCGCGCTGCATCAGGAACTCCGGCGCGTGAAGGTCAGCGTCGCGCCGGCTTCGGTCACGATCTGCAGCTGCTGCGGCTCGCGCATCTGCACGCCGGTTTTCTGGATGTGCGCGAGCGCATCGAGGTACGCGTGTTCGAGCTGGCCGCCGAGTGTGTTCGGGCATGCCATGCGCGTGCCGGCGAGCGGCCCGAAGCTCAGCAACCCGTTCTTGAGCGCGTAGGTGCCCATGTAGCGGTTGCAGCCGGAAAAGCCGCTGGCGCGCCGCACGCCCGAGTCGGTGGACAGCGCGAGCTTGATCGGCTCGCCGTTGTCGCCGTGCGGAATCGTGCGCGGCGTGCCGTCGGCGTTCACCCAGCTCGTGAGCTCCCAGCTCGTATCGTCGAGCAGCTGGACGGCGGCGGGGTTGTACGGGTCGGGTGCGGGGGCGGCGGAATCGGGGTGGGTCGGCATTGCGCAGGCGGCGAGAAGCGTGGCAAGCGTCAACGCGCAGAGCGGCGCGCGCAGCGGGCGCAGCAGGCCGGTGCGTGCGCGTGCGGCGGCGGACAGGTGGGACATGAGCCTCGTTCCTCATCGGATTCTGATCAAGGCGTAAGAGTAACGCACCCGCCCCGCGCGAGGCGAGCCGACACTTCGCGCGTGAAAACGTTCGCAACCCTCCGGCGCGCTTCGCGCGGCGACGCGGCGACGCGACGAAACCGGCCGGACCGGCGCGGGTGCGCGTGTTAACATCGAAGCCGTTTTCGTCCTCCAACAGAACCAGCGGGAAATCACATGCAGATCGGTCAGCGGCTCGGTACGCCGCTTTCACCCTCGGCCACGCGCGTCATGCTGCTCGGCGCGGGCGAGCTCGGCAAGGAAGTCATCATCGCGTTGCAGCGGCTCGGCGTCGAAGTTGTCGCCGTCGACCGTTATCCGGATGCGCCGGGCCACCAGGTCGCGCATCGCGCGCACGTGATCGACATGACCGACGCGGCCGCGCTACGCGCGGTCGTCGAGGCCGAGCGCCCGCATCTGATCGTGCCGGAGATCGAGGCGATCGCGACCGATGCGCTCGCGGCGATCGAGGCGGCCGGCCTGGCCGAGGTGATCCCGACCGCGCGCGCGACGCAGCTCACGATGAACCGCGAGGGCATCCGCCGCCTCGCGGCCGAGGAGCTCGGGCTGGCGACTTCGCCGTATGCGTTCGCGGAGTCGTTCGACGCGTTCAGCGCGGCCGTCGCGAAGATCGGCATGCCGTGCGTCGTGAAGCCGGTGATGTCGTCGTCGGGCAAGGGGCAGTCGGTCGTGCGGACAGAGGCCGAAGTGAAGCCCGCGTGGGATTACGCGATGGCGGGCGGCCGCGTGAACCACGGCCGCGTGATCGTCGAGGGGTTCATCGATTTCGACTACGAGATCACGCAGTTGACCGTGCGCGCGATCGATCCCGCGACGCTCGAGACGCGCACCTATTTCTGCGAGCCGGTCGGGCACGTGCAAGTGGCGGGCGATTACGTCGAATCGTGGCAGCCGCAGCCGATGAGCGCCGTCGCGCTGGAAAAGTCGCGCGAGATCGCGCACAAGGTGACCGAGGCGCTTGGCGGGCGGGGGCTGTTCGGCGTCGAACTGTTCGTGCGTGGCGACGAAGTCTGGTTCTCCGAAGTGAGCCCGCGGCCGCACGATACCGGCCTCGTGACGCTCGCATCGCAGCGCCAGTCGGAATTCGAACTGCACGCGCGCGCGATTCTCGGGCTGCCGGTCGATCTGACGCTGGGCTCGCCGGCCGCGTCGGCGGTGATCTATGGCGGCCTCGACGAGCGCGGCATCGCGTTCGAGGGCGTGCGCGACGCGCTGGCCGTGCCGGGCGCCGACCTGCGCCTGTTCGGCAAACCGGAAAGCTTTACGAAACGGCGCATGGGCGTTGCCCTCGCGACCGGTGCGACCGTCGACGAAGCCCGCGAACGCGCGAAGCGCGCCGCGGCGGCCGTGCGGCCCGTGTCGGCGCGCTGACCGGATCACAGGAGAGCACGATGGCGTCGACATGGCGGTGGATCTGCCGTTTCGGCAAGGTGGGCGCCGCATTGGCGCTGATCGCGAGTCTCGCGGGATGCGGCCTTGCGGCCGCGCCGTGCCGGGTCGCATCGGCCGGGCTGAAGATTGTGCCGCTCGTCGGCCATGTCGCGGCCGCGCCGACCGATGCATGCGCCGACGTCATCGATCCCTGACCGTGGAACGCTCAACCATAATCAACGATAACCGCGCGTCCCGCGAGGGCGCGCTTCCACCCGTCTCGTGAGAGGACCTGCATGATTCGCCAAACCTTCGCCGCGCTCGCGCTGGCCGGCGCCGCCATTTCCGTCGCGCATGCCGCGCAACTGACCGTCGAGGAGATCGACGCCGATTCCCGCGAGCAGACCGTCTATCAGTGCGCGAACCAGAAGCAGCCGGTGCGCGTGTCGTACTGGCGTGCGGGCAACGGTCAGAGCTTCGCGCTGGTGCCGGTCAACGGGCAGCAACTGCTGTTCGTCGATACCGTTTCGGCGTCGGGCGTGCGTTATCAGGCCGGGCGCTATACCTGGTGGACGAAGGGCAAGGAAGGAACCCTGCGCGACGAGATCGCCGACCAGAATGCGGCTCCGCTGCTGGGCGACTGCGTGCAGGTCGAAAAGAAGAAAAAGAAGAAGGGCTGAGCGCCGCGCGCGATCGGGTACGCCGTGCGGGCGTGCCGATTGCCGCGATCGGTGCGGGCAGCCGGTTTCGACCTTGGGCCGAAACGTGAGGCAGGCGTGCTCGGGTTCGTCGGCCGCTTGCCGATTTCCGAAACATATGTCCGGCATTCGACCCCTATTTCTAGTCATCAGCCGATCGGGATAGCCCGGTCGCCCGACGCGTCTCGCCGCGCCCGGCCTGTCGGAGCACGCCGCGAACCGCCGCCGTGGGCGTTCGCGGCGTTGTCACGGACAGATTGCTGCGCAGTGCTACAATACGGCCCTTTCCGACGGCATTCGCGCCGAACGGAGTCCGCACGGCCTGTGGCGCCCGCTGTTCGAAATGAACCGGTCCCAAGCGCCAGAGCGGCGCCGCGCGGCGCGCCGCGGCTCCGTCTACTTCCGAAATGTGATGAGCGCAGGCCCGGCCGGCCTGACGCACGATGTCCCCGCCGCGCCTTTTGAGCGAAACGCCACCATGTCCGATTCTGTCGCCAAGCCAGTCGACGCAACCTTCGATCAATTCGGCCTTGCCGCCGATATCCTGAAAGCCATTGCGGAGCAGGGCTATACGACGCCGACGCCGATCCAGGCGCAGGCCATTCCGGTCGTGCTCGCCGGCCGCGACGTCATGGGCGCCGCGCAAACGGGCACCGGCAAGACCGCGAGCTTCTCGCTGCCGATCCTCCAGCGGCTGCTGCCGCAGGCCAACACGAGCGCATCGCCCGCGCGCCATCCGGTGCGCGCGCTGATCCTCACGCCGACCCGCGAGCTCGCCGACCAGGTCGCCGCGAACGTGCATGCGTACGGGAAGCACACGTCGCTGCGCAGCGCGGTCGTGTTCGGCGGCGTCGACATGAACCCGCAGATGGCCGAGTTGCGCCGCGGCGTCGAGATCCTGATCGCGACGCCGGGCCGCCTGCTCGACCACGTGCAGCAGAAGACGGCAAACCTCGGGCAGGTGCAGATGCTCGTGCTCGACGAAGCCGACCGGATGCTCGACATGGGCTTCCTGCCGGACCTGCAGCGCATCCTGAACCTGCTGCCGAAGGAGCGTCAGACGCTGCTGTTCTCGGCCACTTTCTCGCCGGAAATCAAGAAGCTCGCATCGACCTACCTGCGCAACCCGCAGACGATCGAGGTCGCGCGCAGCAATTCGACGAACGCGAACGTCACGCAGATCGTCTACGACGTCGCCGAGGGCGACAAGCAGGCCGCGGTCGTGCAGCTGCTGCGCGATCGCGGGCTCAAGCAGGTGATCGTGTTCTGCAACAGCAAGATCGGCGCAAGCCGGCTGGCGCGCAACCTCGAGCGCGACGGCGTGGTCGCGTCGGCGATCCACGGCGACAAGTCGCAGATCGAGCGGATGCAGGCGCTCGACGCGTTCAAGCGCGGCGAAATCGAGGCGCTGGTCGCGACCGACGTGGCCGCGCGCGGTCTCGACATCGCCGAACTGCCGGCCGTGATCAACTTCGACCTGCCGTTCAACGCGGAAGACTACGTGCACCGCATCGGCCGCACGGGCCGCGCGGGCGCGACGGGCGATGCGCTGTCGCTGTGCAGCCCGAACGAGCGCAAGCAGCTCGCCGATATCGAGAAGCTGATCAAGCGTCCGCTCGACGTGCAGACGCTCGCGCTCGACAAGCCGGCGCGCCATCGTCACGACGAGCGTGGCGGCGAGCGCGGGGCGGAGCGTGGCGGCGAACGTGGCGGGCGCCGCGAGCGCGACGAGCATCGCGGTGCGTCGGCGCGTCGTTCCGGCGGTTCCGAGCGTGGCGGCCATCACCGTCGCCACGAGGCGCCGGTCGACGATTTCTTCCTGAAGCCGTATGAACCGTCGGCGCCGGCGCAGCAGCCGGAAGAGTCGAAGTCCGCGCAGCAACCCGAGAAGAAGGGGCCGAAGCGTCAGGTCGCCGCGCTGCTCGGCGGCTTCGGAATGCCGCGCAAGCCGTCGGCGTAAGCGGGCGGTTCAGGCAGTCGGTGCGGCGCGCGAGCGCTGCCGCGAAAACGGGTGCATGCGAAGAGCATGTGCCCGTTTTTCATTGGCGAGACGAATCGTGAAGAGGCGGGCGAGGGCGCGACGCGTTGCCGAGTCGATCAGGGGCGGTTCAGCGAACGGTTCGGTGCCGTGTCGTCAGCGGGGGCGCAGTTCCGATCGACTTGGCGCTGACGGATGCCGGAACGCGGTCGATATAGCCCGCACGTCAACCGGCGCGCGGCCCGAAGCGACGCGCCCATGCATCGGTCGCGGCTGCGTAGAACGCATCCATCGTATCGCCCGATGGATCGCCATCCGCAGCGAGGCCGAGATGCGCGGCGGCGGCCCGTAACGCCGGCAGCGGATCGTTGCGCTCGAGCGCAATCGCGCCCGTCTGCTTGCTGAGCTTTTCGCCGTTCGCATCGACGACGACGGGCACGTGGAGGTATGCCGGCGTCGGCACGCCGAGACAGCGCTGCAGGTAGATCTGGCGCGCGGTTGAATCGAGCAGGTCGGCGCCTCGCACGACGTGCGTGATGCCCGCGTCGGCATCGTCGACCACGACCGCGAGTTGGTACGCCCATTGGCCGTCCGCCCGCTTCAGCACGAAATCGCCGACGTCGGTCGCGAGGTTCTGCGTTTGCGTGTGCTGCCAGCGGTCGTCGAACGTGACGATCGCATCGTCGCCGTCCGGCACGCGCAGCCGCCACGCGCGCGCGGGCTTGCCGTGCAGGCCGGTGCGGCAGGTGCCCGGGTACGCGAGCGTCGTGTGGCGCTCGTGCGCGGCACGTAGCGAATCGGCGATTTCCTTGCGGGTGCAGCCGCACGGGTAGACGAGCCCCGCGTCGACGAGCCGTTCGAGCGCGGCCGCATAGTTGGCCTCGCGCGTGCTTTGCCATACGGGCGGCTCGTCGGGCGTCATGCCGAAATGCGCGAGCGTCGCAAGGATGTCGTCGGCGGCGCCGGGCACCGTGCGCGGGCCGTCGATGTCCTCGATGCGCACTAGCCACGTGCCGCCGTGTGCCCGGGCGTCGAGCCAGCTCGCGAGTGCACCGGCCAGCGAGCCGAAATGCAGCGGGCCGGTGGGCGACGGCGCGAAGCGGCCGCGGTAGCCGTTCATCGGGGCGCGGAGCGACGCGCGCTTACGCGGCGCTGGCTGCCTGCGCGCAGGCCGGGCACGACTGGCCGGGCACGTAGCTCGGCGATTGCTGGGCTTCCGGCGTGACGACTGCGCGGCACGCGAAGCACGTGACGTTTGCGGTCGGCTGCAGTTGCGGATTCAGCGCGGTGCGGTAGTCGAACACGAAGCAGTCGCCGTGATAGTGCGCACCGCCGACTTCCTCGAAATACTTCAGGATCCCGCCCTCGAGCTGGTACACGTTCTCGATGCCGATTTCCTTCATGTGGATCGCCGCCTTCTCGCAGCGGATGCCGCCCGTGCAGAACGACACGACCGTCTTGCCCTCGAGATCGGCGCGGTTCGCGTCGATCACTTCCGGGAACTCGCTGAACTTGTCGATCCGGTAGTCCAGCGCGTGGTCGAACGTGCCGACGTCCACTTCGAACGCGTTGCGCGTGTCGAGCATCACGACCGGACGACCGGCATCGTCGTGGCCGCGGTCGAGCCACGCCTTCAGCGTGTGTGCGTCGACCGACGGCGCGCGGCCGAGCTCCGGCTTGATTGCGGGCTTCTTCATCGTGATGATCTCGCGCTTCAGGCGCACGAGCATCCGGCGGAACGGTTGCGAGTCGGACAAGCTCTCCTTGAACTGCAGCGTCGCGAACTTGCCTTCGAACAGCGGATCGTGGCGGATGTAGTCGATGAATGCGTCGGTCGCCTCACGCGGGCCGGCGATGAACAGGTTGATGCCTTCCGGCGCGAGCAGGATCGTGCCGCGCAGGCCGAGTTCGTTGCAGCGGGCGGTGACGAGCGGGCGCCATTGCTCGGTCGCGTCGAGCGACACGAAATGGTAGGCGGCAAGGTTGACGATGGTCATGATGGTCCGACGGGAAAACGGCCGCGGCCGTGCGGCGGGCGCACGGCGGCCCCGCAAAAAAGGGTGCGAAGCCTGGGCGGTGATTCGAAAACCCGTATTATCCCGCAAACTGCGCGTGCGCCGGCACCTGACCGTTCGGCCGACGTCGCGTGCATCGGCCGAACGGCCGGGCGCGGGGATTTTTTGGGCAGCCGGCGCGACGACGCGGCTACAATATCGCCCATGTCAGATCCCCGCTTCGTCCATCTTCGCGTTCACTCCGAATTCTCGATTGCCGACGGCATCGTGCGTCTCGACGACATCGTCAAGGCGGCGGCCGCGGACGGTCAGGGCGCGCTCGCCCTTACCGATCTCGGCAACGCATTCGGCCTCGTTCGTTTCTACCAGGAAGCCCGCGGCAAGGGCATCAAGCCCATTGCCGGCTGCGACGTCTGGATCACCAATCCGGACGATCGCGACAAACCGTCGCGCCTGCTGCTGCTGGTGAAGGACAAGACTGGCTACCTGAATCTGTGCGAGCTGCTGTCGAAGGCGTGGCTTACGAACCAGTATCGCGGCCGCGCAGAGCTCGACGCGAGCTGGCTCGACGGCGAGCTGTCCCAAGGGCTGCTCGCGCTGTCGGGTGCGCAGCAGGGCGATATCGGGCTCGCGCTCGCGGCCGGTAACGAGGAAGCCGCGCGCCGTCATGCCGAGCGCTGGGCGAAGGTGTTCCCGGGCGGCTTCTACATCGAGCTGCAGCGTTACGGCCAGCCGGGCGCCGAGGCGTACATCCAGCAAGCCGCGACGCTCGCCGCGTCGCTGAAGCTGCCGGTCGTCGCGACGCATCCGACGCAGTTCATGACCGACGACGACTTCACCGCGCACGAGGCGCGCGTGTGCATCTCGGAAGGCGACATGCTCGCGAACCCGCGGCGCCAGAAACGTTTCACGACCGATCAGTACTTCCGCACGCAGGACGACATGGTCGCGCTGTTCGCCGACCTGCCGTCGGCGGTCGCCAACACGGTCGAGATCGCGAAGCGCTGCAACCTGAAGCTCGAGCTCGGCAAGCCGAAGCTGCCGCTGTTTCCGACGCCGGACGGCATGTCGCTCGACGACTACCTGGTCCAGCTGTCGAAGGAAGGGCTCGAGAAGCGCCTCGAACAGCTGTATCCGGATGCGGCGGAGCGCGAAGCGCAGCGCGACACGTATTACAAGCGGCTCGAGTTCGAGTGCGGGACCATCACGAAGATGGGCTTCCCGGGCTACTTCCTGATCGTTGCGGACTTCATCAACTGGGCGAAAAACAACGGCGTGCCGGTCGGCCCGGGCCGCGGCTCGGGTGCCGGTTCGCTGGTCGCGTACGCGCTCGGCATTACCGATCTGGACCCGCTGCGCTACAACCTGCTGTTCGAGCGATTCCTGAATCCGGAACGCGTGTCGATGCCCGACTTCGACATCGACTTCTGCCAGCACGGCCGCGATCGCGTGATCCAGTACGTGAAGGAAAAATACGGCGCGGACGCCGTGTCGCAGATCGCCACCTTCGGCACGATGGCCGCGAAGGCGGCCGTGCGCGACATCGGCCGCGTGCTCGACCTTGGCTACATGTTCACCGACGGCGTCGCGAAGCTGATTCCGTTCAAGCCGGGCAAGCACGTGACCATCGCCGACGCGATGAAGGAAGAGCCGCAGCTGCAGGAGCGCTACGACCACGAGGACGAAGTGCACCAGCTGCTCGACCTCGCGCAGCGCGTCGAGGGCCTGACGCGTAACGTCGGGATGCACGCGGGCGGCGTGCTGATCGCGCCCGGCAAGCTGACCGACTTCTGCCCGCTGTACACGCAGGGCGATGACGGCGGCGTCGTCAGCCAGTACGACAAGGACGACGTCGAAGCCGTCGGCCTCGTGAAGTTCGACTTTCTGGGTCTCACGACGCTGACGATCCTCGACTGGGCCGAGCGCTACATCCGCCGTCTCGATGCGTCGAAGGCCGACTGGTCGCTCGCGCAGGTGCCGCTCGACGATCCGGCATCGTTCCAGATCCTGAAGAAGGCCAACACGGTCGCCGTGTTCCAGCTGGAAAGCCGCGGGATGCAGGGCATGCTGAAGGACGCGCAGCCCGACCGCTTCGAGGACATCATCGCGCTCGTGTCGTTGTACCGTCCGGGCCCGATGGACCTGATCCCGAGCTTCTGCGCACGGAAGCACGGCCGCGAGAAGGTCGAGTATCCGGATCCGCGCGTCGAGCCCGTCCTGAAAGAGACCTACGGCATCATGGTCTATCAGGAGCAGGTGATGCAGATGGCGCAGATCATCGGCGGCTACTCGCTCGGCGGCGCGGACTTGCTGCGTCGCGCGATGGGCAAGAAGAAGCCCGAGGAGATGGTCAAGCACCGCGAGATCTTCGCCGAGGGTGCGGCGAAGAACGGCCTCACGCGCGAGAAGTCCGACGAGATCTTCGACCTGATGGAGAAGTTCGCGGGCTACGGCTTCAACAAGTCGCACGCGGCGGCCTACGCGCTGCTCGCGTATTACACCGCGTGGCTGAAGGCGCACCATCCGGCCGAATTCATGGCGGCCAACATGACGCTCGCGATGGACGACACCGACAAGGTGAAGATCCTGTTCGACGACTGCATCGTGAACAACCTTACCGTGCTGCCGCCGGACATCAACCAGTCGCATTACCGGTTCGAGCCCGTCGCGGAAGCCGACGGCAAGCGCTCGCGCACGATTCGCTACGGTCTCGGCGCGGTGAAGGGCAGCGGCCAGAACGCGATCGAGGAGATCCTGCGCGCGCGCGAGGAAAAGCCGTTCACCGACCTGTTCGATTTCTGCGAGCGGATCGACCGGCGTGTCGTCAACCGCCGCACGGTCGAGGCGCTGATTCGTGCCGGCGCGTTCGATTCGCTGAACGCGAATCGCGCGCAAATGCTCGCGTCGGTGCCGCTCGCGATGGAAGCGGCCGATCAGGCCGCTGCGAACGCGATGCAGGCCGGCCTGTTCGACATGGGCGGCGAGTCGCTGCACGCGCATGCACTCGTGGACGAACCCGCTTGGGACGACAAGCGCCGCCTGCAGGAAGAGAAGGGCGCGCTCGGCTTCTACCTGTCCGGGCACCTGTTCGATGCATATCGCGACGAAGTGCGCCGGTTCGTGCGACAGAAGCTTGGCGACCTGAAGGAAGGGCGCGACAAGCTCGTCGCGGGCATCATCGCATCGCTGCGCACGCAGATGACCCAGCGCGGCAAGATGCTGATCGCATTGCTCGACGACGGTTCAGGCCAGTGCGAGATCACGATTTTTAACGAACAGTTCGAGGCGAACAAGGCGCTGTTCAAGGAAGACGAACTGCTGATCGTGCAGGGGCAGGCGCGCAACGATGCGTTCACCGGCGGCATCCGTTTCACGGCCGACACGGTGATGGATCTCGAGCGCGCGCGCAGCCGCTACGCGCAGGCGGTGCGGCTCACGATGAACGGCAATGCGGATGCGGCGGCGCTGCGCCGCGTGCTCGAGCCGCACGTGTCAAAGGACGATCCGGCGGCCGTGCAGGCGGTCGAGGCACCGGCGCCGCGCGGCGGCGGGCGCGACGGCGGCCGTCGCCCGCAGGCGCCGCTGCCGAGCGGGCTCGCGGTCCAGGTTCACTACAGCAATGCGCGCGCGCAGGGTGAAATGCGTCTCGGCGACGCGTGGCGCGTCAAACCGAGCGACACGCTGCTCGCGGAGTTGCGCGCGACGTTCGACGGCAGCATCGTCGAAATCACGTACTGAGCGGTCCCGCCTGACGGTCGTCGTTCGCACGGCTCGTCGCATCGCCTTTGGGCGGTGCGGCGGGCCGTTTTCATTTCGGCGGGTGCTTGGGGCTGTCATCCTGACGCTATACAATCCGTCGCGCGCGACGCGGATGCGGCGCCGGCCACGGCACGTCCGCCGGCCGGCTGCGACATCGCATGCGCGAACAAACGGGGACGGTTCAGTGCTGCACGCGATGCGGCGCGGTGCCGCGAGCGACCAAGCGACGAGGCCGGCATGGGGAAGGACGCCAGGATGCCGATCGGTACGCGACGATAAAAATCGACAGCACGACCACAACAATGGCCAACGGGAAACCGACGGGGCGGATCCTCGTGATCCGGATTGATTTTTTGGGCGACATGCTGTGCACGACCGCTTTTCTCGGCGCGCTGAAACAGCGTTGGCCCGGGGCGGAACTGCACGTGGTCGCGAACCGCTACAACGCGGCCGCACTGGCCGGCAACCCGGACGTGCACACGGTCCACACCTACGTGTACAGCCGTCAGTGCGAGCGCAACGACCGCCCGGGACGGATGCGCGCGTTCTTCGACCGGCTGCGGCTCGTGCGCCGGCTGCGTCGCCTGCGGTTCGACCTCGTGGTCGTGCCGAACGGCGGCATGCATCGCAGCAGCATCCGGTTCGCGCGGCAGCTCGGCGTGAAGGATTGTCGCTGGCACGATGCCGATTCCGAATTCGACGATCGCAAGCCGGAACACGTCGCGTCGCGGCCGATGTGCCATGAGGCGCTGTCGGGATTCCGGCTCGTGCCCGAACTCGGCCGCACCGATCTCGACGGTCTCGCGCTGTCCGTCCACCCCGACCGCGCGCTGCAGGAGGCGTGGTATCGGCTGCTCGGGCCGCGCACGAAACCGCGCGTCGGCCTCTTCGTGTCGAACAAGGCAGCCGAGCGGCGCTGGCCAGACGATCGATGGCGCGATCTCGGCCGGCGGCTCGCACCGTTCGCCGACGTGGTCGTGTTCCGCGATCCCGCCGTGTCGGCCGACGCCGATCGCGACACGTGGCGGGACGTGAACGCACGGCATGTCACGCCGTCGTCCGTCGCCGACCTGGTGGCCGCCGCGAGCCTGCTCGACGCGATCGTGTCGGCCGACAGCGCGCCCGTGCATCTTGCGTCTGCGCTCGGCGTGCCGGTCGCCGCGCTGTTCGAGGACCGTCCCGAGAAATACCGGCGCTGGCATCCGCTCGGCGTGCCGCACGTGATCCTGCGGGCCGGCGCGACGGTCGACGCGATCGGCGTCGACGCGCTCGAGCGCGCGGTGCTTCATTTGTTGACGCCGGCCGGACAGCCCGACGACGCGATGGGCGGCGCGGTGCCGGTCCCGGCCGCCACGCTCGCGGCACCCGGCGTCGACGCAATCTTTTCGTAGCCCCCCGGGACGGCAGGCGGCGACGGCATTGCCGGCGCTGCCATCGAACGGCCGAACGGGCGACAGGCCACGCGATGGCTGCGGGCCCCGCCGTACGCGGCGCATGGTTGCCTGCCGCGATGCCGGACGGGCGCCCCGACTGACGACCGCGGCGCGTTGCCGACGCCTGCGCCGGACGCCACGCCGCCGGCCGTAAAATCCTGTACATTGCGAGCCTTGTCCAGCCAGCTAGATGGAACGATCGCCTTGGCCCTGTTTTCTTCCGCCCGCCCGCCCAGAACCATCCTCGTCGCAGCTCCGCGCCGTATCGGCGACGTGCTGCTGACGACGCCGCTCGTGCGTTCGCTGAAGGCGCGCTGGCCCGACGCGCAGATCGACATGCTGGTGTTTCGCGGCACCGAGGGCGTGCTGGAGCACAACCCCGACGTGCGGCGCGTGATCGTCGTCGCGCAGCGTGCGGGGTTCCGCGAGCGGCTGCGCGACGCGCTATCGATGTGGCGCCGCTACGATCTCGCGTGCGCGGCGCTCAGCTCCGACCGGCCGCGCTTCTACAGCTGGTTCGCCGGCCGCAGGCGTGTCGGCCTCGTCGATCCGAACCGCGTCACGTGGCTGACTCGAATGATGCTGAACGGCATCGCGATCAATCATCACGAGTCCGCGCATACGGTCGTCAGTACGCTCGCGCTTGCACCGGTGATCGGCATCGAGCCGGTATCCGAGGTGGTCGCGCCGGGCATCGGCGACGATCCCGCGCGGCGCGCGCGATTCGACGCGTGGCTCGCCGAATCGCCGGCAATCCGCGACGGCAAGCCGCTCGTCGTGCTGCATCCGTATCCGATGTTCCGCTACAAGCAATGGCGGCTCGAGGGCTGGGTCGAGATGATCGACTGGCTGCGCGCGCAGGGATTTGCGATCGCGCTGTCGGGTGGACCGGCCGATCGCGAGCGCGAGTACGCGGAGCAGGTCGCGGCCGAGGCGGGCGGCGACGTGCTGAATCTGGTCGGCCGCCTGACGTTCGGCGAAAGCGCCGAACTGGTGCGGCGTGCGCGGCTCTTCATCGGACCCGATACGGGCGCGACGCACGTTGCGGCCGCGACGGGCACCGACACGATCGCGCTGTTCGGTCCGTCCGATCCGGTGCGCTGGGGGCCGTGGCCGCAGCACTGGCCGGCGACCGAGAACCCGTGGGCGCTGCGCGGCTCCGCGCGGCACGGCAACGTGTGGCTGCTGCAGGGCGAGGGCGATTGCGTGCCGTGCCGGCACGAAGGCTGCGAGCATCATGTCGACAGCCGTAGCGACTGCCTCGTCAATCTCGGCGCGCAGCGTGTGAAGGCGGCGGCAGCCGAGATGCTCGGGCTGACTGCGCTTGGCGCCAGCGACGTGGTCATCGACACGTCGCGATTGCATCGCGCGCGTTCCGACTGACGTGTGAAGGCCTTGCGTTTCCTGATTTGAAAAGCGATGGCGTGGCGACGCGTCGACGGCGCGCGGCTGAGCTTCCGGCAGCGGCGCGCGTGCGCCGCCATTGAAGCCCGAGCGCCCGAACCTGCGGCAGGTGGCAACGCGGATCGCGCGCCGCCCGCCGCATGATGCGTTACGCGCTGCGACGGATCGCCGACGTCTCGCGCGGCAGTGCCTCGGTGCGCGCGCCGCAGCCGATCAGGATCCCGGCGAGCAGCACCAGCAGATGCCCTTCGGCGAAATCGAGCAGCAGCGAATTCGCAAGGCTGCCGATCGCGAAGATCGCGAGCCATGCGAGCAGCAGCTGCCGCGAACGCGGATCGAGCGCGCGGCTGCCACGCGCGATCTGCACGATCAGGTTCACGAACAGCAATACGCCGAGCGTGCCGAGCTGCACGGCCATCAGCAGGTATTCGTTATGCGGATTCGACGTGAGCTGCCCTTCGGCGGCCGTCTTGCCGGCCGTGAGCTTTTCGAACTCGAATTCGAGGCCGCCCGCACCGTAGCCGATCACGGGGCGCACGCGATACAGCTCAAGGCCCTTCTTGTACCACTCGAGGCGCAGCCCGGTCGACGTGACCGCATCGGTCTGCCGATACTGCTGCACTTCCGACACGACCTTCACAAGCCGGCCGTTGTGCACCGTGCACGCAGCGACGACGAGCGCGACACCCGCCAGGACCAGTGCTCCGGCGGCGAGGCCCGCGCGCAGCGCCGACTGGCGGCGCAGCAGCAGCACGAAGCGCACCGCGACGACAAGGATCAGCAGCAGCGCGATGACCTGCCCGGTTCGTCCCTGCAGCATCACGAACACGTTGATCAGCGACCATGCGGCGACGGCGGCAAACGCGGCGCGCGACAGCGCGGTGCGGGCGGACAGCGAGAGGTCGGCCGCCTGATAGAACAGCAACGCGCCGAACATGCCGGCCGCGATGTGGTTCTTGAACACCCATGCACGCGACAGCGGCAGTTCGGTCGCATGCGCGGGCCCGATCGCGGTCAGCCCGAGATAGTTGGTGGTCGACAGCAGCAGGACCATGCACAGCGTGCCGAACCATGCTCGCCGCACGATCGGCGCCCAGTTCGAGTGGCGGAACGCGAGCACGGCAAACGGCACCAGCAGCAGTTTGTCGTACTTGGCGACCCAGTTCCACGCCTTCGGATGCGGCGCGACCGTATAGGTGACGCTCGCGGTCAGCGCTGCGAGGATCAGAAGCGCCGCGAGCGACGCCGGCTCGGTGACGAACGTGCGCAGGTCGCGCCAGAATTCGGGGGAGATGACGAGCGCGGCCGCGAACAGTCCGCAGAACACGTTGGTCAGCGCGGTCGAGACGGGCACCATGCACAGCGCGATGACGGCGAAAGCGCGGGCGGCGGTCAGGCGCCGCGTGGCGGGAGCGGAAAACGAAAGCATCGGAACCTGTCGAATGGACGAATGCGGGATGCGGGCACCGTGCTGCGCGCCGCGCGTCCCGGCGGCACCGCGCGGGACGAAGCGCGCAGTATACGCGAAGCTGCGGCCGTTTCCGTGTCGTTTCCGGGGTCTGATCAACCGAATGCGCGCTTGATCCGCGAGCGTAGCAGTGCGCGCTTCAGGCGCCCTTCGACGGCCGGCGTGTCGAGCACGAGTCGCGAGCCCGCCGGCTCGCCGCGATGGAGGTAATAGCGGTCGAACGTGGCCTGCGTCATGCCCCATTTGTTGAGGAACTGGCGGCGGCCATCGTTCTTGACGATCTTGCCCGTGCTCTTCTGCTGGAAGTGATAGACGAGGCTGTCGCCGACACCGAGGAAGATCCGGCAGCCGGCGTCCCAGAATTTCATCGAGAAGTCGTTGTCGCTGCTCATCCCGGGCGACAGCTCGCTGCTGTAGCCGCCGATGCGGTTCCACCAGTCGCGGTGCACGAGCGTCGGCGGCCAGGTCGAGCCGAGCCAATCCGCGCGCGCGAGCCGCGGCGTGGCCGCGACGAGGCCGGCCGCGTCGAACTGTTCGGCGTCGCGGCCGAAATCGCTGACGACGACGCACGGGTTGCGCGTGTCGACCGGCTCCACCATCGTGCCGGACAGCATGAACAGGTCGGTCGGCATCTGCTCGATGCGCCGC
The DNA here is from genome assembly GCF_001718315.1 of Burkholderia diffusa. NCBI lineage: Bacteria > Pseudomonadati > Pseudomonadota > Betaproteobacteria > Burkholderiales > Burkholderiaceae > Burkholderia > Burkholderia diffusa. The sequence continues at coordinate 2,425,912 of NZ_CP013362.1, read as the reverse complement.
ACGAGCGCCGCGTCCCAGCCGGGGCAGCAGTACATGTCGTCGTTCATGTAGACGACGTAGTCGCGCGTCGCGCGCGCGGCGGCCAGATTCACCGCGTGGCAGATGCCGATGTTGGCCGGCGACGCGGTGTGCTCGATGCCTTCGCTGCGCACCCAGTCGAGCGTGCCGTCCGAGCCGTCGTTCACGTGCACGATGATCTGGTGGTCGTAGGCCGAATGACGGCGCAGGCTGTCGACGACGAGCTTGAGGTACGGCAGGTTGTTCCAGGTCGGGATGATGATGGAGAACATGGCGGTCGGATTCGGTGGTCGTCGTGTCGGCGGCGCATGGCGCGGCGCCGCGCTCGGGCGCGCATGGCGCGCGGGCAGCCCGGCATTGTAACGCCGGGGTGGCCGCATGCCGGCGGCGTCAGGGTCGGGGGCGCGGTCGCGCGTGCTCAGCGGGCTGGCTCGTGGCCGAGCTTGAGGAACCGGTAGTACACCGTTTCCGCATTGAACACGGCGATCATGAAGCCCGCGCGGCCGTCGAGAAACCCGCGCCGCAGCACGTAGGTCCGCACGAACGCCCACGCGCCGCGTGCGAGCGCCTTGCCGAAGCCGCCGCGCTGGCCGGCCGCGCGGCGCTGGCGTGCGCCGGCCGTCGAATACGCATCGAGCTTGCGCACGACGGTTTCGAAATCCTCGTAGGAATAGTGCATCAGCTTGCCCGGCAGCCGATGCGCGGGCGTGTCGAACACCAGCCGTTCGTGCACCAGGTCGTCGGAAAAGCGGGCAGTGCCGCGCCGGAACAGGCGCGGCACCCAGTCCGGATACCAGCCGCTATGGTGGATCCATTGGCCGCAGAAGCTCGACAGCCGGTCGAGCGCGTAGACCTGCGCGGCCGGCGCGCGAATGGCCGCGCGGATCGACTGCGCGAGTTCCGGGCTGACCACCTCGTCGGTGTCGAGCGACAGGATCCAGTCGGTGTCGAGGGCATCGAGCGCGCGGTTCTTCTGCGGGCCGAAGCCCGGCCAGTCGCGCTCGACGATCACGCGGGCGCCGCGCGCGCGAGCAATCGCGACGGTATCGTCGGTGCTGCCGCCGTCGATCACGACGACATCGTCGGCGAAGGTCAGCGCGTCGAGGCACTGCGCGAGCCGCGCGGCCGCGTTGAGGGCGATGAGGGCGACGCCGAGGGTGGGTTCTGCCATGAAATCGTCGAAAAGGCGGAGAAAACGGTGAGCGGCAGTATACCCGCGCGCCGGTCGGCGGCCGCTTCGGCGACGGCCATGCCGGCGGAAGCGGTACAGCTATAATGTTGGGCCTTTTTCGGCACCCGCCGGACGGGGTGAATTCCGGGCAGTCTCGCCCCGGGCGCCGCGTCGCGGCTCAAGAAGGATTGCCTTGGAAACCCAGAACACTCTTCGCAAACCGATGGACGGCACCGGTACGTCGCCGGTCACGGTCCTCAAGCGCCTGTGGCCGTACATCCGGCCGCTCGTCGGTATCGTGCTGCTCGCCGTGATGACGATGGGCGTCGTCGCGGCCACGGAAGCCGGGATCCCGGCGCTGCTCAAGCCGCTGCTCGACCACGGCTTCGGCTCGCACGGCAGCGACCGCGCGAAATGGTACGTGCCGATCGCGGTGATCGGCCTCGCGCTCGTGCG